>NZ_KB891230.1 GCF_000373365.1 Parafrankia discariae
TGTGGATCACGTCGCGGACCCGGTCCTCGGACGTGAACGTCACCTCCGCGATCTTGCCTGGGGTCATGGCCTGCGCGGAGAGCAGGATCATCTGCGCCCGCCGCCACGTCACCACCGACCCCGACGAACGGCGCACGATCCGCAACAGCCGCTGCCCCTCGTCCGGATCGATCTCCCGGACCCCCACCCGTTCCGCCACACCACAGATCATCAGCCGGACAGCCAGGCCTCTGCGGGACCCGACCCGGCGCGCCCTCACAACGGGCAAACCTTCACGGATGCGGCACTAGCTCGGATCACCGCGCCGACCCTGGTGGTCAACGGCCGCCGCGACATCATGATCCCGACGATCAACTCCTACCTCCTGGCCCAGCACCTCCCGAACGCCCAGCTCATCGTCTACCCCGACTCCGGCCACGGGTCGATCTTCCAGTACCCCGACCTGTTCGTCAGCCAGGCGGCCCGGTTCCTCGACGCCGACCAGCCCTTCAGCTGAGGTCCCCACTCCCGCCGGGCCCAGGCGCGCACGCGAACCGTCCAAGAGGAAGGAAAAGCGGCATGGACCCGCTGCTCGAATCTGTCCTTGAAGCACACGGCGGCCGGCAACGCTGGGCAGAGATCTCCACCCTGACGGCACGGCTGGCGGTGGGCGGCCCGTTCTGGGGGATACGCGGTTTTCCCGACGCATTCCTCGACGAAACGCTGACCATCGCCATCGCCACCCGGAACGCCGCTCTCACGCCGTGGACGGCACCCGACCACACCCTGGTCGCGGACCTCACCCACGACCGGGTCACGCTGCGCGGCGCGGACGGTTCCCTCGTCGAGAAACGGGACACCCCGCGCCCGTCCTATGCCGGGTACGACCTCTACTCTCCCTGGGACCGACTTCAGGTCGGCTACTTCCTGGGCTACGCGATGTGGAACTACCTCACCACGCCGCATCTGCTGACCCACCCGGGCATGGTGTCCCGCGAGATCCAGCCGTGGGACGAGAACGGCCAGCACTGGCGCAGGCTGCAGGTCACCTTCCCCGCCACCGTTCCCACCCACACCGCCGAGCAGGTGTTCTACTTCGACGCCGACGGCCTGCTGCGCCGCCTCGACTACACGGTCGACGTCAACGCGAACGCCACCGTGGCGCACTACACCGACGGCCACAGGACCTTCGAGGGGCTCGTCTTCCCCACCCGCCGCCGGGTCTACCCCCGCAGGCCCGACCGCACCCGGATCGGTCCCTTCCCGGCCCGGACGGCTGCGCCATCGCCATCGACCTCCACGACATCGCCCTCGTCTGAGTCCGCATCGGACGGCCGGCTCCCGGCCGGAGCGATCGCCACGATCGGCCCGGCCGGGGAACACAAGGTGCCCGCCGAGGTCAGGCCTCGGGATGGGAAACGAACATGGACGACGTAGGCCAGGAGTACTTCGGCGGTCCGGCCGGTGACAGCCACGGCACCGCCGCCGACCGGCCGCCGCTGGTTCTCCCGCACGGCCTGAGCTATGACCGGCACCAGCGGCTCCGCCACCTCGCGAACTGACGGCCAGCGGCCCCGGCAGGCGTGTCGCCCGCTTCGATCTGCCCGGGCACGGGCGCTCGCCGCGGTGGGAGTCCTACCACCTGGACGAGACAGCCAGGGCCTGCACACGGCCGTGACGGAGGCCGGCCTCGATACGCCTGTCGTCGTGGGCCACTCCCTCGGCGGCCTTTTCAGGTCGCCGGGAGCGTGAACCACATTCGGGTGCCGTCGGAGTACTGGTCGTCGATCCCTATCCGTCCACCGTGGTACTCGACGATCTTCTTGCACATGGCGAGGCCGATACCGGTGCCGGGATACTCGTCCCGGGCGTGCAGGCGCTGGAAAATGACAAAAACGCGGTCAGCGTACTGTGGTTCGATTCCTATTCCGTTGTCGGTCACGGTGATCCGCCAGAGATCACCGTCACGATCAGCACCGACGTGCACGGTCGGAGCCCGGTCGGGGTGGCGGAACTTGATGGCGTTGCCGAGCAGGTTCGTCAGCAGCATTTCCAGCTGTGCGGCATTTCCGGTCACCGCGGGCAACGGGTCGCGGGTCAACCGTGCCCCGGCCTCACGGGCGGCGAGGTCGAGGCTGTCCGCCGCGCCGCCGTAGACCCGGTCGAGCTCCACGGCCCGCATGGGCTCGTCCCCGCGGCCGACCCGGGAGAAGGCGAGCAGGTCCTGGATCAGTTTCTGCATCCGGGTCGCGCCGTCGATCACGAAGCCGATGTACTGGTCGGCGCGGTCGTCGAGCTGACCGGTGTAGCGACGCTGGAGAAGCTGACAGAAGCTGACGACCTTGCGTAGTGGTTCCTGCAGGTCATGGGAGGCGACGTAGGCGAACTGCTCCAGGTCGGTGTTGGACCTGCGCAGGTCCTCGGCCTGGGCGTCGATGCGGCGGCGCGCCTGTTCGGAGGCGTCCAGGGCGTCGACGAGCCGGCTGCGCATCAGCTCCACCGTCGCCGCCAGCGCCTGGATGTCCGCCGGGCCACTGCTGCGGATCGCATGGTCGAAATCCCCCGCCGCGACCCGCTCGGCGTCGTCGGCGAGCCGCCCGAGCGGGCTCGACACCGCCCGCCGCAGTCCGACGAACATCAGGAGCGCGACCGCGAGGATCACGGCCGCGATCGCGCCGAAGGTCCAGTTCCGCTGGGTCCGCACGCGGATCAGATCAGAACGTGCCTGCAGACGGGAGGTGGTCAGGTGGTCCTGCAACGCGCCGCTCGCCGCGCGCAACGCGTCGAACGCCGACTTGCCGACGCCGGCCCGCTCCGTCGCGAACGCCACCGGCGCCCCCGGCGGCGTGGCGACGACCGTGTCGGCATACGTACGGCGCCACGTACCGGCGCGTTCCAGGAGCGTGTCGAGGGTGGGCGTCGGGTCACCGTCGGCCGCCAGCAGCCGGCGCAGTTCGCGCACCGCGTCGTCCTGCGCACGGATCCCGAGACGGTACGGCTCGAGAAACTCGGTGCGCCCGGTCATCCCGTAACCACGGACTCCGGTCTCCTGACTCACCAACGCCGCGTCCAGCCGCACCCCCGCGATCAACGCCGGCGTGCTGCGGTCGACCAGCCGGCTGTTCACCGAGGTCGCGTGCGTCAGCAACCACGTCCCCAGCACCCCGAGCGCGATCAGAACGACCAGCGTGGCGCCCACCCCGGCCGACAACCACCGGCCGGTCGTCCATTTGGATGTCTTCGTCAGACCGGCACGGTTCGTCGGTGCCCGAGTTTCCGTCCTGCCCGCCTCACCGGATACGGCCTGCCCCGACACCGCTACCTCCACCGCGTCATCCTCGCCTCGGACCGCACCGCCGACGCTACGGGACAACACAGGCGTTACGGACGGCGGGCCGGCACGGTCAATGCCCGGCGAGCCGGACCAGATCAAGGTAGAAGTCGTCGATGGACTGGACCGCGCGCAGGAAGGCGTCGAGATCCTGGGGTTTGCAGACGTAGGCGTTGGCGTGCAGGTCGTAACTGCTCGCCACGTCACTCGGCGCGTCCGAGGTCGTGAGCACCACCACGGGGATGCCCCGCAGCGCCGGATCGGCCTTGATCGCGGCGAGGGCCTCCCGGCCGTCCATCCGCGGCATGTTCAGATCCAGGATGATCAGATCGGGCCGCCGGTGGGCCGGATCACGGAGGTATTTCAGCGCCTCAACACCGTCACCGACGGTATGCAGGGTCTGCCCGAGCCCCCGGGCGAGGAACGCCTCGGCCACGAGCATCGCGTCACCGGGATCGTCCTCGGCGAGGAGGACATCGTAGGGACGACTCGGCGCGGCGGCAGCCATCAGGCAGGTATCTCCACAACATCCCGTGCGCACATCCAGTCCCCCGCGCGCGGGGACCATCGTCGCACAGCGACACCGTCCGAAACGAGACTGTCGCCCGATCAAGACATGTCCGTGGAACATGTGACCTCACCAGCACAACAGGGCCGTGGCACAGCAGCGCCGCGCGACGAGACGTGCACCCGTGGGGACCGGCGTAGGCGCGCCGGAGGGTTCTCGCCTGAATTTCGCCGCGCCCTCCGGTCGTTCCGTCACCAGACCTGATCGCTTATCAGCCGTCATAAGGGGCACAAGGGGCTTTGTCGGCAGACGAAAAGGGGGGACCGTGGGCCTCGTCACCCGAGACGCGCGCAGGGCCGCCGTCCTGTCCGACGTGCGGCTCTCCGCTGCCCGCGGGGCACGGTGTCCAGGGCGGGCGCGACGCCCGGCGGTCGGACCATCCCGGGTCGCTCCGTCCAGCCCGCGGGTGACCACGGTGATCGCCTCCGACGGGGTGCCCCTACATGTCACCGAGAACGGGCCGCCCGACGCGGCGCTGACCCTCGTGTTCGTGCACGGCTTCTGCATGACCGCGGACGCCTGGTCCGCCCCGCGCCAGAACCTCGCCGACCTGGGGCGCACGGTCTGCTATGACCAGCGCGCGCACGGCCGGTCGGGCCCGTCGGACGCCGGGCACTGCACCCTCGCGCAGCTCGCCGACGACCTGCTCCGGGTCCTCGACGACCGGGTGCCGACCGGCCCGATCGCCCTGGTCGGTCATTCGATGGGCGGGATGACCATCCTCGGGCTGGCCGAAACGCACCCGGAGCTGTTCGGTGACCGGATCGTCGCCGTGGCCCTGCTGTCCACGAGCGCGGGTGGGCTGGCCCGGTCACTGCTCGGGCTGCCGGCCCTGGTCGCCACCGCGGCGCGCCGGGCGCTGCCCGGTGTGGCCGCCGCGATGCGGCACTCCCCGTCCGTGCTGGAACGGTCCCGCTGGCGTGGCAGCCGCCTGTCGAGGGCGCTCACCCGACGACTCGGTTTCGGCACGACGCGCGTCCCGGACGACGTGGTCGACCGCCTCGAGAAGATGATCGCGGACACGCCGATGCCCGTGGTCGGCGCGTTCCTGCGCACGCTGCTCGACCACGACCGGCTGGCGGCGGCGGGTGTGCTGCGAGACGTCCCCACGCTGCTTCTCGTCGGCGACGCCGACCTCATGACCCCCCTGGAGCACAGCCAGGCGCTGGCCGAGGCCGTGCCGGCCGCGGAGCTGTCCGTCGAGGCGGGAGCCGGCCACGCGGTGATCCTGGAACGCCCCAACGCGGTCAGCGCCCGCATCCGCGAGCTGATCGACCGGGCGTCACCAGGCCGGCGACCTGGTCCGCGGCCGGCTACGCGGCCATGGGCCACCGCCGCCGCCGGAGACCGACCGCGCTGAGAGCCGAGGAGAAGAAAGGAAGCGGTATGGGTGCGCGGGCGCACATCGGTACGTCTGGCTGGAGTTACGACCACTGGACCGGCGTGCTGTACCCGCCCGGCACACCGGCGCGTCGACGCCTGGAGATCTACACCCGGGCCTTCGAGACCGTGGAGCTCAACGCCAGCTTCTACCGCTGGCCGTCGAACGCCGCCTTCCAGCGGCTGCGCTCACGGCTCCCCGAAGGATTCCGGCTCTCCGTGAAGGCGGCACGCGGGCTCACCCACGGGAAACGCCTGCGGGAACCGGAGATCTGGGTCGACCGGATCGCCGCCGGCTGGCACGAGCTGGCTGACCGGCGGGCCGTACTCCTGGTGCAGCTGGCCCCCGGCCAGGCCCGTGACGACGCGCGGCTGGAGTACTTCCTCGGCCGGCTCCCCCGGTGGATGCGGGTGGCCGTGGAGTTCCGGCACCCCAGCTGGCATGACGAGCCGGTGTTCGAGATCCTGGGTCGGCGTCAGGCGGCGTACTGCGTGATGAGCGGGGCCGACCTGCCCTGCGTTCTGCGGGCGACGGCCCCGTTCGTCTACGTCCGGCTGCACGGCCCCGACCGGCGGAATCTGTACGGCGGCTCCTACAGCGAGCACGACCTCCGCTGGTGGGCGGACCGGGTGGGTGAATGGCTGGAAGCCGGCCACGAGACCTACGTCTACTTCAACAACGACGGCGGTGGGCACGCCGTCGACAACGCCCGTCGGCTGCGGGAGATCCTCGGTCGCTGACTCCTGCCCGGCGGGCCGGTTTCAGGACTGTTTCCGCCCATGAGGCCCACTCCCGGGTGTCAGGCCGGCTCCCGGGTGTCAGGCCGATCTTCCGTGCCGGTTGGGGAGTGTGGCCAGGTGCGGGTGTCGCGGGGCTCCGCGTAGGGCTCCTCGTCCGCCGGCAGGCCACCGGCGACGGCACGTTCCCGGGCGATCTCGGCGTCGAACTCCAGACCGAGCAGGATCGCCAGATTGGACAGCCACAGCCAGACCAGGAAGATGATGACTCCGGCGAGAGTCCCGTAGGTCTTGTTGTACGACCCGGAATTCGCCACGTACAACGCGAAACCAGCGGACGCCGCGAGCCAGATGACGACGGCGAGGACGCTGCCTGGAGTCAGCCAGCGAAAGCCACGCACCCGCACGTTGGGCGCCGACCAGTACAGCAGAGCGATCATGATGATCACCAGCAGGACCAGCACCGGCCACTTCGCGTATGACCAGGCGGTCAACGCCGCCCCGCCGAGGCCGAGCGCCTTGCCCGCCTGATCCGCGAGACCGCCGGAGAAGACGACGATGACCGCGCTCGCCGCGAGCAGCACCATGAGCATCACCGTCACCGCCAGTCGCAGCGGCAGGACCTTCCACACCGGACGTCCCTCGGGAATGTCGTAAACGACATTGGCGGCACGGATGAACGCGGCGATGTAACCGGACGCGGACCACAGCGCCCCGGCCAGACCGACAACGGCCAGGACGCCGCCGGCACCGGCGGTGTCACGGATTCCGTTCACCGCGTTGCGCAGAATGTCCCGGGCGGAACCGGGGGTGAGCTGCTCCATGTTGCTCAGGATGCTGTCGGTCGCGGACCTCCCGACCACGCCGAGCAGCGACACCAGAACCAGCAGCGCGGGGAAGATCGCCAGAACGCCGTAGTAGGTCAGTGCGGCCGCGCGGTCCGGCAGCTCGTCGACCTGGAACTCCTTGGCCGTGCGCCGCAGCGCCATGAACCAGGAGCGGGGCCGCAGCTCGGTGAGCCGGTCCGGCTCCGCCGCCCGGACCGCCTCGTCCGGGCCGGTGCCCAGCATCGGCTCCGCGCCACGCCGACGCCGACGCCGTTTCCAGCTCGCAACCATAATCTGGTTTTTGCCAGCTCGGAGCCTACAAATCCTCTTCCGTGCCGGCTTCTGCCGTCTCGCGCTCAGACGTCGGCTCACCGCGGTGTCTCTCCGCGGTGTCTCTCCGCGGCCGTTCAGGGCACGGGATCGCGGCACGGACGGCAGCGGCGGGCAGGTCCGACCTTCGGAGATCCGCGAGAGGCACCGTCGATCAGGCGCGCGTTTTGCCCTCGACGCCTGTCTCGGGCAGCGCCGACAACCGGTACGCCCGCCACCTGCGGTTCCGCGGCGACATGCGCGGGTCGTTGTCGGGCACGCCGGCGGCCATGGGCCCGGGCGTGCCGGACGCGATCGGACCGGCCTGGGACGAGGCGCTGACCGCCGACCGACCGGCCGTCCTCGACATCCGCCGTGACCCCGACGTTCTCCCGATCCCCCCGCATGCCACGTTCGACCAGCCGGTCAGCACCGCCAAGGCCGTCCTGCACGGTGACGAGAACGTCCGGGGCTTCGTCCGCCAGGGCGCGAAGGACAAGTTCACCCAGCTTCGCCCCGGCGCGAAAAACTGACGTGGATCGCCGTCAGGTACCCGAAGAGGGAGGTACTGTGCGGCGATGACGGAGGACGGGGCACCTGACGGGGCCGCCGCCGAGCGAGCCCGCGACGAGACCCCGGCCGAACGGACCGACCGTAACTGGGGCGAGCTGCTTCAGGAGTTGCGCGTAGCGCAGACCGGTGTGCAGCTGCTGACCGCGTTCCTCCTTTCACTGCCGTTCCAGCAGCGGTTCACGACGCTGAACCACGAGCAGCGTTCGCTGTACCTGGTCATCGTCCTGCTGTCGGCTGGTGCCACCGGACTGCTCGTGATGCCGGTCAGCATTCACCGAGCCGTGTTCGGCCGCCGGGAGAAGGGGACTCTGGTCCGCGTCGCGAGCCGGGTCGCCCAGGTGGGTCTCGCCCTGCTCGCGCTGGCCCTCGCCGGCGTCGTGGCACTGATCTTCGACGTCGTCGAAGGACGTACGGCCGCGATCGCCGCCGGTACCGCGGCTCTCGCGCTGCTGGTGATCCTGTGGGCCGTCGTCCCGGCGGCCCTCCGGCTGCGCGGCCGCCGGGACGACGGCCGTTAGGCGGTCGTGGCCAGGGCCCGCAGCGGCGACGCCAACGTCGAGCGGAAGAAGTCGAAGAAGCCGTCCGGGTCGGGGCCGGCGTTCATCAGGACCAGGTGGTCGAAGCCGGAGTCGGTGAACTCGCGGGCGGCTGCCAGATGCCGTGCCGGGTCGGGGCCGCAGGCGAACCGGCCTCGCACGTCCTCCTCGGTGACCGTCGTCGTCGCGGCGGCGAAGTTGACCGGGTTGGGCAGCTCGCTCATGACCTTCCAGCCGGTCAGCGCCCATCGGTTGGTCGCGTGTACCGCCTTGGCCGCCGTCGCCTCGTCCACCGCGTAGGCCAGCGGAACCTCGGCGTAGCGCGCCCCCCTCCCGCCCGCGGCCACATAGCCGTCGACGATCCCGGACTTCGGCTCGGTGGCGAACAGGGCACCGCCGCACTCGGCGGCCAACCGAACCGACGGCCCGCCGCTGGCGGCTACGGCGATCTCCGGCAGCGGGTCAGGCAGATCGAACACCCGCGCGTCCTCCAACTGGAGGTAACGCCCGTCATAGGACTGGTACCCACCCCGCCACAGCAGCCGGATGATCTCGACGGCTTCCCGCAGCATCGCGTGCCGCCTGGCCACGGCGGGGAACCCACGCCCGACGACATGTTCGTTGAGGCGTTCCCCCGACCCCAGCCCCAGTGTGAAACGACCGTCGGACACGAGGGCGACGGTCGCCGCCGCCTGCGCGACCACCGCCGGGTGGTACCGGATCGTCGGGCACGTCACGCCGGTCACCAGCCCGACCCGGTCGGTGCGCTCGGCGATCGAACCGAGCATCGTCCACGTGAACGCCGAATGCCCCTGGTTGTCCAACCACGGGTGGAAGTGGTCGCTCAGCTCCACGAAGTCGAAGCCGGCCTCCTCAGCCGCGACCGCCTGACGAATGATCTCCCTGGGACCGAAAGCCTCGGTCGCCAGCTTGTAGCCGACCCGCATCTTTTTCTCCTTTCCGTCAGTCCGTTCCTTTCCCTCAGTCCGTTCCTTTCCGTCGGTCCGTTCCTTTCCGTCGGTCCGTCAGCCGCGGGTCGGATTGAGAACGACCTTGGTCCAGCCGTCCTCGCGGTCGTCGAGGTGGCGGTAGGCATCGGGCGCGTCCGCGAGTCCCAGGTTGTGGGAGACCAGGAACGACGGGTGGCCTTTCCGGCGGCGATGAGGGTGATCCGCGCGAGCACGTCCGTCGGCCCCCGATCCGGGCGTCCGGCACCTGTTCGACGGTTACCTGCCACGGCCCCTGATACACCAGTGCACGCATGAGATGTCCCTCATCCCGGTGTGGTCGTCCCCAACCGTCGATGCCCTACCCGGCATCGGGCCCCTCATCCGGCCCGGCTGGCCGGGTTTCGGCCCCGGCGGCCGAGGCGCACCTGATGCCGTGATGCCGTGCGCAGACCCTCACCGTTGATCGACGGCATAATCGACGGCATATCGGTGCTCCTGACCCGGGTCGGCGGAAGTGTGGTCGCGCGGGGCGGCGGCCGGCCCTGCCGGAGCAGAGCGACGTCGCCGCCCGTCCGGCCTCCTCCGAGATCTCACCGAAAGTGGGCATGAGGTAGCCGCGTCCCCGTTCACCGATCCGGGCCGGCACCGCCCCGAAGGGGGCCAGAGCCGCGGGCCGCACTCGCGGCACGGGGGCAGGAAACACCCGAACCTCGGGAAACGCCCGAACCGCCATCCAAGGATAATCCGGCCAGTATCCGGAGGAGGAATCCCTCACGGGCCGCCGGTTTGCGGCGGCTTCCGCTGGGCATTGCGGCCACACGGAGGAATTCTCGTCGGCCGCCACCATGAACCCGAGAAGCGGCCGACAGACCACATGTAGGTGTCATGCCACACGACGATTCGGCCGATGACGAAGGACGAACGCGGCAGATGGCCGGAAATGACGGACTCGCCGCTGTCGTCAGCCGTTCACTGGCGGAGTTCGGAACTCTCGTGGGGCAGGATCCCGAGCGGGTCACCGGGGCACGCCGGACGGACTCCGGATGGTCGTTACTGGTCGATATCACCGAGCTGGAGCGCATCCCGTCGACGACCAGCGTGCTCGCCACCTACCGGCTCGACGTCGACGAGAGGGGCTGCCTGGTGGGTTATGAGCGGCTGCGGAGGTTCGTGCGCGGCGCCACCGACTGAGCACGTGGCACGTAGCACGTCCGAGACGGGTCGATAAGCCGGAGACTCGGCACGGCGGAATTCGGAAGAACGTGAGCCATGACGGTCGATCGCGGTTCTCTTGCCGGTCCCCCTCGGTTACGCGCGTTGAGCGGGCCGCGCTCGGACTCTCTCGCCGATGTGCTGGAGAGAGTTCTCGACAAGGGAGTCGTGATCGTCGGCGACATCGTCATCAGCGTTCTCGACGTCGAGCTACTCACGCTCAAACTGCGGCTTTTCATCGCATCAGCCGACACCGCGCGCGAAATGGGTCTGGACTGGTGGACCACCGACCCCTTCTACAGCCGTGAGGCGCGATCGCTGCAGCAGGAGAAGGAGCGGGAACTACGCGACGACACCATGCGGGCGCTCCATGCGGAGAACGAGGAACTGCGCTCCAGACTCGCCGTTCTCGAGAGCTCGGTGCGGGAGCGCCTTCCGGGACGGGAGGCGGCCGCGGTCGAATCCGGGGCAGAGCCGTCCACCGGAGCCCCGGTGGACGTTGCCGCCCGCCGCGACGAGGCACGGCCGTTCTGGGCACAGGACGCGGAACGGAGGCATGACGGTGGCCCCGGAAGACGCTGACTTCGGCAGCCTCGACGAACTGGCGGTCCAGCTCGCGCCGGGCGTCCTGGACGATGCTGTGGCTGAGGCCCGCGAAGCCGTGCGTGGGCGACTCGCCCGACTCCTGGCGCGGGAGATCACCAGAGCCGCCCGCGAGCGGGGGGTGGCGAGCGCGACGGGCTCCTCGCCGGCGGGCTCCTCGCCGGCGGGAGCGGGCCGGCGGGAGCGGGCCGGCGGGAGCGCGGTGAGCACCGCCGGGCCCACCGCGACGGCCCGGTGCCAGCCGGCCACGACGGCCCCGGGCCGGGCGGCCGCGAGGGGCGGTCGCCCGGGGGCGTCGAGCGCGCCCAGGTGCTCTACGCCTATGGGATCGTCCCCGCCGGTACCGACGTTTCGGGACTGCCAGGCCTCACCGAGGGGACTACTGTCCGTGCCGTCACTCGCGGCCAGGCCGCGCTCGTGGTCTCGACCATCGACCCGGGGCTGCTGCGAGACGTCGAGGAGGACCTGTCGGAGACGGGACGTCTCGCCACCCTGGCCCGCGGCCACGATCAGGTCCTGCGGGAACTGCAGGATCTCGCGCCCGTGCTGCCGCTTCGGTTCGGAACCGTCCTCCCCGGCGAGAGCCAGGCAGCCGTCGTCCTCGACGATCCCCACACCGAGCTGCCGCGCGCCCTCGACGCGCTCCGCGACGCGCGCGAGTGGGGATTCCGGATCGACGCCGCGGGACCGGCCGAATCCCCCACGAGCGACGTCCCGCGGTCCACAGGCGCGGGCGAGTCGACCAGGGCCACGCCTGCGCGGCGCCCGCCCCGCGCGGCGGGCGCCGCGCAGGCGGGGAAAACCGCTCGTCCGGGTGCGGGCACCGCGTACCTCTCGGCCCGCCGGGACGAGCTGCGCGAGGAGGAGCGACGACGCGAGGAGACAGCCCGGCTGGTCGAGTGGACGCACCGGGAGCTGCTCGTCCACGCGCGTGACGTGGCCCGCCGTCCTGGCCGGCCGGACAGGGTCTTCGACTGCGCTTACCTCGTCGACCGCGACGAAGAGGAGGGATTTCTCGACACGGCGGAGCGGCTGGGTCCGCCGCTGGAGGAGGCCGGGTACGTCGCCGCGGTGACCGGGCCGTGGCCGCCCTACTCCTTCGTCCAGCTGACACTGGGCGGGGACGGCGGGAGCGGCTCCGACCGCGGGTCGGGTTCCGCCGAGGCGGGCCCGACGGAAGCGCCCCGCGCGACAGCGACCCCCGCGACAGCGACCCGCGCGGGGACGACCCGCGTCGCGGCGGAAGCGGCGCCCGTCCGGTTCTCCGTCCCGACCGGGGATCGGCCGGGTGACGATCCAGAGTTCGAACCGGGTGAGGAGCGTGACTGATCAAAGATTCGTCCCGACACCGCGGTACCGGGGCGGTGGCGTCGACGGTACCCGGCGGCGGCCGGGGGACCGCCCGGGAGGGCGGCCCGCCCGCGACTCGGCTCAGCCGCTCGCGGACCTGCTGGACAGGCTGGTCGACACCGGCGCGGTCGTCAGCGGCGACGTGGTCGTCGCCCTCGCCGGCGTGGACCTCCTGAGGATCGATCTTCGCCTGCTTCTGGTAGGCGTCCAGACCGCGCTCGAGGGAACCGGCGAGGTCTGGCCATGACGACCGTCGGGCGCGATGACGACCGGCGCCTGCGGCTCGACGCGGACCCGCAGGACGTGGGGCGCGGGCTTGGCCAGCTCGTGGTGGTCGTCCTGGAACTGCTACGCGAGGTGCTGGAACGACAGGCCATCCGCCGGATGGAGGGCGGGGGGCTGACCGCCGCGCAGATCGACGACCTCGGCCACGCGCTGCTGGAGATTCGCGCCAGCCTGGTACAGGTCCGTGAGTCGCTGGGCCTGTCGGCGCAGGAGACCGAAGCCGCCTTCGCGCGTGCCGGCCGGCTCCTGGCCGCGGACGACGAGCGGGACAACACCAGAACCAGATCAGCCGTCCCGGAGACGGGTGGGCCCAGGGCAACCGTCCGAAGGCCGGACCTCCAGGAGAAGGCGAGGACAGCGCCATGACCGTCGCCAGCTATCCCATGGGACGGGCGCCCAGGCCGAGTGGACTCGCCGACGTCCTCGACGTCGTACTCGACAAGGGCATCGTCATCGACGCCTACGTGCGCGTCGCCCTGGTGGGCATCGAGATCCTCACCATCGACGCGCGCATCGTGATCGCCAGCGTCGACACCTACCTCCGGTTCGCCGAAGCCGTGAACCGGTTGGACATCCAGCCCAAAGAACAGGTGGCAGGGCTGCCGGGGCTCATGCGCGAGGTCACCGACAGCTCGTCCCGGCACCGCGTCAAGGGAGCCCTGGGCGGGATCAAGGAAACCGCCGAGGACGTCGCCGAGGCGCTGCGCGGATCGTCCTCCTCCGGCCAGGACAGGCGCGGGATGCCTGCCGAGCGGTTCGCGCCCGCCGAGCGCCGCGGGGGCCGGGAGGGGTGAGGCATGCCTGTCGTGCTGTACGGAATCGTCCGGGCAGACCATCCCCTCCCGGACCCGGACGCGGACCCGGACGCGGCGCTCGGCATCGGCCATCCGCGCGCGCCACTGCGGCTGGTGCGTTCAGGCCCCCTCGCCGCGGTCGTCAGCGGGACGGCGGACATCGGCGAGCTCGGAGAACAGGAGGCCGTCCGACACCTGGAGATCCTCCAGCGGCTGCTCGTCGACGGCCCGGTGCTGCCGGTACGGCTGGGAACGGTAGCGCCGGACGACGGCGCCGTCCGGACGGAGGTACTCGAACCGGTCCGTGACAGCCTTCCCGAGCAGCTGGACGCGATCGACGGTCTGGTCGAGCTGCATGTCGACGTCGAAGAGACGGAACAGACCGAGCTCGCGGAGGTGGTGGCCGCCACCTCGCTGGCCCACGCCCCGCCCCCGAAGGACCTGGACGGCCGGATCCAGCTGGGGCAACAGATCGCGGAACTCGTCGTCGCGCGCCGCACGGAACAGGCACGGGCGATTCTGGACGAGCTGCGCCCGCTGGCACACGCGGACCGGCCACGCAGGCACCACGGGGGGCCGGAGGATCCCGCTCTCAGCTGGGCGTTCCTCGTCCCCGCCGACGCACTGGCCGACTTCGACGCCGCTGTGGAGCGGATCCGGGTGACCCGTCCGCACCTGACCGTCGAGTACGTCGGGCCGCTGCCCGCGGTCGACTTCGTCGAGTTCCCCGCCCGAGTACTCACCGAAGCCCGCGAGGCCGCCGCGGACGGTGGCTCCTTCGGCGGGTCGGGCCGATGGGGCTGGGGCGAGGACAGAACCGGGGCCGGCTGACCGAGCAAGGCCCGGGAGAGAGAGGAGCCTCGATGATCAACATCAAATGTGCCCTGGCGCTCGCGGGAGGTTATGTCCTCGGCCGGACGAAAAAGGCCAAGGCAGCCATCGGCCTGGGGCTGTGGATCTCCGGTCGCAACTATCACGCGAAGGACGTCGTGCGCGACCAGGTGGTCCGGCTGTTGCGCTCCGCGGACGGCGAACAGCTGATCAACCAGATCAGGGGGCCGGCCACGGAAGCCGGCCGGCGCGCCGCGGTGGCGGTGTACGAGGCCCAGATCGGTCGACTCTCCGATGCGCTGACCAAGCGCACGGAACGGCTGACGGCGACGCTGGGCGACTCGGAGAAGGTCGTCCGGGACTCAGAGAAGGTCGTCCGGGACTCGGAGAAGGTCGTCCGGGAGGGAGCCGAGGCCGCCACCGAAGGCGTCGAAGGCCTCGTCGGTGCTGTGACGCCCGGCAAGCCCCGTGATCGCGAAGGCGGCGGTCGGCCGTCCTCGGAACGCGCCGACGAACGTGGCCCGGGCGGCGACGGCCCGGTAGACGAGGACCACGCTGAAACACAGAACGCCACCGGCCACGACAGGACGGAAGCGGGCCGCGCGGCCGATCAGGACGACAGCGACGAGGGCGGGACGGAGCCCGCCGCCGAGCGGCGGGTCCCGGACAGGTCCGCCGGACCGCGCCGGGACACCGGCCGCGAACCACTCGAGCGGGCGGCGCGGGGATCCACCGGTGGAGGTGCGCGATGACCCGGACGACGGAGCAACCGCGCAGCCTGATCGGCACCCTCCTGCGCAGTCCGGCGAGCAAGAAGCTCGCCGACCAGGCGGGAGACCTGGCGAAGGCGGGCGGCAGCCGGCTGGTCGGGCGGGTCAGTGAGCGACTCACCTCCAGCACGGACAAACTCAACGGTCTCAGCGACTCCGGCGGGCGGATCTCGTCGCTCGCCGAGGGCGCCGGGAGACTGGTCGAGGGCCAGTCTCCGCTGAAGGCGGCGGCCGGGACGATCATGTCGAACGTCAAGGACAAGGTGAAGGGGGTCTTCGGCGCGGCCAAGGGAAAGGCCGGTGGGAAGAGCGGGCCGCCCAAGGCGATGAACATCGAGGAGTCGGTGGACATCGGCGTACCGGTGTCGGTCGCCTACGACCAGTGGACGCAGTACCCCGAGTTCGCCAAGTTCATGAAAGGCGTCGAGGCGGTCGAGGCCAAGAGCGAGACCGAGCAGAACTGGCGGGTCAAGGTTTTCAAGTCCCGGCGCAGCTGGCAGGCGAAGGTCACCGAGCAGATCCCCGACCGCCGGATCGTCTGGACATCCGAGGGAGCGAAGGGCTCGGTCAAGGGCGCCGTCACCTTCCACCCGCTCGCCGACGACCTGACGCGCGTGCTGCTGGCGATGGAGTACTACCCCAGCGGATTCATGGAGAAGACCGGCAACCTCTGGCGCGCCGGTGGGCGACGGGCCCGGCTGGATCTGAAGCACTTCCGCCGCTTCGTCATGTTCAGTGGGGAGGCCACCGGCTCCTGGCGGGGCGAGATCCGGGACGGAGAGGTCGTTCACTCCCCGGACGAGGACCGATCCGAACCCCGCGAAACCCGGGAGTGAGGTGAGACCCGTTCTTCGGACGCAGCTCCAGGGAGGGCCGGATCGCCTCCGGGTCGGAGAAGTCGGCGTCGAGGTAGGACGTCTGTCCTCCCTGTGAGCTGGCGAGCAGGGCTCGGGCGTGACCAGCACGATGGGATCGTTGTCGATGTAGCGCCAGAGGTCCCACCAGCCGGCGGGCAGGCCGGGTGCCGATAGGCAGGGGACGCCGAGGTGGCGATGCACCCAGGCGCGGCAGGACAGGGGAGCACGAGGTACCGGGCCGACCGCGGTGGCCGAAAAACCAGTCGGCCCACTCGTTTGACATCTGACCTCAGTGCCCCTGTATAGTAAAAGATACGACGCGGGGTGGAGCAGCTCGGTAGCTCGCTGGGCTCATAACCCAGAGGTCACAGGTTCAAATCCTGTCCCCGCTACTAGAAATCACTTCTCCCCGGAAACCGCGGTTTCCGGGGAGAAGTTTTTTGTGTGTTGTTTTTCGGGTTCGGAGCGGTCTCGGTGGGCAGCCCGGAACTGACCGGGTCGATGGAGCCGATCAGGCCGCCGCTCTACCGGCACCACAGGTGCTGGTCGCCCGCCCAGCGCAAGCAGGTCCTCGTGTGTGCCCTGTCAAACGATGTGATCGCCGTCGAGGACGACGATCCGGCCCAGGGTCGGCAGAGTCGGCGGTCGGGGCGCGATGGCGATTACGTTCCGGCTCGCGCAGAGGTTCTCCAACGCCCTCTGGCCCAGCGAACCCCCGCGGTGAGCGCGACGGCGGCGGCGCCCAGGACATATCCACCGGGTCGGGCGTAGGTGTCGGAGATGACCAGGTTCCGGAAGAGAGCCATGTACAGCACGTACGGCCCGATGGCGACCGCGATCCATTCGAGGCGGCCGGCGAGCACGGCCAGCACGGCGAGCAGCACCGCGTACCAGGGCTGGGCCGGCGTGGCGACGAGAAAGGCCGTCCCGACCAGCCACAGGGCCGCGCGTTCCACGGGTATCCGGGTCGGGTCGGTGCGCCACACCGCGAGGGCCGTCGCGGCGATCATCAGCGCGGCGGCCGTCTTCGTCGCCGTCCCGGTCAGGCCCACCAGGCCGAGCAGCAGGAAACGGTGTCCTTCCGCGTAGCCCTCGACCGACAGGTACTGGGGCAGGAATCCCAGCACGTCGGTGCCGACCACGGCGACATGCGGCAGGTAGGACAGACCGACGACCGCGGCGGCCGCACCGATGACGACGGGGCGGCGCCGCGCGGCGGCGGGCAGCAGGAGCGCGGGGTAGAGCTTGACCGCCACGGCGGCTCCCAGCAGTGCCCCGGCCGCGACCGCGACCCGCCGCGACGGACGCGACCGGAACGTCCGCGCGTCGTCTCGCTCCCGGTCGCCCGCGCCGCCGCCCGCCGGGGGACCGGTCCCGGCTGGGGCTCCTCCCCCGTCGATCGGCCCGGCCCGCGCTCGGGCGAGCAGCGCCAGCCCGGCGACGACGGCGAGTACGGCGAGCACGTCGACATGGGCGTCCATGCCGACGTCGAGTCCGGCCGCCGGCCCCCAGGCGTAGACGGCGGCCAGGCCCGGGGGGTGGCCGAACAGGGGAAGCACCCGGATCAGCAGGAGGGTCAGCAGCAGCGACAGCACGGCGGCGTACATCTGGATCTTGTTCTCCCGGGGTGGACCGGGCAGGTAGTGCACGGCCGCGAAGTAGGCCTGGGCGACCGGCGGGTAGATCGTGTGGGCCGTCGGATAGTTGATCCTCGTGCACCCGGGGCGGCGTCCGAGGTCGGCGCAGCCCGCTGGATCGGGCCACAGCCAGCGGTCCCGCAGCGGTGCCAGTTCCCTGGAGTCGGTGGCGTGGCGATACGGGTCGATGCCCGCGCTGGACACTTTTCCGTCCCAGGCGTAGCGGTAGAGGTCGTCGCTCATGCGCGGGCCGGACGTGAGCGCCAGGGCGTGCACCGCCACGGCACCGACCAGCAGCAACACGGTCAGGGCGCGCCCCGGCGCCATCCGCGCCAGCACGGCGACCGCGGCCAGGGCCACCGCCCACCAGCCGAGGACGAGGTAGAGAACAGCCGGCCCGCCGGGCAGCGGCCCCGGCCGCGTCATCACCGCGACTTCGAGGCCCAGGACGCCGGCCAGCAGAACACCCGCCCCGGACAACCGCAGGCGGCTGGATCGCGGCCCGCGCGCGTGGGCGCGCGCCGAGAGCTCGTCGCGCGTGGTGTCACGGCGGGTGACGCGGGAACTGGCGACCATGGGGCGAGCCTGCCGCCTCAGGACCGTCCAGAGACGGTGCCGCCCGGGACATCCGCGAATCGTAAGGAGACGATCAGGGATCTCGCGGGATCCGTCCCCTTACTGTCCGTGCGTGGAACCACGCGTCAGGACGTCGCCCACTTCGCCCGAGCGGTTGCGCCGCGGACCGTTCCGCCCCGGAGCCTTCAGCAGCCGCCTGCACGATCCGCGGATGGCGTCGCTGCTCGGGATCTGGCTCGGTGTCACGTTCGGGACGGCGTTCGCCACCGGGCTCGTCTCGCACTTCATGCAGCATCCGCCGAGCTGGCTGCACTGGTGGTCACGGCCGGTCTGGTTCTACCGGCTGACCCAGGGGCTGCACGTCACGACCGGGCTGGCGAGTGTGCCGCTGCTGCTGGCGAAGCTGTGGACGGTCTATCCGCGGCTGTGGGAGTGGCCGCCGGTGCGGACCGTCGCGCACGCGCTGGAACGGATCTCGATCGTGCCGCTGATCGCCGGTGCGGTCTTCCAGCTCGCGACCGGCGTCGCGAACATCGCCCAGTGGTATCCGTTCCGGTTCTTCTTCACCGTCACGCACTACTGGGTCGCCTGGATCACGATCGGCGCGCTGGTCGTGCACATCGCGGCGAAGTTCGCCGTCGTCCGGGCCAACGTCGGCCGCGGCCGGGCGGCGCGGGCACAGTTGACCGACCGGGTCAGCCGCCCCGAGCCCGCCGGCGACGGACTGTCCAGACGCGGGTTCGGCCTGGCGGTGGGCACCGCCGCCGGTGTGATCACGGCGACGACGGCCGGGCAGTTCGTTCCCGGGCTCGGTGACACCGTCCTGCTGGCGCCCCGCAAACCCGGTGTGGGGCCGCAACGGCTACCGGTCAACCGGACGGCGGCCGCGGCCCGCGTGCTCGTCGTCGCCCGGGACCCCGGCTACCGGCTCACCGTCGTCGGGCCCCGGCCGTTCTCCCTGTCGCTGGCCGAGCTGAACGCGTGGAGCCGCACCACCGTGCGGCTTCCGATCACCTGCGTGGAGGGCTGGGCGGCGGACGCGACGTGGACCGGTGTGCGCCTGACCGACCTGCTCGACCGGGCCGGCATCCCGGCGGACGCCGGCGTGCGGGTGGAGTCCCTGGAATCCCGGGGGGGCTACCGGACCAGTGAGGTCGGGCCGACGCACGCCCGGGATCCGGCGACGCTGCTGGCCACCCGGCTCGGCGGCGAGGTTCTCCACCTCGACCACGGCTACCCGGCGCGGCTGATCGCGCCCAACCGGCCGGGGGTCCTGCAGACGAAATGGGTGCACCGGGTGGTGATGGTGTGAACGGCACCGACCGTGGCCGGATCCTGCGCCGGCTCGCGCGCGGGTTCGCCGCGCGCGGGCTCGCCGCGCTCACGGGTTTGGCGGTGGCCGGCTACGGCATCGCCGGGCTGATGACGCACACCCGGGCCACCCACCCGGCGAACTCGCTGGCCTGGCTGCTGACAGGGATCGTCGCCCACGACGTGGTCGTGGTGCCGGTCGTCGCGCTGATCGGCCTCGTGCTGAGCCGGCTCGTTCCCGGGCCGTACCGCGCGGTGGTCCAGGGGGCCCTGATCGTCTCCGGATCGGTCGCCCTGGCCAGCCTTCCGCTGTGGCGCGGCTACGGCGGCAGCCCGGGCAACCCGTCGGTCGACGCGCTGCCCTACGGGCGCAACCTGCTGATCGTGCTGGGCGGTGTCTGGGCGGTCGCCTCGATGCTCATGGCCTACCGATGGTGGCGGTCGCGCCTCCCGGGCTGAGACCGACCGCCACCGTTCACTCGGCGGTGCCGGGCCTGGGCCGACCAGCTGGACCGAGCCCGGCGAAGTACCGACCGGCTCGTTCGGACACACCGGTGACGGCCAGCCCGGCGGCCTCGGCGACCGGGCCGATCCCGTCCACCCCCACCGCGGCCCACCGGAACGGAGCGCTGGTGACACCCGCCGCTTCCAGCGTCGCCAGGTAGCTCCGCGTCGGCCGGCCGGGAGCGTCGAGCTCCACCAGGGCACGGCCGTCGCGGGCCAGCAGCGTCGCCACGCGGCTCAGCAGCCGGACCGGATCACCGCCGATGCCGATGTTGCCGTCCGCCAGCAGGATCTCGCGCCAGTCCCCGGCACCCGGGACGGGCCCGAACACGTCCCGGTGCAGCGCCACCGCCCCGGCGCGCCGGGCCAGCAGGACCGCACCCGCCGCGACGTCGATGCCGAGCGCCGGCACGCCGCGGCGGACGAGAGCCGCGGCGATGCGCCCGGGACCGCATCCGACGTCCAGGGTGGGCCCGGCGCAGGCCTCGACCATCGCCTCGTCGCCCGGGACGAGGCCGCCCAGCCACTGATCCACCGGAAGTAACCCGCGTCCCGCGGGATGCACCGCCCACAGGCCGACGGCCGGAGTGCGCAGCGCGACCTCGTAGAGCTCGCTCGGATGAGGCCGGGGGCGAACGTCACGTGGCCGGACCCACGCCGCCTGGGTGGTCATCCCCACTCCCCCGCCGCTCCGACCGGCACCGCGAGTCGCGGTCGGAGGTCGTCGACGACCGCGGCGAACCGGCTGCCGGGTGCGAGGGCGGCCACCGGCGCCACGTCCGCGACGGTGTCGACGTCACGGAGCACGGCCAGTTCCCCCACCCGCAGGCCCGCCGCGCGCAGCCGGGCACGCTGGTGCGCGCCGGTCTCGGCTGTCGACGTCCGCACGCCCCGCACCAGGCTGCCGTCCGACGAGCGCAGTCCCAGCGCCCACCAGCCGCCGTCGAGCGCCCGCCCGAGGACGGCGTCGGAGCCGGCGCGCATCCGCCGCGCCGCGGCGACCAGATCGTCCTGGTCGAGCTGCGGGGTGTCCATCCCGATCAGCAGGGCGGGCTGTCCGTGCACGGCGTCGAAGGCCGCGGCGAGACGGACGTCGAACGGTCCGTCGGTCTGACCGACCACGGTGAACTCCGGCGGCAGCCAGGGACCCGGCTGACCGTCGAGGACGACCATCGGCCGGGCCCTCAGCGTCCGGCTCGCGGCAGCGACCGCGTCGAGGGTGTCCGCGAGCGCGGCAGCCGCCAGCCGGGCGGCCTCGGCCGGGCTGTAAGGAGGCGTCAGACGGGTCTTGACCCGCCCGGGCACCGGTTCCTTGGCGATGACGAGCAGGTACAGCCCGGCGGCGGACTCCGGCCGCCCGGACACGGCGGCCGGCTGTTCGTGGTTCTCTTGACCGCGGTCGGTCATGGCAGCCGGCGCAGGATCGCCGACATGTCCCGGACCGCGCGGGCGGTTCCGGTGGCCGTTCCGGTGACCTTGGACCTGCCGCTGCGGGGCAGGTACCGGACGTCGGACTCGGCGATGTGCCAGCCGGCGGCGGCCGCGCGGGCGACGAGCTCCAGTGGATAGCCGAACCGTCGGTCGGTGATCCCCAGCCTGAGCAGATCGGTCCGGCGGGCCACCCGCATCGGACCCAGGTCACGGATCGGCACCCCGCACCGCCGCCGCACGGCGGCTACGACCACGGCGTTTCCGACCCTGGCGTGCACGGGCCAGGCTCCGGCGGCGGCCGGTCGCCGCCGACCGAGGACCAGATCCGCCCGGCCGTCGGTCACCGACCGGACGAGCCGCGGGAGCTCGGCCGGGTCGAGGGACGCGTCGGCGTCGCAGCAGCAGACGACGGTGGCGGTGGACGCGAGCAGGCCGGCGTGGACAGCGGCTCCATAGCCACGCTGGGGCACCGAGACCACCTCGGCGCCGAGTTCCCGAGCCAGGCGCGCCGAGCCGTCCCTGGACCCGTTGTCGGCGACGATCGCCCGGTAGCCGGCTGGCAGGCGCGAGAGCACCCAGGGCAACGCGGCAGCCTCGTCCAGGCACGGGAAGATCACATCCACCGTGTCGGCGAGGCCGGGGGGAACCGCGTCGGCGAGGCCGGGGGGATCGGCTGACGGTGCCGAACCCTCCGACTCCCGGGAGACGGCGGATGCTCGCGGACCCGCGGATCCGTCCCCTTCGACATGTCCGGCCGGGGGCCGGTGGGCGATGCCCGGCGAACCGCGTTCAGCGACCATGGGCCGCACGCTAGTCACCGAACGTGCTCACAGTTCTTACGGAACGAGGAACGAAGCGGGTAGCGGGGCCGCCCGCGGCGACACCGCCGGCAGAGGTTACGAATCACGAACGTCCGACCGTGCCGCGCGTCCGGGGCGTATCCCCCCGTCTACCGTGGGCGGCGTGGCACGGGTCCTGCTGGTCGATGACGACACCACGGTGGCCGACGTCGTCAGCCGGTACCTGTCCAACGCCGGCTTCGAGGTGGACACCGCGGCCGACGGCTGGGCCGCGCTCGCGGCCGCCGAACGGAATCCACCGGACCTGGTCGTGCTCGACCTGATGTTGCCGGGCCTGCCCGGCCTGGAGGTCTGCCGCCGGCTGCGTGGCCACGGTCACGTTCCGGTGGTGATGCTCACCGCGCTGGGCGCGGAGTCAGATCGGATCACCGGCCTGGAGACCGGTGCCGACGACTACGTGACCAAGCCGTTCTCGCCCCGTGAGCTCGTCCTGCGGGTCCAGTCCGTGCTGCGGCGCACCCGGGAACCACCGCCGGGGGTCGCCGGCCGGCCGGTCCTGCGTGGCGGCGGCCTCGTCGTCGACGTCGCCGCCCGGACCGCCACCCGGGACGGGCGCACGCTGGCGCTCACGGTCCGCGAGTTCGACCTGCTCGCCTTCCTGCTGCGGCATCCCGGCGAGGCGTTCTCCCGGGCGGCGCTGCTGGAACGGGTCTGGGGCTGGACCTACGGCGACACCTCGACCGTCACCGTGCACATCCGCCGGCTCCGGGAGAAGATCGAGACAGATCCGACCTCCCCCACCGTGCTCACCACCGTGTGGGGCGTCGGCTACCGGTGCGACCTGACCGTCAGCGCCGTCCCCACCGGCGGGTCGACGGGGGGCGGCTGAGCGGTGGGACCGAAACTGCAGATCGCCGCGATCGCGCTCGCCTGCTCGATCACGGCCCCGGTCCTCGCCGCACCGGCGCTGCGCCGGTTCCGCCGTGCCTCGCTGGGCGTCTGGGGGGCCGCGGTCATCGCCATCGGGGTGAGCGGCATGGCCGCCGCGGTCGCCGTCACCGCCCAGGCGATGTTCCTCTCCGACCACGACCTCGACGTCGTACTCCTCGTGGTCGCCGTCTCCGGGACGGTGACCGCCCTGATGATGCTGTGGCTCGGGTTGCCAGTCGCGCGTGCCTCCAGAGCACTCACCGACGCCGCGGGCCGGCTCGGCGGCACCGATTACCACCCGCTGGCCACACCGCCGCCCAGCGCCGAACTCGCGGCGATCGCCCACGCCCTCGACGAGACGCACGCGCGGCTGCTGGCCGCGCTGGAACGCGAACGGGCCCTCGAAGCGAGCCGCCGGGAACTGGTCTCCTGGGTCAGCCACGACCTGCGCACCCCCATCGCGGGAATCCGGGCCGTCGCCGAGGCCCTCGACGACGGTGTCGTCGACGACCCGGAGACCGTCGCCGCCTACCACCGGACGATGGTGTCGAACGCCGAGCGGCTGACCACACTGATCGACGAACTGTTCGAGCTGTCCAGGCTGCATTCCGGAGCCCTGGAACTGACCCTGGAAAACGTCCGGGTCGCCGACGTCGTCTCCGAAGTGATCTCCACCGCCGATCCGATCGCCCGTGCCAAGGGCGTCCGGCTCACCGGCCAGGTCGATGAGACCGACCGGTTCGAGGTGGACGTCGTCGAGGTCGGACGAGTACTGACCAACCTGGTGGCCAACGCGATCCGGCACACCCCCAGCGACGGCGCCGTCGCCGTCGCCGCGACGGTGGCGGACGGACGCGCGGAGCTCTCCGTCTCCGACGCCTGCGGCGGCATACCCGCCTCCGACCTCGACCGGCTCTTCGACACCGGCTACCGCGGCGAGAGCGCGCGGACCCCCCCGAAGACCGGCCAGCACGCCGGTTCCGGCAGTGGCACGGGGGCCGGCGCCGGCATCGGCCTGGCCATCGTCCGCGCCGTGGTCGAGGCCCACGGCGGCGAGGTGAGCGTCCACAACATCACCGGGGGATGCCGGTTCGTCGTCGGTCTCCCCGCCGCTTCCTGACCAGACCGCCACGACGCCGTCAGCGGATCGTAAGGTCCAGCGCGTGGGCCCGGCGATACCGTCGCCGACGTGCGCGTACTCATCACCGGCGGGGCCGGGTTCATCGGCTCCCACATCGTCGACCTCCTGCTCGCGGCCGGCGAGGAGGTACGCGTCCTGGACGCGCTGCTGCCCGACGCGCACCGGCGACAGCCTGAGATCGACGACCGCGCACATCTCCTGATCGGCGACGTACGCGACGCGGACCAGGTCCGCGCCGCCCTGGCCGGTGTGGACGCCGTCTGCCACCAGGCGGCGATGGTGGGCATGGGCGTCGACCTCACCGACCTCCCGGCCTACGTGTCCCACAACGACCTCGGCACGGCCGTGCTCCTGGCGGAGATGGCCCGCGCCGGAACGCCGCGCCTGGTCCTGGCGAGCTCGATGGTCGTCTACGGTGAAGGCGCGTACCGGTGCGCCGTGGACGGCCCGGTGCGCCCGGCTCGCCGGCTGGAGGCCGACCTGGCCGCGGGCCTGTTCGAACCGCGCTGCCCGGCATGCCGGCGGCCACTCGAACCGTGCCCCGTCACGGAGGACGCCCCGCTCGACCCGCGCAGCGTCTACGCGGCTACCAAACTAGCCCAGGAGAACCTCTCCGCCGCGTGGGCCGCGGCCAGCGGCGGCAGCGTCATCGCCCTGCGTTATCACAATGCCTACGGGCCTCGAATGCCGAAAAACACCCCCTACGCGGGCGTCGCGTCCATCTTCCGCAGCGCCCTGGAACGCGGCGAAAGCCCCGCGGTGTTCGAGGACGGCGGCCAACTTCGCGACTTCGTGCACGTCACCGACATCGCCCGGGCCAACGGGCTCGCCCTGAAATGGCCCGATGCCGAACCTGGCCGGTTGAACGCGTTCAACATCGGAAGCGGCCGGGCGCACACGATCGGCGACATGGCGGACGCCCTCGCGCGTGCGCACGGCGGTCCAGAACCGACAACCACCGGCCGCTACCGTCCGGGCGACGTCCGACACGTGTTCGCGTCCTCCGCCCGGGCCGGGGAAACCCTCGGCTACCACGCGGCGGTCACCTTCGACAAAGGGATGGTCGACTTCGCCGGCGCGCCACTGCGCTCCTGACCGTCGGCTGCCCCTCAGCGCCGGCCCATCGTGCGGCGGCACCGAGCAGCACTCAGAGCTGTCCGTGCCGCGGCGGACGGGTACCCGACAACAGCCAGCGGCCGACGTGCTGCACCTTCATCGCGTCGGGTCGTGAAGGGTGTGGGTACGGCCGTCGCGCCGGTAGCGGTCCAGGCCGAGAGCCGCGGGCCGCCGGGCCTCAGGAGAGCCGCTCGATGGCGGGTGGGTGCCAGGAGTCGCGCAGGGCGGCGTCGGTCGGGATGTAGGCCCGGATCATGAGACTGAACGGGCCGTCCGGGGCCGGCAGCCAGTTCTGCCGGTGTCCGGCCGGCGCGGTCTTCGACAGGTAGATGTCGATCGACCCGTCCGGGTTCACCGCGAGGTCGCTGCGGTCCCCCAGCGCGTAGCGGCGCAGCGCGTTCGGCACCAGGAACATCTCGTCGTCGTACATCGTCACCGACCAGAATCCGGCGGACCCGACCGGCGGCAGCTGACCGGCGGCGAAATGCATGCGGTAGGTGTTGGCACCGTTCAGCGCCTCGCCGCCCAGATCCGGGCCGGACCAGTAGTACAGCGACTCCTCGGGGACGTTCGCGCCGAGCCCGACCACCGCGACCGCCGAGCGCGGCAGGTACTCGGTGCCGTAGGTGCCGCCCTCGAAGCTCCCCAGCCAGGTCCCGGACGGCGTGAGGACGTCCTCGGCCGCGTCCCGCACCTTCGCCTCGCCCGCGGTGACCCCGGCCTGGAGCGCGGCCACCGTCGCCGGGTCACCCGTCGACGGGGTGGAGCCCGGGACGACCCCGACGCTCGCGAGGGAGGTGAGCGCCGGGGCGTCCGCGGCCGGCGGCGGGTCGGCGGCGAGCACCGCGGCCAGCTCGTCGAAGAACGCCGCCCCCGCGTCGTCCGGGGTCTGTGGATCGGGCGGGTTCGCGCAGTCCACCGCGGGCAGTGTTGGTGGCACGGTCCCGGACTCGCCGAGGTCGGTGACCGTCAGCGTGTACCCCGCCTGCACGGCACGGGCCGCGGCCAGGTCGCCGTCGCCGCGCACCAGCGTCCGGCCGAGCGCCCAGACGTCCCAGCTCGGCGCCGCGACCACGGTGGTGCCCGCGGGCGCCGTCCCGGTCCAGCCCGGCGGGGTGATCAGGTAGGTGCCGGGCTGTGAGCCGTTCTGCCTGGTGCCGAGGTCGGCGAAGGTGTTCGAGTAGATGTCGAGCAGCTGGAACACGACGTAACGGTCGGTCGTGTCCGGCAGGGTGAGGCGCACCGGGCCCCCGCGCAGGTCCAGCCAGGCCGACGAGTACAGGGTGTCGACGTTCGGCGCCACCACGCTTCGGCTCAGCGGTGTCGACAGGGTGGGGGCGTTGGCCAGCGCGTCGGTGCCTCTCGCGCACACGAAGTTCGCCCTGGTCCGGGCCATCGCGACCGGGCTGTAGCCGTAGACGTAACCGTCCGTGGCCGCATCCTCGGGCGAACCGGCGGGCGTCGACGTCGTCGCGGGCACGGCCGTCGTGGCCGCCCGCGCCGGTGCCACGGCCACCGCCGTCGTCAGCGCGCCGGTCGTCACCAGCGCGACGGCGGCGGCACGGGCCGCGCGACGGCGGGCTCCCCCGGCGCCCGGTGTTCTTCTCCGTCCCCCCGACACGACCCTGTTCGGCTTCGACATCCGCGCTCCCGTCGTCGGCGACGCCATCGCGGCCAGTCTTCGACGAGATCATGTGAGGAACGTGTATACCGGTCGGATTCTCCGACGATCGTGACGAACATGTTCCGGCCTGCATGCGATGCTCGCGGTCCGCAACGAGAAAAGACCGCTCCCATGCCACCCTGCCCCAGCCGGCGACGGAGGCGGTAACCGCCGGTCTGGCGGGGGTCGTCGTCGTCCGGCAGGGGCGACCCGGCCGATGGCTGGTCCTGCTTCGTCCACCCGGCGCCCTGTTGCGCCGAACTCCACGCGCGGGCGTTGGAGAACCTCCGGTGAGAGGGCCGCGTCCGACGACCCGCGGCGGGCGGCGGCGGTGGACAGCGTCGTCGGCGTGCTCGGCGACGCCCGGCCGTCTCCCTACTCATCGGCGAACTCGCCTTCCCGGCAGTGGGCTGTTCAGGTGTGTTTCACGAGCACGGCCCGGGTGTAGAGCAGGTCGAACCCCTGGCGCTGCGCGTTCTGCTGGGACTTGGAGCCGGGTTGGGTGGTGACGACCGCGATGTCGCAGCCGGCGGTGACCGCGTCGGCGAGCCGGGCGGCCAGCAGCGCCGACTGCACGCCGCGGCGCCGGTGCGCGGGCGCCGTCGCCGCGCCGGTGAGCTGCGCGACCCCGTCGGCCGTACGCATGCTGGCGCCACCGGCGACAGATCCGTCACACAAAGCGAGGTAACGCCGGACACCGGACGCCGCCATGTCGCGCACGGCGTCCACGAACACCTCGCGCGGGAAGTCCTCGTGCGAGGGCACCCCCTGCGTGTCGGGGTGGGCGACGCCGTCGAAGACGACGTCGAGCCACAGCTCGAACTCGTCGTCGCCGCTCGGCCGGACCTCGATGCCTGGTGGCCTCGCCTGCTCCGGGCAGCCGTCCAGGACACGGCCGAGCACGTTCTCGAACGACACGAGCCGGTAACCGCGACCGGTCAGCAGCTCGCCGACCGCCGGGTCGGCGAGATGGGCCAGCTCGACCTGGACCGGGGCGCCACAGGCCGCGAACGCCCGCTCGACCTCGTCGAGGTCGGCTGCCTCGGGCGCTCCGGCGAAGCCGAGTCCGGCGATTTTGTTCAGCGGTGAGCCCTCGTCGGCGAAGCTCGCCACGCCGCCGGCAAGGGGCGCGGCGAAGCCGGTCGCACCCGGGCGACGGCGGCGGGCCGCCTCGCTGCCTTCGGTGATGAGCTGGGCTTCGACCCGCTCGATGCGTTCGGCGAGGGCCATGTCGCAGAACAGCGGCCGCCCGTCAAGGCGGTGTGGCACGGGGACTCCCAGAGCTGAGGCCTGCGGTTCGCAGGTGGTTGGAGAAGCGAGCACGACCGGGTACGCCAGCGGCGGCATGACACCCAGGTCGCAGGAGAACATGATCATGACTCCTTTTCGTGATGTCCACGCGCACCGGCGTGGACCTCGACCATGGCCGGGGGTTCGCCGGTGGTGCGACCCGTCAGGTCGTCGAGCGGATGTTGCCGGGCGTGAGCCGAGCCCCTGAGCAGGAGCAGTGCCAGACCAGCGAGGACGGCTGTGCCGCCCACCAACTGCAGTGTCGTCGGGCGCTCCCCGAGGAAGGCGACGGACGTGACCGTGCCGACCACCGGTGTCAGATTCAGCAGCTGACCGGCACGGGCGGCGGGCACCCGGCCGATGCCCCGGTTGAACGCGACCCCGCTCACTACGCCGCAGAGCGCGACGGCGGCACACGCGGCCCAGGCCGTGATGCCGGCAGTACCCAGCCGGCTGCCTCCCTCGATCCAGGCGACGGCGGCAAACGGTGCCATGCTCAACGCTCCGCCGGTCGTCTGCCAGGCGCTGGCGTTGACGCCGTCACCGACATCGCCGTAACGGCGGGTGGCGACGAGGAACACCGCAGCCGCGACGACCGCGCCGAGGACGAGGAGATTGCCGGCCGTCATGTTCCCTCCGGGTCGGTCGACGCCAGGCTCCAACGCCACGAGCGCGCCGCCCGCGAGACCGACGACGAGCGCGACCACCCCCCGGCCGGGCAGCCGTTCCCTCAGGACGGCAACAGCCAGCAGCACCGACAGCAGGGGTTCGGCCGCCAGCAGCAGGCTGCCGTTCGAGGCGCTGGTGCGGGCCAGCCCCAGGTCGCCCAGCAGAAACGCCAGGCCAGGCACCAGCGCGCCGAGCAGCAGGTGCCGCCCCGCCCCGCGCCGGTGCAGCCGCCCGGTCGCCGCCGCCGTCCCGAGCAGTACCGCGGCGGCCCCGCCGAGTTCGACCGCCAGCAGGTCGGCCGGGCGCACGGCATGCAGGGCGGCCACCGAGACGGTGGTGCCCACCCCGTCGACGGCGGCGGCGACGATGATCGACAACTCGCCGGCTCGGGCCTGGATGCCGGTCATGGTGCCGTCGTGCGGTGCCACCGAAGCCTCCCGTCCTGACACCACCCCACCGGTGATGTAACCGCCGTAACGATTACACCGGTTATCCAGATGGTCAACCGATTAATCTCGTACGGTGGTCAGGTGACGCGGGAGCCGGATTGGCCAGGCCTTTCGGACGAGGAACTCCTCGTAGCGGTGGCCAACACCGGGCACGGCGAGCACGACGAACTCGCCGATCCGCCCGCGATGCGGGCCTGGTGGGCAGGCCTGGACGCGCCGACCGACCTGGGACCCGTGCGGCTCGACACCCCTGAGGACCTGGCGACGCTTCGCGCTCTGCGCGCCGTGGTCCGCGGCCTCGCCCTGCGTAACAACGGCATCGACATCCGGGTCGACCCGGCCGGGCTCGACCGTCTCACCCTGCGTCCGGATCTGCGAGGTAGCCCGTCCCTGCGCGCGGTCGGCCCTGACGGGCTCGTTCGCGACGTCTGCGCGGCCACCGTCACGGCCCTTCTGCGTGCCACGGCGCGACCCGGCTGGCCCCGGCTCAAGGCGTGCCGGGGGGCGGACTGCCGATGGGTCTTCATCGACAGTTCCCGCAACACCTCGCGGCGCTGGTGCGACATGGCCGCGTGCGGGAACCGCGCCAAGAGCGCGTCGTTCCGCATCCGCCACCGCGTCTCCGAGGCGGCTGGCTGAACCGCCCGGCTCGACCTGGCCGGCCGGCCAGGTCGAGCCAGCCGGGCGGTTCCCGCGGCGTTTGCACCCTCTTCCGAGGGCGGCGCCCAGGTCAACCAGCCGGCATCTCCTCCAGCCGGACCGGGTCGGCCAGGTACACCGAACCGGCGCCGGCCGAGGCGTCGTCGGGCCACGCGACGCTGCCGCCGTCGGCGACGCCGTCGAGGACGCGCGCGGCGACGACCTCGGGCGCGGCCTTGTCGGCATCGACCCCGGCGAGCGGCGGACCAGTCGCCAGCATCGGACCGTTTGCGCAGTTCGGCGCGCTCGGCGCGGGCACGGCCCGCAGGTTACTGTAAGAGGGTGTCTCGTGTGGCTCTCCGGGTACATCTTTGATCATGGATGTGATGGAGAACAGCCTGGCGGTGCGGCTGGTCCCGGACGATCTGTGGGAGCTGGTGGAACCGCTGGTGCCACGGTTCGACACGCGCCGCCAGGGCGGTGGGACCGCGCCGATCGCCGATCGGGCGGTGTTCACCGCGGTGGTGTACGTGCTGACCGCGGGATGTTCCTGGCGGCATCTACCGGCCGAGTTCGGAGTGTCGGTGCCTACCGCGCATCGCCGGTTCCAGGCGTGGACCCGGGCCGGTCTGTGGGCCCGGTTGCACCAGGCGGTGCTCGACGTCCATGGCGCCGCTGGTGATCTCGACTGGTCTTCGGTGATCGTGGACGCCGCCAGCCTGCGGGCGAGAAAAGGGGGTCTCTGACCGGTCCGAACCCGGTCGATCGCGGCAAGGCGGGCTCGAAAATCCATGTCCTGACCGACGGGGCCGGGTTGCCCCTGGTCGTGGCGGTCTCCACCGCGAACCTGCACGACAGCCAGGTCCTGATCCCGCTGGTGGCCAGCATCCCCGCGGTCCGCTCCCGGCACGGGCCGCGCCGGCGCCACCCGGACACGCTGCGGGCGGACAAGGCCTACGACCAGCCGGACCTACGTCGTTTCCTGCGTCGCCAGCGGATCAGAACGCGGACCGCCCGACGCGGCGTGGAGAGCACCGAACGTCTCGGCCGGCACCGGTAGAACCCTGGCCTGGCTGGGTGGATACCGCCGGCTGACCCTGCGCTACGAACACCACGGCCGGAACTTCCTTGGCTTCCTCTGCCTGGCCGCCGCGCTCACCTGCTGGAAGAAACTCCCGCACCCCACATGAGACACCCTCTTAAATCCTGCGGTGGCCCCAGGTCGGGTTCTCCTGCGCGAGGCGCAGGACCAGCTCGCGGATCTCCCGGCGGACCGGCGGCCGTCCGGGTGTCTTGCGTGGGTGGGTCCATCGTCGTGCGGGGAGGTCGCGGTGCCAGCGCAGCACGGTGGCGGGGGTGACGAAGGACGAACCCCGGCGGGCCCGGGGTAGCAGCCGGGACAGGGCTGCGGGGATCACCCGATCCGCCGGTTCCAGCGCTGGGCGGTGGACCTGTCGTCGCAGCACCGCCACCTGGTGTCGCAGGACAAGGAGCTCGACGTCCTTCGCGGTGTCCCCACGCATCCGGAGCAACATCGGGCCGAGAGCGTTGCGTGTCAGGGCGTAGAGCAGCGACCACACCATGACCATCCAGCCTGCCCGACATGGGCCCCGTCCGGCGGGTAAACGCGCAGGTCACCGCCCAAATCGGGGTTCTGGAGCCCCACAGGCTGGACGTTCGACTGGGCCGCCTGGTCGCCCGCGCAGGCAGCCGAATGGCGCGGCCTGGTGACCCTGAAAGCCGTACAAATGCTGCGCGCGAACGGACGTCTGCGCTAATACGAGCGGGACCTGCGCAGCATGACTCGCGAAGAGGCCCGACTCAACACCGGTGACCGAGCTCTGGAGCCCCCCAGGACCTGCCCGAGCGAACCAGGCAGCGGTTCGGATTGTGCGAGCTTTGCACCAAGCAAGAAGTACGACAAAATGCCAGGTCACACCAATAGTCACAGTGACCAGTGGGCAGGGGCGGGGACAACCCGAACCACCAGCCCACGATCCCCGGGCCCACGATCAGCATCCCCGATCACACGAACAGGCCGCCTACCGGCGGAGACACACGGCGACGCCGCCGTGCGTCCGCCACCGACCCATCGACGACGGCTGCCGGATTAACTTGCAGGGCCGGGTCGCGGGCACAGCCCAGGGGTAGGGCGCCCCACGCCTGGGCCAAGTCAGGTCAGGTCAGGCAGAGCCCCCCCGTGAGCTGTGCCGTCGGTGCCGTCCTGGAGCGCATCGACGATCTCTTCGAGGAGGAACTGGACCTTCGCGTCGATCGGGCGGCCGCGGTACACGGACTGGACGAGGTCGAGGCCTTCGTCCACGGTGGTGTAGCCGAGCGTGCGGTACAGGAACACGATGTCCTCGGCGTCGGCTTCGACGCGGGCCGCGAACAGCTTCATCGCGAGCAGGTACTCGGCGGAGGCGACGTCAACGGTGAGGTGGTCGGCTTCGAAGTACCTGGTCGCGGCCAGGTCCGGGCCAGGCAGGAAGCCTTTCACCGCATCGTTGAGCCAGTCGGCCGAGAGGCCATGGCGCTCGGCGAGCGCGGAGGCCGCGGCACGGACGACGTCGGTGGGCAGGAAAACGGCGTCAAGATCGCGGGTTGATCGGGTCGCATCGTAGACAAGGGCGAGCGCGGCGCCGCCGACCAGGAAAAGGTCCGCCTTCGCGCCGCGCAGGCCCAGTTCGTCGTTGAGTTCCTGGAGCAGGCTGGTGATCGACTCACGGCCGAGACCCGGGCTGGCCATGTCACGCCCGCTGGAGCGCGCCACCGGTGATGAACACACCCCGCTTACGGAACGACAGCGGGGACTCGACCAACGCCCGAGGATGCAGACCCTTCAACGTGGTGACGAACCACCAAGGCACTGCCTCCAGCGCCGGATCGCGCACCCACGGGGGGGGCTGCCAGCCGTCTCTACGGGCGAGGTGTTCTCCGAGCGCGGCGAGTGCCGCGTCCACTCGACGGTCGCCGGACAGCCGTGGGCGGTCGGCCCACATCGCGCTCGCGGCCTCGAGGCCCTGATGGCGCAGCACGCTGGTGTAGTCGTCGAGCATCTGAATCACGGCGTGGCGCCAGACGTCCTGCAGGCGGGACTCGGCCGCGACCATGCCAGCCGCGACGGCCGCGGCGTCGTCAACCGTCCGGAACGCGCGCAACGAGTCCACGTCACTACAGTACGCCGCTGATCATGTCGCCGGCCTCCACCGGTGACCTCCGGCCAAGCCGTCACCTCCGCCCCCCGACTCGCCCGCATCTCCGTCCGCTCTCGCGTCATCTACCCGCCCTCGTCGAGACAAAGCGGGCTGCCGGCCGCCCCGAGGCCGGCGCGGTCGAAACGGGCGATCAGGCTGGGCTTCCGGAGATGCTCCTGGCGCAGGCGCGTGCACCGCCGGGCGAACTCCGCCGTGGTGCCGGCACGTGAGGCCAGCGCCCGCAGATCCCCGAGGAGGTCGATGGCCGCGTCGTAGTCGCTCTGCCTGCGGGCGTCGATCAGCACGTCGACGCGCCCCCAGGCCATGTCCTCATCGCGGGCCAGAGCGTCCAGCCGTTTCTCCCGGGCCAGCCCACGCTCCCGGGCATCGCGAGCATCCTGCTCGGCACGAGCAGCCTCGGCGTTCCGCCGGTGTTCCTGGCGGATGTCCGCGGCGGCGTCCAACAGGTGGGCGACCGTACGGCGGGGACGGCCATCCCGGCGGGGATCGGGCTCGCCACGAAAGCGTCGCAACACTTCCCTCTGGACCCGGGCCCCGTGGCCCTGCGTGACCTGGAGCAGGAGCTTCTCCTTGTCGCCGGCGGGAAGATCCTTGATCCACCTGGCCAGTGCGCGGGGATCGTCCCTGGCCTGGGCCGCAGGCGGACTCGCCTGGGCCGCGCTGGCAAGCAGATCGGCGTCGAGACGGAGGAAGTCCGCCAGGGCCCGCTGCGGCGCGGTCAGGGAACCCAGCCCGGCGGGCAACGGTGGCTCGAGATCGTCCTCGGCCTCGTCGTCGAAGGCCTCCTCGTCGCGTTCCCACACCCCGTAGCCCGCCAGCCAGGCCAGGTAAAGAGGCCGCAGATCACCGGCGGCGAGTTCGGCACGGACACCGACGATCGCCGACAACGAGTCCTCGGCGCCCTCCACCCAGTCCCCGCCCTCGTCCTCGCTACTCAGATCGAGGACGAGATGCTCTCTGGTGGTCCAGGCGGTCACCTGCGGATCGACACAGTACTGCTCGGCGACCTTGAGGCCGAGAAGGGCACGGGGCAGGCGGAGCATCACCCGGTGGGTGCCCCAGCTGGCAAGATAGAGATGGGCGTCATAGAATCGCTCCACCATCTTCCGAGGATCACCACGGAAGTCACCCCAGTGGTATTCATTGGTGAAACTGGTGGCGGTGATCCTGGCCCGGGTGGACAGCGCACGGACCTCGTCCTGCTGCCGTGCGTCCAGAGGCCGGTCGACGGCCAGGAACTCGTAGTACTGGTACGTGGACATCCTCTACCTGATTTTTGTCACGTCGCCGTCAGAGCGCCCAGCGCCGGTAGGCCTCGATCCATTCCGCCCCACCCGGAGGAGGGTCGGGCAGCGGCAGATCCAGAATCCCGATTGCCTGGCGGTACCTCCCACGGGCGCAGACCGCGACGATACCGCTCCCAGACAGCAGATCGATCCCCATCACCGTCACTTCCACGCCCAGGACGGCGGTCCGGAAGGGAACAGCGAGACTGTCCCCGATCACGGCATGAAACGCCGTGAGCTGTTCGTCCTCACCATAGGCATCGACGACGGCACGCTCGACCAGCACATCCAGCTCGACGTCACTCAGCTCCGCCATGGTCGGCAGCCTACCAACGGCGATGGGCGGACAATCCTCGCCGGCTCTCGCCCTGCCTGCATGAAGGTATGACCGGGTCCGTGGCCCGCCCGCCGCCACGACAGTCTGCTCGCGACCGCCCGCGCCCGTCGACAGCACAGGGCTTACCACCTACGTGACGCGCATTCCGACAACCGGCGGCGGGAGCTGTCAATCGCTGTGACTCCGGCATCCCTTGGCCGCAACCGCGAGCCCGTCATCACAGGTGGCCAGGCTGCTCACGCTCCAGCCCCCAGTGGGTTCGAATGATTTCCGAGACCGGGTACATCTGGTCCCCCTTGCCGCTTACGAAGCCAGACCTACTCCGCGACGGCGGGCCGGTCGATCCGGGCCTGAATCAGGCGTGGCACGAGGACGCCAGCCCGCTCGAGGTACCAATCCCCACTCCCTGGGCGCGGTTCGAGACTGTGGGGCTCCACAACCCCGATTTGGGCGGTGACCTGCGCGTTTGCCCGGCGGACTGGGCCTGCGTCGGGCAGGCTGGATAGTCATGGTGTGGTCGCTGCTCTACGCCCTGACACGCAACACTCTCGGACTGATGCTGCTCCGCGTGCGCGGCGACACCGCGAAGGACGTGGAGCTCCTCATCCTGCGACACCAAGTGGCAGTGTTACGACGGCAAGTGAACCGTCCGACGCTGGAACCAGCGGATCGGGTGATCCTCGCAGCCCTGTCCCGGCTGCTCCCCCGAGCCCGCTGGGGTTCGTTCTTCGTCACCCCCGCCACCGTGCTGCGCTGGCACCGCGACCTCCTCGCACGCAAATGGACCTATCCACGGAAGTCGCCCGGACGGCCGCCGGTCCGCAGAGAGATCCGCGAACTGGTCCTGCGCCTCGCGCAGGAGAACCCGACTTGGGGCCACCGCAGGATCCAGGGCGAACTGATCGGGCTGGGCTACCCGGTCGGAGTCGCCACCGTCTGGCGGATCCTGCACCGCGCCGGTGTCGATCCCGCACCCCGGCGGGCCGACGCCTCCTGGCGGACGTTTCTGCGCGCCCAGGCGTCCGGCCTGCTGGCCTGCGATTTCTTCACGGTGGACACCGTGTTCCTGCAGCGGATCTACGTGTTCTTCGTCGTCGAACACGCCACCCGCCGTGTTCATGTCCTCGGGGTCACGAAGCATCCGACCACGGCCTGGGTCACCCAGCAGGCACGGAACCTGCTGATGAATCTCGAGGAGCGCAGCCACCGGCTCCGGCTCCTTCTCCGTGACCGCGACACGAAATTCACGGCCTCGTTCGACGCTGTCTTCACCGGGGCCGGCATCGACGTGGTACGCACACCCCCGCAAGCCCCACAGGCGAACGCGATCGCGGAACGCTGGGTCGGCACCGCCCGCCGTGAATGCACCGACAGGCTGTTGATCGTCTCCGAACGGCACCTAACATCGGTCCTCGACAGCTACGCCGAGCATTTCAACACCCATCGGCCTCACCGCTCCCTCAGCCAGCACCCACCCGACTCGCCACCCGTGGTCACCCCGACGTCGAATTCCACCGTCCGGCGCACCCGCATCCTCGGCGGATTGATCAACGAGTACCGTAACGCCGCCTGACACCTCCCGCGGAAGATCCTCAACCGCAAAAGGCCAGCTCACCGGCCGAAACCCGGATTCTGGAGCCCCACAGGCGCGACTTCTCGCGCGACGACGAGGACCTGCTCGCGGACCTGGCCCGCTACGCCGCGATCCTGGTCCGCTCCGAGCAGCTGAGCGAGCGGCTGCGCGAGTCCCGCAGCCGCATCGTCTCCGGCCGGGAGGAGGAGCGGCGGCGGCTGCGCCGGGACCTGCATGACGGGCTCGGGCCGTCCCTGGCCTCGCTCGTGCTGAGGCTGGGCGCCATCCAGTCGCGGACCGAGCCGGTGGAACGGGACGCGCTGATCGTCGAGACACGCGAGGAGGTCAGGGCGGCGATCGCCGAGGTGCGCCGGCTGGTGGACGACCTGCGCCCACCGGCGATCGACGAGGTCGGCCTGCTGGAGGCGATCCGGCAGCGCGCCGTCGCGCTGTCCGGTGCCGTCGCGTTCGAGGTGACGGGGCCGCCCGCCCCGCCGCTCCCGGCCGCCGTCGAGGTCGCCGCGTTCCGGATCGCGTCCGAGGCGATGACGAACGCCGCCCGGCATTCGGGCGCGAGCCGGTGCCTCGTCGGTGTCGAGCTGACGGGCACCTTCGAGCTGACGGTCAGCGACAACGGCCGCGGCGCCACGCCCGACGCCCACCCGGGGGTGGGCTGGGCGTCGATGCGGGAGCGGGCTGCCGAGCTCGGTGGAAGCTGCACGATCACCAGCAGGCCCGGGGGCGGCCTGATCGTGCGCGCCGTGCTACCGCTGGGCCAGGATGAGCCCGTGGAGATCGACGCGTGATCCGGCTGCTCATCGCGGACGACCACCCGGCCTACCGCCGCGGCCTGGAGCTCATGCTCGGCCCCATCGCGGACATGGAGATCGCGGGCGCGGCCGCCACCGGCGTGCAGGCCGTCGAGCAGGGCTTGGCGCTGTCGCCCGACGTGATCCTCATGGATCTGCGGATGCCCGATCTCGACGGCATCGAGGCCACCCGCAGGCTGCGCCACGCCGGCTGCGCCGCCGCGGTCGTCGTCCTGACGATGTTCGAGGACGACGACTCGGTCTTCGCCGCGATGCGGGCCGGTGCCCGGGGCTACCTGCTCAAGGGCGCCGACCAGGACGAGATCGAGCGGGCGGTCCGGGCGGCCGCGGCGGGCGAGGCGATCTTCGGCGCGCAGATCGCGCAGCGCGTCATCGCGCACTTCGCCCAGGGTGCCGGATCGCCGGCCGTCGCCTTCCCGTCGCTCACCGAGCGCGAACGTGAGGTGCTGGAGATGGTCGCCGCCGGAAAGGGCAACGCGACCATCGCCCACGAACTGATGATCAGTCTCAAGACCGTGCGGAACCACGTGTCCAACATCTTCACCAAGCTGCAGGTCTCCGAACGCTCCCAGGCCATCGTCAAGGCACGCGCGGCCGGCCTCGGCAACCCCTGACGTCCTCGACGGCCGCAGTCATAGACGGCCGTTTCGCAGCCCTTGGGTACGTCACCGCGCTCCGCTGATCGGTTCACGTCTCCCAGACGTCCCAAGACCGCCCGCCGCTGAAACGGACGGTCCGGCCGCTCCGCTGCGCACGTCGACGCAGGTCACACGGCTGCATCAGCTAGCTCCGTTAGGTTATGCGGCGCATGTGTAGCTACCGATGTAGCAACAGCCGGCGTCCGTCCCGAGAGCCACGAGGCGAGCTGGACCGCGAGTGTGGACGCGCAGGTCCCACGCCTTCAGCAGCGCGTCCAACGCGGAGCGGCGCCGAGTCTGGGTCCGGAAGCGGACGCCTGACCAGGACACTTGCGCAACGTCGGACGCGATCGGAGCGGCACCGCGACGGGCGAGAGCCGGCTTGACCGTGTTGCCCCGAAGCGGACGGTCTGCGGGAAGCATCTGTGCAGGTCAGCGGGGGTGTACGGGTGACCGTCCGCCGCCTGCCTACGGTCGGCGTTGCTACACCCGTTGCTACATAACGATCTACAAAACACTCTAGATGATCTCTGTTGCGAGGTAAAATCGCTGGTCAGAGGTGGTGGGCAGGGGCGGGGTCGAACCGCCGACCTTCCGCTTTTCAGGCGGACGCTCGTACCGACTGAGCTACCTGCCCATGTCTTGTGCTGTGTTGCTGGTGCTGCGCTACCAACTAACGCGGTCCCGACGGGATTCGAACCCGCGACCTCCGCCTTGACAGGGCGGCGTGAACTCCAGACTTCACCACGGGACCATGTGTCAATCTTCAGTTGTCACTGCGATCATCCCGAGCGGTCGCGCCACCTGTGGTGAGGCCGCTCGGCTGCTCAGGAACTGGAGGTCATGCTACAGGACGATGCGACCCATCCGGGCTGTGGGGGACAGGAAGTTTTCCCAACACATGATCAATCCGCGAGCCAAGATCCCCTGGACCGTCGAGCTCCGGGCCAGGCCCTCGCGCGGGCGCACGAGCGCCGGGTCGACTGTCGACGGTCGCTGTCCGAGTCAGGGAGGCCCGGAGTCAGGGAGGGCCGTCTGTCGCGTAGGTGACTGATGTGCGGTCAAAGTCGGCGATAGACCACAATCGGTGACGTTGTCCGATCGACCCATTGCCCCTGAGACGGGTGAGGTCATGACATCCGAGCGCCCGGAGCGTGGCGGACCGCACGGTTCCGGTGAGCACACACCGGGCGCCGCGGCCCGGCCGGACCAGCGGACCCCTCACACGGTGGCCGGGAACGCGGCGGAGCTGCGCACGCCGCCGCTGGTCGAGTCCCAGGCGGCGCCCACGCAGATCATCGACGGGTACCCGGCGAGGCCACCGACCAGTGCGTACTCGGCGGCCTGCCCGTACCCGGGGCTGCGCGGCTTCGACGAGTCGAGTGAGCGGTGGTTCTTCGGGCGTGAGCGGATGGTCGCGGACCTGGTGGCGCGGGTCGCCTCGGGGGCCTCGCGGGTAGGGCCGTTGGTGCTCGTCGGCGCTTCGGGGTCGGGGAAGTCATCGCTGCTGCGCGCCGGGCTCCTGCCCGCCCTCGCGCGCGAGGCGCTTCCCGGCTCGCGGAGCTGGCCGCGGCTGGTGATGACACCGGGCGAGCATCCGCTCGAGGCGCTCGTCCAGCGGGTTGTCGAGGCGACCGGGATGCCGACGATGGCGCGGATGCTGGGTGACAGCCTGCGCCGGGAGCCGGAGCGGCTCAGCGAGATCGTCCGTGAGCTGCTCGCCGCCGGCGCCGCGCGCGGCACGCGCGCCGCGGACGCCAAGCCTCGGTCCGCCCCTGACGGTGACGAGACCACGAAGCAATACGGACGGCACGAACCGCGGATGATGATCGCGGTCGACCAGTTCGAGGAGGTTTTCACGCTCTGCGTCGACCAGGGCGAGCGGGAGGCGTTCGTCCGGGCCCTGTGCGCGACCGCGGCGGGCGGGGCGGTCGTCGTGATCGGCCTGCGGGCGGACTTCTACGGGACGTGTGCGTCCTTCCCCGAACTCGTCGAGGTCCTGCAGGTCAACCAGGTCGTGGTCGGGCCGATGGCGGCTGCCGACATCCGCGAGATCGTGGTGAATCCGGCTCGGGCCGCGGGTGGGGACGTCGAGCCCGGGCTGGTCGAGCTCGTGCTGCGCGATCTCGGCGCCGCCGCCGGCACGGGGATCGCCGGGAGCGACCAGGGTCCCGGCCACGGCACCAGTCACAGCACCGGCACCGGCACCGGCACCAGTCACAGCCTCGGGTTCGGTTCCGGGTTCGTGGCCGATCCGGGTTCGCTGCCGTTGCTGGCCCACGCGCTGCGCGCGACCTGGTTCGCCCGGGCGGGCGAGGCACTGACCGTCGCCGATTATCTGCGTGTCGGCGGGCTGACCGGAGCCATCGCCCAGACCGCCGAGGCGGCCTACACGAGTCTGGACGTGGCCGCCCAGCAGGCCGTCCGGCCGCTGCTGATGCGCATGATCCGGCTCGGGGAGAACGGTGCGGACACCCGTCGCAGGATGCGGCGGGCCGCGCTGCTCGCGGAGGTGCCGGGGCCGGAGTCGGCGACGGTCCTGGACGCGCTGGTCGCCGCGCGTCTCGTCGAGGCCGACGCCGAGGGGGACCGGGACACTCTGCAGATCGCGCACGAGGCGTTGCCGCGTTCCTGGCCGCGCCTGCGCGAGTGGATGGACCTGGACCGGGCCGGCGCTGTGGCGTTGCAGCAGCTCCGCGACGCCGCCGAGGTGTGGGAGCGGGGCGGGCGGGATCCGTCCTATCTGTTCACCGGTTCGCGGCTCGCCGCGGCCCGCGAGTGGATGGACGACGACCCGAACGGCGACCCCAACGACCGCCGGGATGGCGACCCGAACCGCGATCAGGATCGTAAGCAGGACGTCGACGCGACGACCAGGCGGTTCTTCGACGCGAGCGTCCGCGCCGAGGCGGAGCAGCAGCGGGCGGCGGCACGCCGGACCCGGCGGCTGCGCCAGCTCGCGGCGGCGCTGGCCGTCCTGCTGCTCGTCGCCGCGTCGCTGGCGGGTCTGACGTTCCAGCAGAGCAACGCGTCGGGACGGGCTCGGGACCGGGCGCTCTCGCAGCGGATCGCGACCCAGGCGGAGTCCGCCCGGCGGGACAATCCGGCGCTGGCCGCCCAGCTCAGCCTGGTCGCGTTGCGCACGGCGGACACACCGGAGGCACGCGGGGCCGTCCTGTGGTCATTCAACGGCGGGGGCGGGGTGCCGACGCGGTACCAGGCGCATTCCAAGTCGGTCGGGACGGTGGCCTACAGCCGGGACGGTCGGCTACTCGCGACGGGCAGCGACGACTGGACGGCCGCGCTGTGGGACGCGACCGATCCGCGGCGGCTCACGCCCCTCGCACGCATCCCGAACGAGCGTGGTGGCGGGCATGGTCGGGCGGTGAAGGCGGTGGCTTTCAACCGGAACGGGACGGTGCTGGCGACCGGTGGCACCGACGGGCTGGCGAAGCTGTGGGACATCACCGACCGGGCGAGGCCACGCCTGCTGGCGACGCTGCCGAAGGCGGATTCGGAGGTCTACGGCCTGGCGTTCGATCCGTCGTCTGATCGTCTCGCCGTCGGTGGCTACGGGAAGTCAGCGTACCTCTACGACGTGTCCGACCCGGCCCATCCGGCGAAGGAGGGACAGCTTTTCCTGCACCTGGCGCAGGTGGTGGCGCTGGAGTTCAGCCCGGACGGCGCGTTCCTGGTCGCCGGGGACGAGGGTGGCTCGGCCCTGCTGTGGTCGATCAGTGATCCGAGCAGTCCGCGGCCGCTGAAGGTTCTCGTCGAGGACGGTGGGCCCAGCACGGACGGCGCGGGCCCGATCCGGGCGGTCTCGTTCGGCGGTGACGGCCACACCGTCTACACCGCCGGGGACGGCGGCTACATCCGCGAGTTCACCGGGCCGGACCTGACGCACCTGGCGTACGCCGGCCGGGCCGGGGCGGGGAACGCGCCGATGACGGGTCTCGGCGTGGACCCGGTGAGTGGTCTGGTCGCCGTGGGCGGGTTCCGGTACGTGGGAGTTCCGATCTTCGACGTCGACGTCGATCAGTACAGCCTGACCTTCCTGGACGAGGGCGCCACGGTCTGGGATGTGGCCTTCAGCCCGGACGGCCACCGGCTCGCCTCGGTGTCGGTGGACGGTTCGCTGCGGATCTGGGAGATACCCGGCCCGGCGCTGATCGGGCGCGACGGCGCCCAGGAGGACGTCGTGCTGAACCCGGTCACCGGCATTGTCGCGATCACCACCGACAAGGCGGTCGAGCTCTGGGACGTCCAGGATCCCTACGCCCCGCGCAAGCTGCACGTTCTCACCGACGTGACGAAGGGCGAGAACGACCCGACGGGCTCGTCGGCCTTCAGCCCGGACGGGAACGTCCTCGCCGTGGGCACGGGCAAGAACATCGTTTTCTACGACATCCGCGACCCGGCGAAGCCGTCCCGGATCTCGGACGTGCCCGGACTACCCGGCGGCACGGCGAAGGTCTGGTTCAGCCCGGACGGCGGGACTCTCGCGACCGGCGGCCTCAACGCCCCGCCGGAACCCGCCTTCCAGGCCAGGGTCGAGACCTGGGACGTGACCGACCTCGCCCACCCACGGCGGCTCGCCTCGGTGGTCGCCCACCGGTCCAGTGTCCGTGACCTGAACTTCTCTCCGGACGGGCGGACCCTCCTGACCGCGGCGGAACGCTCCGTCAAGCTCTGGGACGTGTCGGACCCGCGGCGGCTCCGGCTGATCTCGGAACTGCCCGAGTTCCCGGCCGGGGTCTGGGATGTCCGCTTCTCCCCCGACGGCAGGACCCTCGCCGCCGGCGGCGCGAACCCGTTCGCGATGCTCTGGGACGTCACCGACCTGCGCGCACCACGCCAGATCGCGGACCTGCCGGGCCATTCGACGTCCGTGACCAGCGTCGCGTTCAGCCGGGACGGCTCGCAGCTCGCCACTGGCAGCAACGACAACACCGTGCGGGTGTGGGACGTGACGGACCGCGACTCCCCGAAGCTGGTCGAGAAGCTCACCCGGTCCGCGGGCAGCGAGGCCGGCGTCGGGGAGATCATCTACACCCTGGACGGCGAGCGGCTGGTCGGCGTGACCTTCACCGTGCCCGCGGTGGTGTGGGACCTCGACGTCGACCGGGTGCGGGCCAGGATCTGCGAGCGGGCGGGGGTGGGCATCACGGCCGAGGAGTGGCGACGTTTCCTACCTGATCTGCCCTACGATCCGGTCTGTGGGTGATTGTTCCGCCACCGCTGTGACCGCGACCGCCGCGGTGCCGTCAGCCGCCTCGGCGGCGACGACAGTCTCGACGGCGGCAGTCTCAGCGGCGACGGCCCCGGCGGCCAGTCGGGTGTGATCGTCGACCGCGCGCACATCGAGGCCGCGCTGCCCGGCTACGAGGTCGGCGACCTGATCGGGACGGGCGGGTTCGGCCTGGTGTTCGCCGCCCGGCACGTCCGGCTCGAACGGCCGGCCGCGATCAAGATCCTGGTACCGGAGCTGGCCGACACCGCCTCCGGGCTCGGGGTGGGCCGGGAGGTCTTCGCGGCGGAGGCACGCCTGCTCGCCCGGCTCACCCATCCGCACATCATCCGGGTCTTCGACTACGTCGAGCGGCGCGACCTCTGCATGATCGTCATGGAGCTCTGCGACGGTGGGATGCTGCGGGCTCGGGCCGCGCGCGGGCTGGCGATGGCGGAGGTGGTCGCGCTCGGCCTGGCGATGGCCACCGCGCTGGACGAGGCGCACCGCAGCCAGGTGATCCACCGTGACATCAAGCCCGACAACGTGCTCTTCACCGCCGACCACACCCTGAAGATCACCGACTTCGGCATCGCGAAGATCGTGGAGACGACGACCGGCCGCGGCAACACGATCGTCGGCACCCCCGTCTACATGGCGCCGGAGCAGTTCACCGGAGCCCCGCTGCGGCCGGCGACCGACCTCTACGCGCTCGGGACGGTGCTCTACGAGCTGCTGTCGGGGCGGACACCGTTCTCCCGCCGGCTCTCCCCCGTCGAGCTCGCCGAGCAGCACCTGCGTGGGTTCCGGCCGCCGCCGCCCGGGTCGACACCGCCGGCCGTCGGCGGGGTCGTGGTGCGGGCGCTCGACCCCGACCCTGCGCGGCGCCAGCAGAGCGCGCTCGACTTCGCGCTCGACCTCGCCGCCGCGGCCGCGCGGGATTTCGGCCCCGCCTGGCTGTCGGCCTGCCCCGTACCGGTCCATCTGCCGGACGTCGTCCGCGTCGCCGCGACCACGTCACCGCGGGCCGGACCCGACACCGCCATCCCCACCAGCACCGCCACCGCCACACCCGCCGGCTCCGCCGTCCCCACCGGCGCTGCCGGCACCGTCGCGCCCACCGCCGCACTCGCCGACGACGCCGCCTCCCCCACCGAGGGTCCGGCCATCCTGCCCAAGGGGCGGGGCGCCGCGGCGGATCGGCGAAGCGGCACCGCGGACTCGCCGGCCACCCGGCGCGAGGGCCTGCTGCGCCGGTGGGCGGGACGGCGCCCGCCCCGTGCCGACCGGCCCGCGCCGGGGCCGTCGGGGCGGAGCGCCCGGCCCGCCCCGACGGCCCGCGCTGTCGTGCACCTGCGGGTGGAGAGCCCGTTCGGCCTGGCGGTCGGCCCGGACGGCAGGGTCGCCGTCGCCGCGGCGCGGTCGGGCGAGGTGCCCGTCCTTGACCCGAAGCAGGTCGCCGTCGGCCCCGACGGGACGCTCTACATCGCGCAGCCAGGCCGGCATCGGATAACCGCCGTGCCCTCCGCGTATCTCCCGCGCTTCTGACCGTCTCCCAGCTAAATCCGACTGTCTCCCAGGGAAATCCGGCTGTCCCCCAGGGAAAAAGGCACGACTCGGACCACGGTGGCTCTCCTTCAACCCTGCCCCGGAACAGAGCAGGATGAGGTGCCGTGGGGGAGTCCATCACCAGAAGTACCTATTCAAGTACTCAAACAGCATGCAATGCAACCCGATGTGACCTCATGTCAACGATTCACGTCCCGAGAGCCGCCGTCCGCGTACCCGAGAACCGGGAATCCGGCCCGGCCCGGTGGCCGACGTTCCAGGACCACAGTCCGTGAACGGCTCGGCGACGGCGACCCTGGCCAACGCCGCGACGACGGCCGCCTACCTCGCGATCTGCCTGTCGATCGCGCGCGGCCTGTGGCGGTCGGGCCAGTGGCGCAACAACCCGCTCGGCCTGGCCACCGCCGCCATCTTCTTCACCTGCGCGATCGGGCACGGCTCGCACATCTTCCAGCTCCCGCACGCCACCGGCCCGGCCACGCACGGCGGCGGCCACGGCGGCGGACCGGCCGGCGGGCTGGGCGGCGGTGGGTATGGCGAGGCCCCCGTTGGGCCGGCCGACCGCAGACTGATCGACGTCCAGTTCCTCACCACCGCCTGGGACGTCGTCACCGCGACCGTCGGTGTCTGGTACTGGACGCTGCGGAGCCGGTTTCCGGCGCTCGTCCGCGGTACCGCGCTCTTCGAGGATCTTCGCCTGCGGGAGGCCACCCAGCGGACCCTGCGGGAGAGCGAGGAGCGCTACCGCGGCATCGTCGAGACGACGGCCGACGGCGTCGTCCTGCTCGGCCCGGACGGGCACATCACCTACCGCAACGCGCGGTTCGCCGCGATCGTCGGCGGTACACCGCTGGGCACCCGGTTCACGGACCTGGTGTCCGACACCGACCGCGCCGAGATCACGGCCGCACTGGACGCGGTGCGCGCCGGCGCCGTCCGCCGCCTCGAGATCGCGCTGCGGCACTCCGACTCCCGCAAGGTCTGCGCCCAGGTCGCGCTCACCGCCCGGCTCGGGCCGGCCGGCGCCGCCGACGGGACGCTCGCGATCGTCACCGACATCACCGAGCAGAAGAACATCGAGGCGCAGCTGCGCCAGGCCCAACGACTGGACGCCCTCGGCCAGCTCGCCGGCGGCATCGCGCACGACTTCAACAACCTGCTCACCGTCATCGACGGCTACGCCACGCTCGTGCTGGCACGCGGCGACCTCGACGACGGTGTCCAGCGGGACCTGACCGCGGTGCGCGACGCGGCCGCGCGCGCCACCGGCCTGACGACCCAGCTCCTCGCCTTCTCCCGCACCGTCGACGTCTCCCCGGGGCCGGTCGACCTCAACGACCTGGTGCGCGGGCTGGAGGAGATGCTGCGCCGCCTCATCCGCGAGGACATCGAACTGGTCGTGATGCCCTCGGTACGGCCCGCGACCGTCCGCGTCGACCGCGGGAAGCTCGAACAGGTACTGGTCAACCTGGTCGTCAACAGCCGAGACGCGATGCCCGACGGCGGACGGCTGTTCATCCGGGTGGTCGTCGTCGACGACATCCCCGCCGCGGGCCGGCCCGACGCCGCGGCGCGGCGGCGCGTGCGGCTGACGGTCGCCGACACCGGGCAGGGCATGCCCGAGCACGTCCGGGCCCGCATCTTCGAGCCGTTCTTCACCACCAAGGACCCCGGCAAGGGAACCGGCCTCGGGCTCGCGACCGTGTACGGGATCGTGCGCCAGGCCGAGGGCACCGTCGAGGTCGACTCCGTCCCGGGGCTCGGCGCCACGTTCCGGGTCGACCTCCCCGCGTTCGTCGAACCCGCACTCGTCGAACCCGCCCTGACCGAGCCGCCCGTCCTGACCGAGCCCGTCCGTGCTGAGCCGACCCGCGCCGCGCCGAGCCGCGCCGAGCCCGCGCTCATCGGAGCGGCACACACCGAAGCCACGCACATCGAGACCACGTTCACCGCGCCCGGCCCTGCGGTCAGGCCGGCCGGCGGCACGGTCGAGGACCACGCCCGAGGCGACACCGGCGCCGACCTGAGCGGCCGGCCACGCGACGCGGCGCGGACCAACCGCCCCGCCCCGGTGGCGCCGGCGAGCCTGGCGGGTCTGGCGGGGCGACCGGACGTCCCGGACGGCCGGCACCGGCCGGACACCGCCCGGCCGGCCTGGGGCTGCGCGACCATCCTGCTCGCCGAGGACGACGACGCCGTCCGCCGCCTGGCCGAACGGGTCCTGCGCGGCGCCGGCTACCGGGTGATCTGCGCGGCCGACGGTCGGGCCGCGCGGACGCTCGCCCGCCGGCTGACCTCCATCGACCTGCTCGTCACCGACGTGATCCTCCCCGGCCGCAACGGCCGTCAGCTCGCCGAGGAACTGACCCGGATGTTCCCGGACCTGCCCGTCGTCTTCACCTCCGCCTACAGCCGCGGGATGCTCTCCGACGGCGGTGGTGACCTCGGCGTGGCCTACCTGCCCAAGCCGTTCACCCCCACGAGCCTGACCGAGACCGTCCGCGCCGCGCTCGCCACCCGCCGTCCCGCCATCCTCGCTCCCACCGGATCGGTACGGCTCCCCGCCGTCCCGCCCGCACCCCCACAGGTGACCGGGGCACCCGCGGGCCGGCACCGCGAACGCCGGCCGCGCCGAGGTTCCTGACGACCTCCACCCCGGAGACCCCGCTGGAAGCGAACCCGGACGACGAAAATGGAACCGTGACCGACGGGAAGACAGGCGACGGCACCACCCGGGACGAGGCGGCGCGGGAGCGGTCCGGCGAGCGGGGCGCGGCCGTGCCGGGCTTCCTCCCGAGCACCCACGCCCTCGGCTTCACCAACTCCTTCCCCCGCCAGCCCGTCCTGCGGATCCCGGTCGCGGGCCTCGGCGCGGTGCCGATCGGGGACGCCAGCCGTGGTCTGTGCGGCGGGATGGTCTACGCCGTCCGCGACCTGTTCGAGTTCGGCGTCGAGCCCCCGGAGATCACCAGCCCACCGGCCGCCGGGACCCCCCTCTACCGCTACATCGTGCGCAGGCTCTTCGACAGCTTCGACATCCCGCGCGGGGTCTACCGCTACTACCGCCTGACGAGCGCGGCCGACACCGATCTGACCCGCGGCCCACTGACCCGCCCCGGCGTCGGGCGGATCAGCGTCGAGCGGGAGTGGCCACGGATCCGCCTCGACCTGGAGCGCGGACTGCTCAGCCCGCTCGGCGTCATCACCACCCGCTCGGCGGACCCGCTGCGCCTCGGCCTGAACCACCAGGTCCTCGCCTACGCCTACGAGCAGCGCGGAAACCGGGTCAGGCTGCGGGTCTACGACCCGAACACATCCCGAGCGAGCTCCGACGACGTCACGCTGTCGTTCGACGTCACGCCGTCGCTGGAGGTCGCCTCCCGACGCCCGGCGGCCCCGGGGCCCATCGAACACACGATCTCGATCGGCGGACGTCCGGTGCGGGCCTTCTTCCGGTCGCGTTACCGCCGGGCCGACCCACGCCCCGCGCTCGGTCCGCCCCCGGGACGCGCGGTCGCCCCATCACAGTCTCCGCCCGCGTGACCGGCGGCGCGGCCTCCGGCCACCCACCGGCGGCACGCGTTTGTCGGCGGAGCGGACGATCCCCTATGCTTGCCCTGTTCTGAAGCCCGGCGCTGTGGTGGATCATCCGCCGCCGCATCTCCGGTCCGCTGCCCCCATCGTCTAGCGGCCCAGGACGTCGCCCTTTCAAGGCGGTAGCACGGGTTCGAATCCCGTTGGGGGCACACAGAGTGATTAATCAACTACCTTACATGGTTGGTTGAACTACCTTTCTACCGGCGACGATGACGGTAGGTCAGCTAAGCATTCACCTCAAGTCATCGACTGCGCGCCTTTGAAATGCCCGGTATGCGGCCTTCATCCGGCACGGGTTCGTCCCCAGGGGGCCAGCGGGTCGCGCGGCTGATCCGCACAACCACGATCCCCTGCCCGATGACGACGACCGGGATCCCATGCGTGACGGTCCGCACCGCCGGCCAGCGCGCGTTCGCGGCGGAGAGAGCGATCGCGAGAACTGCGAAGACGCTGACCGCGAGCACTCCGGAGGTGACCGAATAGTCCTGCTGAGTGATGGCCTGCCGCACCAGGTCACCCATGGTCACATAGATCAGGAGCTGGAAGGTGCTGAGCTCGCCGAGGGTCGAACGCCCGACCACCCTGGTGATGAGCCGGACGACCGCGAGTTCACCGCCGCGGCCGAGCTGGCTGGACGGCTGGACGGCTGGACGGCTGGACGGCTGGACGTAGGCGTCATAATCAAGGACGGACTCCCGAACGTCGTGTCTCAGGAAGTCAGCCACACTTCGTGATCTCCTCCGTGACGCTGCCGGATCACGGGCCCGTACCGCTCGTCGTACGAGGCCATGCGGCCTGCTCCAGGCTGGTGACCTCACGCAGGACCTGATCGACGGTGAGCGCGAGCAACCCCGGGGCGGGTGTCCCGCTCCGGGGATCACTGTGGTGCCCGGCCCACAGGGCGCGGTGCTCCTGCCGTTCGGGGGGCGGTCCCCACTCGGCTGGCGAGACGGGCCCGAACAGCACTACTGAAGGTTTCCGGTAGGCGGTAGCGAGGTGCGCGACTCCGGTGTCGGCACTCAGCACCAGGTGGGAACGCGCGACGAGGGCACAGAGCGCGACGAGGTCCAGCCTTCCGGCCAGCACCGTGGATGGGGAAGTCCGGCGGCCGTGGCCACCCGCAGGGCGAGGCCATGTTCCGCCGCGGAGCCCGTGAGAGCGATCTGGTGGCCGTCACGGGCGAGCTGCCGGGCCACGGCCGCCCATCGGCGCCCGGGCCACCGCCGGGCGGGAGCCGCACCGCCTGGATGGATGACAGTCGGACAAGGCGCGCTCCCTTCTCCGCGACCAGTGGTTTCTCTGCGTCGAGCGGCGCGGGTGGCGGTCGGGTCTCGCGCCCACCCGCCGCGAACCGGCGGCAGGCCAGGCGGCACCTGTAGCCCGAGTTCCGTGGGATCACAACTCACCCCGTATGCCGCCAGCAGCCGGCACCATCGAGACACCTCATGCTCGTCCGCGCTGCCGGCCCGCGCGAGCGTCGGTGGCTCCCAGGGGCACCCGCCTGGCAGGTCGAAGGCCCACAAGGAGGATGGACCGGTCTGCCTCAACGTCTCCGTGGACTCAGGCCCTCGCCCGTGCAGGTTCACCGCCAGCGTGGGTGCCGTTACCGCCACCGGTCCGAGTGGGTCTGCCGGCACCAGGCCGTCGACAGCTTCGGAGAGCATGGCCACGGGTTCGAGCCAGGCCGGTCCGGCGAGCAGGAGCCGGTGCCCGGGCAGTTCGGAAACCAGGTGGCGGCGCAGGCCGCGGAGCGTGGGAAGGGCGGTGAGAAGGTCCCCCAGTCCCAGGGCGCGCAGGGCGACGACGGTGCCCGCGGCCGGTTCGCAGGCTGCCGGTTCGCAGGCTGCCGAGACCGAGGACAGCGCGCCGGGAGCCCGGGGCGGCCGGGCGCGGCGCTCGGCCAACCGCCGGCCGCGCCCCGCCGGCCGCGGTGCCTGACGCTTTCGGCTCACGGGTAGGACGTCTCCCACGACGACGTGATCACGATCTCTCTGATCTCACATCCCGGTGGCTGCCCCAGCGCGAACACGACGGCGGCGGCCACGTCCTCGGGACGGTTCAGCTTCGCGTCGGGCCCGGGCTTGTACTGCTCGTCGCGGTCGTCGAAGAAGGCGGTCGACATGCCGCCCGGTACCAGGAGGGTGACCCCGACCTGGCCCTTGAGCTCCTCGGCGAGGGCCCGGGTGAGGCCGACCACGCCGAACTTCGAGGCGCAGTACGCGGAGGCGTCCCCCGCGACGCGGAGACCAAGGGTCGACGCGCAGGTCACGATCCGGCCGGTCGCGCCGTTGCCGCTCGTGCCGTCGCCGGCCCGTTGGTCGCGGCCGGGGCGCAGATAGGGGAGCGCCGCGCGTACCACGGCGGCGGTTCCCAGCAGGTTCACCGCCACGATGCGTTCCCAGGCGGCACCGTCCAGTTCATCCAGTGGTGCGGGCGTGTCAATTCCCGCGGCGGTGAAGACGCCGTCCAGCTGTCCGCCTGTGCGGTCGACGAGGGCGCGTACCGCCGCCTCGGCGTCACGGGTGGCGGCGAGGTCGACGACTTCGTGATCGGTTTCCGGCACGCCCGGTGTCGGGATCCGGTCCAGGACCAGGGGGCGCCCGCCGGCCGCGCGGACCGCGGCGACCGTCGCCGCGCCGAGCCCGGACGCCCCGCCGGTGATCAGGACTGTGCCCGGCCCAGCGGGGTCCGATCCCACCCGTGTTCCGGCTGCTCCCGGTGTCTCCGGGATCTGCTGGTCACCGTCAGCTGCTGCCACGGCGCACCGCCTCTCTGATGAGGGTCGAGGTGGAACGGCCGGCCAGGTACGGCAGGACGACCGCCTGGCCACCCCAGGACGCGACGATTCCGGCTTCCGGGAGGTGGGTCACCGCGTAGTCACCGCCCTTGGCGAAGATGTCCGGGCGCAGGTCGGCGAGCAGCCGCGCGGGCGTCTCCTCGTCGAAGATCATCACAGCGTCGACGCTGTCCAGCCCCCGGAGCACTGCCGCGCGGTCCGCCGCACCGACGAGCGGGCGGCCCGGGCCCTTGAGCCTGCGCACCGAGTCGTCACTGTTCAGGCAGACCACCAGGCAGTCGCCCAGTGAACGGGCGGCACGCAGGACTTCTACGTGACCGGCGTGCAGGAGGTCGAAGCAGCCGCCTGTCGCGACGACGGTGCCGCCCCGCGCCCGTACCGCGGCCGCCACGGCGCGCCCGTCGCTCCTCCCCCGCGGCGGACCGCCGTCTGTCCGCCGGGGCGATGGCCGCCAGCGGTCCGCGGGCCCACCGCCGGGCGGATGGACGGACGCGGAGCCCCCGGCGGCGACGAACTCGCCGGCCTGCCGGGTCGCGGCCGCCACCGCTTCGGAGGGAAGCCGCCCGGCGGCGAACGCCTCGGCCGCGCTCGCGGCAAACCGGTCCCCGGCACCGCAGGCGTCGCCGCCGCTGACCGGAAGGGCCGGAGTGAGAAGCGGGGGCGCGCTGCCCCCGGTCACCAGCATCGCGCCGCGTTCGGCGAGGGTGATCGCCACAGCACCGACGTCCCAGTGAGCCGTCAGTGCCCGTCCCCGTGCGCAGACGGCGGACAGCGACGCTCCGTCGATGCCGGGGGCCGCGCCGGCCGCCTCCGCTGCGTTCGGCGTCGCCAGGGTGGCGCCGGCCAGGGGCGCGGCACCGCGCGGATGTGGGTCCCACACCAGTGGGACTCCGCCCCGCCGCGCGAGCGCGGAACGCAGCGGCGGCGAGGCGGCGACTCCGCGACCGTAGTCCGACACGAGCACTGCGGCGGCCCGGTCGAGCGCGGTGCGCACCGCGAGGGGAAGGGTACCTTCCACCTGGCCTTCCCCGCCCTCGTCCAACCGGACCAGCGACCGTTCCCTGGCCCGGATCCAGATCTTGCTCGGGGTGTTTCCGGTGAGGCCGAGGTCGACGAGTTCCACCCCCGCCTCGGTGAGCATCGCCGCCAGCCGATGTCCGGCGCTGTCCCGGGCCAGTGCGGTGATCAGCGTCACCGGCGCGCCGTCACCTGCGAGCAGGATCGCGGCGAGGCCGGCGCCGCCGGGGCGTTCGGTCACGTCGAGGGCGTCGAGCACGGGCACCGGCGCGTCGGGAGCGAGCCGGGCGGCGTGGCCGCTGATGTCGCGGTCGAGCAGGGTGTCGCCCACCACCACGATGGGTCGCCCGGCGCCCCGACTCCCGGACCTGCCCTTACCCGGTGCCGTCGACGGATCACCCTCCGTCCGGAGTGTTTGCCCCGGTCGCCGGACACCAGATGTCCGCTGGCCCGAGGGACGCTTCCCACCACGTCCCGGAAAGCCGTCTTCGGCGGCGGTACGGCCATCCTCCGCTACGGCTCGGTCGGCGCCTCGCACCGCGCCCAGTGCGCCGTCGAACGCCGCGCACAGCAGGTGCACGGCCACCAGATGCACCTCCTGCACGGTGGAGGTGGGGACGGAGGGAGTCGGGCGTGATCCGGCGATGCCGGCTTCGGCGGTCTCGCCGACGCCGACAGTCTCGTGGCACAGTCCGGCCAGAGGGCTGCCCGGCGGGCCCAGCAGGGCCCAGACGGTCAGTCCCAGCCTGTCGGCGGTCGTGGCGGCCCGCAGCAGGTTGGCGCTGCGCCCGGAGGTCGACAGCAGCATCAGCACATCGCCGGGTCGGCCGTGCGCGCGTACCTGGCGGGCGAAGACCTCGTCGTAGCCGTAGTCGTTGCCGATCGCGGTGAGCGACGAGGTGTCAGCGTGCAGGGCGATGGCCGACATCGCCGGTCGCTCGTCCTGGAAGCGGCCGACGAACTCGGCTGTCAGGTGTTGTGCCTGGGCCGCCGAGCCGCCGTTGCCGGCCACCAGGAGACGTCCGCCGTTGGGCAGCAGGCCGGCCAGCCGAGCGCCCCACCGCTCCAGGCGGGTGACGTCGAGCGTGGGCAGCGTCGCCGCCAGCTCCCGGACGTGGCGATCAGCGTCGCCGGGGCGGTAACCAGGAGAGTCGTCGCGGCGGGAGCGGTCGCTGTCGACGGGGCCCCGGCTCATGGCCGCGTTCCGACGGGTCGACGTGCACCGGTCCGGATCCCGGCGCGCTTCCCACCCTGGCCGTGCGCCTCGCGCAGCCGCCGGTAGACGTTCATCGTCAGGGCACTGACGCGATCCCAGGAGAACAGCGCCTGGGCCCGTCGCGCTCCGGCGGCCCCCAGCCGCGCTCGCTCGTCCGGGTCGGCGGCGAGTTCGGAGAGCGCCTCCACGATCCGTTCCGGGCAACGGGGTGGCACGTGCAGCCCGGTCCCGCCGTCGACGACGGTGTCGATGAGACCGCCCACGGCACTGGCCACCACCGGCACCCCGCAGGCCATCGCCTCGACTGGGACGATCCCGAAGGGCTCGTACCACGGGACGCAGGCGACCACGTCGGCCGACCGGTAGAGCGCCGGCAGCTCGGCCCGCCCCACCCGGCCGAGCAGCGTTACCCGGTCACCGGCGCCGGAAAGCCGGGCCAGTCGGCGCAGCCGGCCGGCCTCGGCGTCGTGGTCCAGTTCGGAGCGGTCCGAGCCGCCGGCGATCAGCAGCTCGGTCCCCGGCAGCGCGGCGACCGCCTCGATCAGGTTCCCGATGCCTTTGCGCTCGACGAGGCGGCCGACGAACAGGACCCGAAACCGGCCGGGAGCGCGTGCGGCGGCTGGTCCGTGCGGCGTGAACGCAGCCAGGTCCACCCCGGATGGCACGACGCTGACGCGGTTGCCGGGCGCGCCGAGACGGACCAGCTCGAACAGCTCGTCGGTGCAGGTGGCGACGATCGCGTCGACCTCCCTGACCAGGCTTGCCTCGGTCTGCACCCGGTCCGGGGGCGAAGTGTCCCTGGAGCCCTGGTGCCGGCGCTTGACCACGCCCAGCGCGTGGCTGGTGAACACCACGGGGATCCCCAGGGGCCGCGCGGCGGCCAGTGCAGCCGTTCCCGACATCCAGAAGTGGGCGTGCACGACGTCGGGCCGTTCACGCGTCCACTGGTCGCGCAGGTCCGCGGCGAAGCCGCCCATGTAGGGCGGGAGGTCGTCCTTGGGAACGGGACGAGTCGGCCCCGCCGGGACATGGTCGACCTCGACGCCGTCCGTCAGCGGAACCCGGCGCGGCGGCCCGGGCGAGTCGCGCCGGGTGTGTACGACGACCTGTGCCCCGCGCCGCGCCAAGGCGCTGGACAGGGCCGCGACGTGGACGTTCTGGCCGCCGGCGTCGACTCCGCCCAGGAGCGCGAGGGGGCTGGCGTGCTCGGAGACCATGCAGATCTTCATGCTGTCGCCTCCAGGGGCCGGTTCCCACCGGCGGCGTCGCGGGTTACCGCCTCGACCGCGGCAAGCACGTCGCTGACGGTGACGGTCGACAGGCAGGGGTGGCCGGGCACCGGGCACAGACGCGCTCTGCACCCGGCGCAGTCGATGTCGAGATCGCCGAGGACGACCCCGCGGTCGGAGTAGGCCGCCCAGCGTTCGGCCGGCACTGTGGGCGCGAACAGCGAGATGACCGGCGTCCCGACGGCCGCGGCCAGGTGCGCCGGCCCGGTGTTGCCGACGACGGTGGCGCGAGCGCCCGCCAGCACCCCGGCGAGCGTCACCAGGTCGGTCGCCCCGCCCAGGTCGCGTCCAACGGCACCTGCGACATACGCCGTCAGAGCGGTCTCGTCGGCAGCTCCGGTGACGACCACCCGATGGCCGTTCCCGGCCAGCGCCGCGGCGAGAGCGGTGAAGCGGCTGGGCTGCCACCGCCGGGCGGGAACCGACGCTCCGGGATGCAGCACAAGGTAGGGCTGGGAGCCGGTCAGCCGCTGGGTGTCCGGAATCGGCCCGCGGACGCGGGGGCGTCCGTCATCCCCCGCGGGCAGCGGGTATCCGGCCGCGGCCGCGGTCGACAGCGCACGCTCGACCTCGTGCAGGCCACTGTCCGGCAGCCGGTGGCGGACGTCGAGCAGGGAGCCCGGATAGTCCTCACTCGCCGCCGCGACTCGCCGGATCCCGGCCAGGCGCAGCAGCAGCGCCAGGGGCAGCGGACTCTGATGGGACGACGTGAGGATCAGCGCCTCGTCGAACGCACCCGCGCTCAGTCGCCGGACGAGCCCGTCGATGTCGGCTCGTCCGACGGGCGGCGGCTCGGGGTCGATCCAGGGGCAGCGCCAGACGATGAGGTCGTCGACGCCGGGCAGCAGACCCGCCGCCGCGCGGCCGCGCGGCCCGACGAGCATGGTCACCTGTCCCGCGCCCGCCCGCACCGCGCGCACCGCCGGTCCGGACAGCAGGACGTCACCGTCGCTGTCGAGCCGCGCGACCAGCACCCGCGTACTCATGCGGGACCGCGGGGAGCTGAGAACGCCTGGGCGAGCGCGGCCAGCAGGTCGGGGGCGACCTCAGGCGCGGCGGCGATCTCCTCCCGCCTGGTGGCCGGGGTCGGCACCAGCACTCCGCGGGCGCCCACGGCGGCCGCGGCGGCCATGTCCGCGCCGATATCACCGATCATGACCACGCGCGGCGGTCGCACGCCGAGGGTGTGGCAGGCCGTCACCAGCAGGCCGGGCGCGGGCTTGCGGCAGCCGCACCCGTCCGCCGGGACGTGCGGACAGACGTGGAAGGCCACCGCGCCGCCGAGCACCGCCGCGAGCCGGGCGTTGACCGCGTGGACGGCCTCCCAGGTCAGCAGGCCGCGCCCGATGCCGCTCTGGTTCGACACGACCGCCGTGGGAATCCCGCGCTGTCGCAGCTGGCGCAGCGCGGCCGCGGCGGCGGGCATGGGGACGACCCGCTGAGGATCGCCGTTGTAGGGGACGTCACGGCAGAGCGTCCCGTCCCGGTCGAAGAGCACGGCCTCCGGCCGGGCCGGAACGGCCGCCGCCCTTCGTGCCGGCCGGGGTGCCTCCATCACGTCGAGACTCACGCACCCCGTGGTGCCCGACCTCAACCAGGGAAAACGGCTCTACACGGAGAAGCGGCCCTATCACCGAGAGTCAACTAGGTCGCGGACGGAATCCAGGACATCCCGCACCGTGATACCAGCCAGGCAGGCTGGCTCGCTGGTGTCCAGCGGGCAACGCCCGGACCACCAGCATTCCTGGTCGGTGATCGCGGTCGGTCGGCGCACGGAGCAGCCCGGCAGGCCCTGCAGATCGACCGTCCAGCCGCGGTGAAGTCCGTACCTGGTCGCCAGCGTCGGTCCATACAGAGCCACGGTTCTCGCGCCCATCACGGCGGCGAGACGGCACGGCCCGGTGTCGCCGCCCACCACGAGGCCGCCGCGTTCCGCGAGCGCCGCGAACATCCCGGCCGCCTCCCGCAGGCCCATGGCCGGCAGCACCGCCACCGGAGGCCAGGGCTCGGCCTGCGGCTCCCCCCGCTGCACCGTGGGCTCCGCCGACGGAGGCTCCGGCGACGGCAGCCGTGCCACCGGCCAGCCAGCGGTGAGCAGCCGGTCGGCCAGCTGCCGCCAGCGGTGGACGGGCCACCGCTTGATCGCCATGCCTGCCCCTGGAACCAGGACAACCGGTGGGTGCCCGCCGGGTGGACAGTCCTGCGTGGCCAGGCCGGCTGACCGTCTCGCCGCGTCCAGGCCGCGAGGGCCGGTGCCGCGGAGCGTCCCGCGCCGGGTGAGCGCCTGGGCGAGTGTTTCCCTGCCCCGCGCCCGTTCGGCGGCGGTGAGCCAAAGAGGCCCTGACCGCGCACGGTCGAGTTCGGCGGAGGCCGCGTCGATCACACCGTCGACGGCGAGCAGCCGGACGAAGCGGGCGTCGACCGCCTCGTCCGGCGGCGGCACGCGCCACAGATCGTCGACGGCGGCCACCCCGAGATCGGACAGCAGGCGCGGGATGCCACTGTGCCGGGTGGTCGTGACGGCGAGATCGGGGCGGCGCCGGGTGATCTCGGCGCGCACGGCGGCCCGGACGCCGCCACCGCTGTGGTCGGTCACTCCGACCACGCGGTCCAGCCGATCATCGGCTGCCAGCAGGTCGGCTCCGGGCAGGAAGGTCACGACCCGCGTCCGGGCCCGCGGATGCGCCGCCAGGAGGGCTTCCAGGGCCGGTAGCGCCAGCAGCAGGTCGCCGAAGCCACCGAGCAGCTCGATGACCAGGATGTCGCGGGCGGCGCCAGGCGCGGGAAGCGCGGCCCGCGACCCGCGGGCCGGCCGCTCAGTCACCGTGACCAGGACTGTCATGGCCGCCCGGAGGCGCCGCGCCGGCAGGAGACCGGGCGTGGAACCGCGCTGGCCGCCCCCGGCCCGTGCCTCCGTCCCGGCATTCCCGGTAGAGCTCCAGATGAGCGTCGGCTATCCGCGGCCAGCCGCGGTCGGCCAGCAGTGTCGCCAGACCGGCCCGGACCCGGGCGCCGAGGTCCGCGTCGACCAGCAGTCGTCGGATGCCCACGGCCAGCGCCCCGGCATCGCGGACCCGGGGCACGACGACCGCGGTCCGGGCGTCGACCAACGCCGGATCGGGGGGATCCGCCGCGGTCACCACGACCGGCAGGCCGTGCGCCGCGACCGCGGCCAGCGCGCCGCTTTTCGCCGTCACGCCGGCGGTGAAGGGCAGCACGGCGATGTCCGCCGCGGTCAGCACCTCGGAGGCTTCCGCGGCCGGCAGGTGACCGGTCATCAGCACCCGGCCGGCCACACCCGCCTCGCGGGCTCCGTCCTCGAGCTCGCGTCGGAAGGCGTTGGCCTCGGGCTCACGCAGCGCCAGGGAGACGAATCCGCCCGCGATCACAAGGCGGACGCCGGGGTGCTCGGGAGCCAGCATCGCGAGCGCCTCGATGAGATATCGCAGGCCCTTCGCTGGATGGGCGAAGCCGAAGAACGCCAACACGGGCGCCTCCGGTGGCAGCCCGAGCCGCGACCGCGCCACCCGCCGCACCGCGGGGCGGTCCGCGTGCGAATCCGGAATGACATTCGCGCCCACCGGAACGGATCGCGGGCTGATTCCCAGCCTGCCTCGGACCGCCCTCGCATGCGCGCCGTTCGTGACGATGACGCGGCTGCTTCGCGGCGCCAGGGCGAGGGTCTCGCGGTCCCACCAGCGACGCCGCTCGACCAGCCGCCACAGCCGGTCCGGTACGTGCGCCGGCCAGCTCCACCAGTCGTATTCGTGCAGGGTCGTGACGAGTCGCGTGCTCGCGGGGAGCAGGAGGGGAAGCAGGCCGACGGCCGGTGAGTAGCCGAACGCGGACGGCGCGAACTGGACGTGGACGACATCCGGCGCAAGCCGGCGCAGCGCGCCCGCCAGTGCCGCGACGCCACGTGCGTTCCATCCGTCCGCCACCTTTATCAGCCGTGGGCCGGCGGCCGGTTCGGCGGCACCGGCCGGGCCGGCCGTGGCCAGCCAGACGTCCGCCCGGTGCCCGAGAGCCTCGCGCAGGTGCAGCGTGTAGTCGGCCACTCCGTCCCGCGCCGGCTCCAGGTTGCCGCAGATGAGCGCGATCCTCGGCCGGTCCGTCCGCTGCGACGTGGGCGCGGCTCGGGTCACGGGCACCGTGTGCCCTCGTCCGAGCCGTTCAAGCAACCCGCCGGGAGCGGCCTGGGCGCGCTGACCGAGCTGGCGACGTGCCGATTACCGAGGTATCGGCACGCCGGTTTGGCTCGCGACCACCCGGGCAGCCCGCTCACGATGCGTCCTCACCCGCCTACCCACCCGGCCGCCCTGCGGGGCGCGCCGATTCAGTGGGCCGGGCTGGAGCGAATTTTGCTTGTCCGGCCTGACAATCTCGGCGACGTCCTGATGATGGGGCCCGCGTTGCGTGCGCTGAGGGCGGCGGCACCCCGCGCGCGGCTGGAGCTGCTCGCGTCCCCTTCGGGGGCGGCCGCCGCACCGCTGCTGGACGGGCTCGACGCCTGCCTCGCCGAATCGGTGCCGTGGCAGGACGCGTCCGGGGGCTCGGCGACGCCCGAATCCCTGCACCGCCTCGTCGCCCGGCTCACTGCGAGGTCCTACCAGGCCGCGGTGGTGTTCACCTCGTTCTCGCAGTCACCGTGGCCGGCCGCGTACGCTTGTGCGCTGGCGGAGATCCCGGTCCGGGCGGGGGCGTCCCGCGAGTTCGGTGGAGCGCTGCTCACGCACTGGATCGACGACCTTCCCGACGAGGCGCACCAGGTCGACCGGGCCGCGGAGCTGCTGACCCGGCTCGGCGTGCCAGTGCCCGAACGCGCACTGCGAGTGAAGATCCCCCGGCAGGCCGAGCAGGACGCCCAGGCCATCGCCGGGCCGCGCCCCTATGCCGTGCTGCTGCCCGGCGCGTCCTGCGCGTCTCGGCGCTGGCCGCCGCGCCGGTTCGCGGAGCTGGCCGGCCGCCTCGGATCCGCCGGCCTTCGCGTCCTCGTCGCCGGCACCAGCCGGGAGCGCGACCTGGTGCGACAGGTCTGTGCCGGCGCCGGCCCAGCCGGTGTCGATCTTGCCGGGGCGCTGGACCTGGGGACCCTCGCCGCGCTCCTGCGCCGCGCCGAGATCGCGGTGACCAACAACTCCGGCGGCATGCATCTCGCCGACGCGGTCGACGCGCCCCTGCTCGCACTGTTCGCCGGGACGGAGCGGGAGTCCGAGTACCGCCCGCGGTCCACGCGCTCCCGCGTGCTGCACCGCCCCACCCCCTGCGCGCCCTGCCGGGCGTTCGACTGCCCGCTGGGCCACCACGAGTGCCTCGACATCACAGCGGCGCGGGTCGCGGACGCGGCGCTGGCACTGCGCGCCCGGAGCGCCACGTGAACGCCGCGGGTGAAGGCGGAAGCACCCGGGAGGCGGACGCCGCCCGCGATCTCGATGTCCTGGTGCCCACCTGCGGCCGACCGGACGCCCTGGCGGTCACTCTGGGCGGTCTGGCGGCACAGACGGTGCGCGGTTTCCGGGTGGTCGTGTCCGACCAGACCCCGGCGCCGGACGAGCTGTCCGTGGACCGCCCGGCGTGCCGCGCGGTAACGCGCGTCCTGCGGCTGCGCGGAAGCGAGGTGGAACTGCACCGCGGGCGGCCGTGGCGTGGCATGGCCGAGCAGCGGGATTTCCTGCTGTCCCGGGCGCGAGCGACCCGGGTGCTCTTCCTCGATGACGACATTCTGTGCGAGCCCGGCGCCCTCTCCCGGATGCTGGCGGCTCTCGGCACGCTGCGCTGCGGCTTCGTGGGAGCGGCGCCGCAGGGACTCAGCTTCCTCGACGACGTGCGGCCCGCCGAGTGGGCCGCGTTCGAGCCGGTCACCGGTCCACCCGGCCCGGAACGGGTACGCAAGGGGATGCCGTCCTGGCAGCGGTGGCGTCTGCACAACGCGGCGAACCTCACCCATCTCACCCATCTCGCCCAGATAGCCGGCGCTACCGCCCGGCGGCGGGAGTGGACCGCGTACCGGGTCGCCTGGATCGCCGGATGCGTCCTCTACGACCGCGTCAGGCTCCAGGAGGCCGGCGGCTTCGGTTTCTGGACGCGCCTGCCCCCGGGGCACCGTGGTGAGGACGTCGTGGCTCAGCTCCGCGTTCTCGAACGGTCAGGCGGAGTGGGCATCCTGCCTCCCGGCACCGTCCATCTGGAACTGCCCACCACGCTGACGGATCGCCGGGTGGACGCCTACGCGGAGATCATCGAGGCCGACGACGCCGGCCGCAAGGCCCGGCGCGGTCGCCGATCCGGAGGAGAGGGCCCATGAACGCCGTGTCGGCCTTGCCCGCGACGCGGGATCCGTTCGCCAGGCGGGACGCGCTCGACGCGCTCGCTTCCCTCTACGCCCTTGACCTCCTGGTTGTCGGTGACGTCATGCTCGACAGCTGGGTCTGGGGCCCGTCTCGAGGCCTGTCCCGGGAGGGCCCGGTGCCGGTGGTCGCGGTCGCCGGGAGGTCCGAGGCCCCGGGCGGTGCCGGCAACGCGGCGGCCGCGGCGGCCGGGCTCGGTGCCCGCGTGCGACTGGTCGCCACCGTGGGCGACGACCAGGACGGCGCCCGGCTGCGGGAGCTGCTGAACGATGCCGGTGTGGACACCGCCGCGGTCCTCGATGACCAGGGCCGGCGAACCGTCCACAAACAGCGGATCTGCTCCGGCGAGCATCTTCACCTCCGTGTAGACAGCGGTGACGAGGCGCCGCCCGGGCCGGCGGCCGGCGCCGGGGTCAGGAGCCGGCTGTTCGACGCCGCGGCGGGAGCCCTTGGCCTCGTCGGCTCCTGCGCCGCCGTGCTCGCCTGCGACTACGGCACCGGTCTGTTCTCCCCGGAGCTGGTGCGCCGGCTGGGCTCGGCCGCCCGGAGCGCGGGTCGGCCGCTGGTCGTGGACGCCCACGACCCCCGCCGCTGGGCCCCCGCGCGGCCGGACATCGTGACACCGAACGCGGCGGAGACGGCCAGCCTGCTGCCCCCCGATGCGGCCGGTCCGTTCCTGGCTGACCGGCCGCGCACCGTGGCGGCCCACGCGGAGGCGATCCTCGCCGCGGCCGGAGCCCGTGTCGTCGTCGTCACGCTCGACCGCGACGGGCTCGTCGTGCTCGACGGCGAGCGTCCGCCGCTGCACCTGCCGGCCGAGCCCGCCCCGGACGGCCACACCGCCGGCGCCGGCGACACCCTCGCCGCCACGCTCGCGACCGCGGTGGGTGGCGGGGCGGCGCTGGAGCCGGCCGTCATCCTCGCCGCCGCCGCCGCGAGCGTCGTCGTCCGCAGGCCCGGTACGAGCGTGTGCACCGCCGCCGATCTCCGCGCCTGCCTGGCCCCGAAGCCCCCGGGAGCGATCGACCTGCCCGCGCTCGCCGAGCAGGTACACGCCGAACACCGCCGCGGCAGCCGGATCGTCCTCACCAACGGGTGCTTCGACGTCCTGCACCGCGGCCACATCGCCTACCTCGCCGCCGCCCGGGCGCTCGGGGACGTCCTGATCGTGGGAGTCAACAGCGACGCCGGCGTGCGGCGACTCAAGGGCCCCGAGCGTCCGGTGAACACCTTGGAGGACCGGCTGGCGGTACTCACCGCCCTCACCGACATCGACCATCTCGTCGTCTTCGACGAGGACACCGCGACCGATCTGATCACCGCGCTGCGGCCGGACGTGTACGTCAAAGGCGGCGACTACACGGAGTCGATGCTGCCGGAGGCAGCGCTCGTCCGCGCCCAGGGCGGGCAGGTGCGTTTCGTCGACTACGTACCCGACCACTCCACCAGTGGGCTTCTCGACCGGATCCGCGGCGGTCAGACCCCCGCCCTCGTGCGGAGGCGGCCATGAACATCCTGCTCTGGCACGTGCACGGCTCCTGGACGACCTCCTTCGTCCAGGGCGGCCACCACTACCTGGTGCCGGTGACACCGGAACGCGGCCCGGACGGCCTGGGCAGGGCCCGGACATACCCGTGGCCGCCCTCGGTCGAGGAGGTGCCGCCCGCCGAGCTCGCCGACAGGCCGGTCGACGCCGTGCTCCTGCAACGCCCGCACGAGATCGAACTCGCCTCCCGCTGGCTGCGCCGACGAGTCGGGCGGGACGTGCCCGCCATGTACGTCGAACACAACACCCCTCGCGGCGACGTTCCGCTGTCCCGACACCCGGTCGCCGACCACGAAGACGTCGTTCTGGTGCACGTGACCCACTTCAACCGCCTGTTCTGGGACAACGGAACCGCCCGGACCCGCGTCATCGAACATGGGATCGTCGATCCCGGGCCCCGCTACACCGGCGAGCTGCCCCGGATCGCCGTGGCCGTCAACGAGCCGGTCCGGCGCGGGCGGATCACCGGCACCGACCTGCTCCCAGCTTTCGCCGCCGCCGCGCCCGTCGACGTGTACGGCCTGGGCGTGCGCGGGCTGCCGGAGGCCACCGGCCTGCCGCCCGATCGGCTCACGGTGCTCGACGACCCCCCGCAGGCCGAGCTGCATGCCCGGATGGCCCGCCGACGGGTGTACGCGCACCTGCCCCGCTGGACGTCACTGGGCCTGTCCCTGCTGGAGGCGATGCACCTGGCGATGCCGGTGGTCGCGCTGGCCACCACCGAGGCCATGGCGGCGGTCCCGCCCGGTGCCGGGGTGCTCTCCACTGACCCGGCGGTACTCGTCGACGCCGTGCACGCGTACGTCGAGGACCCGACGCTCGCTGCCGACCACGGCCGCCGCGCGCGTGAGGTCGCGCTCGCGCGCTATGGGCTGGAGCGCTTCCTAGGGGACTGGGACGAGCTGTTGAGCGACATCGTGACCAGCTGAGCGAGAAGCGCCAGAGCGATTCGAAGCACGCGCCGAGCCGACGGGAGGCCACTCATGAGCTCATCCACATTCACCTCCACATCCGACGACGCAGCCGTCCCGGCCGCGCGACGGGTCGTCGTGGTGGGCGCTTCCGGCAACGTCGGCACGAGTGTCGTGGCCGCCCTGACCCGCTCGGCTGGAATCTCCCAGGTCACGTGCGTGGCCCGCCGGCCACCGGCCGCCGCGGCGGAGAAGACCAGCTGGGTGTCAGCCGATGTGGCCCGGGAGGATCTGGTCCGGGTGTTCGACGGCGCGGACGTGGTCATCCACCTCGCGTGGCTGTTCCAGCCCACGCACGACCCGAGGACCACCTGGCGGACCAACGTCCTCGGCGGCATCCGCGTCTTCGACGCCGCCGCCCGAGCGGGTGTGCCGGCTCTCGTCTGCGCCTCGTCGGTCGGTGCCTACTCCCCCGGCCCGAAGGACCACACCGTGGACGAGAGCTGGCCGACCCACGGCTGGCCGGGCGCGGCCTACACCCGGGAGAAGGCCTACCTCGAACGCCTTCTCGACACCTTCGAACGCGACCACCCGGACATGCGGGTGGTCCGGCTGCGGCCGGGGTTCATCTTCCAGCGGATGGCAGCCAGCCAGCAGCGCCGTCTGTTCGCCGGGCCGCTCCTACCCGGCTCCCTGGTCCGGCCGGGCATGGTGCCCGTGGTTCCCGACCTTCCCGGGCTGAGATTCCAGGTCGTCCACTCCGAGGACGTGGGCGAGGCCTACCGGCTCGCCGCCGAACGGGCCGTGCGCGGCGCCTTCAACATCGCGGCCGAGCCCGTGGTCGACAGCCAGCTGCTCGCCGAGGCCCTGAACGCCCGGACCGTGCGGGTACCGGCACGGGCGGCACGGGCCGCCCTCGCCGCGGCCTGGCACCTGCACCTGGTGCCCACCGCCCCCGGGCTCCTCGACGCGGTACTGCACCTGCCCCTCATGGACACCACCCGCGCCCGCGAGGAGCTCGGCTGGACCCCCAGGCACGACTCGCGCGCCGCGCTGGGCAGCCTCCTGCGGGGCCTGCGTACGGGCGTCGGCGGGGACACTGCCGCCCTGGCGCCGACCACGCCCGCCGGCCGGGTGCGCGAGGTCCTCACCGGCGTCGGGCAGCGCTCATGAGCCTGGCCGACACGGCTGGCTGACACTGTCGCTGGGCCGCGCCGTCGGTCACGGACGCAGGATGACCTTCACCGCGCCGTCCTGCTTGCGCTGGAACATCTCGTAGGCCCGCGGCGCCTGGTCCAACGGCAGGGTGTGCGTGGCGAACCCGTCCACTCCGAGCGGGTCGTCGTCGGTCAGCAACGGCAGGATCTCCGGCGCCCACCGGCGGACGTTGGCCTGCCCCATCCGCAGCTGGACCTGCTTGTCGAACAAGGTCATCATGGGCAGCGGGTCAGCCATCCCGCCGTAGACACCGCTCAGCGAGAGGGTGCCGCCGCGGCGGACGATGTCGATCGCCGACCGAAGGGCGCCAAGCTGATCGATGCCCACGCTCCGGGCCAGCGGCGCCGCGACCGCCGCCGGCAGGCGAGCGGCCAGCTGGACAATCGACCGTGCCACCGGCGAGCCGTGAGCCTCCATCCCGACCGCGTCGATGACGGAGTCCGGCCCCCGGCCAGCGGTCAGGTCCCGGATGACATCGCCGAGGCCACGGCCGTGCTCACGCAGATCAAGCACCTCGACGCCGCGGTCCCTGGCCCGCGCGAGCCGCTCGGGGACGAGGTCGACGGCGATCACCCTGCTCCCCTCGTGCGCCGCCACCCGCGCGGCCATGTCCCCGATCGGGCCCAGACCGAGGATCGCGACCGTCCCGCCCTTGGGCACGGCCGCGTACCGCACCGCCTGCCACGCGGTCGGCAGCACATCCGACAGATAGACGAACCGCTCGTCGGGCAGACCCGCCGGCACCTTGATATGGGTCGAGCTCGCATGCGGAACCCGCAGATACTGGGCCTGACCGCCGGGCACCTGCCCATACAGCTTCGAGTAACCGAACAGGGCCGCGCCCATCCCCTGCTCACGGACCTGGGTCGTCTCACACTGCGAGTACAGCTGCTCGTCACACATGAAGCAGGAGCCGCAGGAGATCTGGAACGGCACGACGACCCGATCACCCACCCGAAGATCACCGGCCTCACTCCCGACCGCCTCCACGACGCCCATCGCCTCGTGGCCGAGAATGTCCCCCTCGGTCATGAAGGCGGCCAACGACTCGTAGAGATGCAGATCTGATCCGCAGATATTCGTGCTGGTCACTCGAATGACCGCGTCACCCGGGTGCTCGATCCGCGGGTCGGGCACCTCGTCCACCCGCACGTCCCGCCGGCCATGCCACACAACCGCCTTCATGATCGATCATCCCCTCTCCGATTCCGTCGGCTTCCGTCGGCGGGCGGGACGCGTGCAAGCACGCGTGCGCCCGGATGGGTCCTGCCCGCCTCCGTGGGCCGTCCCCGGACCGCGGGTACCAAAACGCGGCCGCCGGCAGCCGAGGAACGCGGTTCGTCTGCCCGGCCGGCCGGGCAGACCCTTGAAAGTAAAGCCGGGAAGGCCGGATAAATCGTGGGAGATGGAAAGGGGATCAGAATGGCTACCACCGTGGCTGAGGTGATGACCCGAGAACCAGCCATCGTCCAGCCGGACCAGTCCCTCGCCGAGGCCGCGCGGACGATGCGCGAGACCGACGCCGGCGATGTTCTCGTCGTCGACGACGGTAAGCTCGTCGGTATCCTGACCGACCGCGACATCGTGATCAGAATCGTCGCCGAGAACAGGGACACATCCGCCGCGAAGGTTCGCGAGGCCTTCAGCGCGGAACTGGAGACTGTCACCCCGGACACCCTGATCGACGACGCCGCCGAACTGATGCGACTGCGCGCGGTCCGGCGCCTGCCCGTGGTGGAGGGCTCGGAGCCCGTCGGCATCATCAGCCTCGGCGACCTCGCGATCACACGGGACGAGGAATCCGTGCTCGGCCAGGTCAGCGCGATGCCCAGCAACCGCTGAAAGTCCAGCAACCGCCGAAGACGCTGGCCGGAAAGGACCGGGGTGCCGCCTGGCACCCACACGTCGTGGGCGCCGGGCACGTCGTGGGCGCCGGGCGGACCAGCTCGACGCACCAGGCCTCCGAGCCGACATCCCCCGGCAGCAGCGGCACGCGCCGACCGGCCCGCGCGATCAGCCTCGCGGTGTGCTCAAGCATCTGCCTGCTCGGACAGATACGAGATGGCGACGTCAGCGCCTTCCTTGGCGGCGCTGGCGCCACCGGGCTCATCCGCCCAGAACTGATCGTGCCTTGGCCGCCGCATGCTGGGTGGCCTGCGCGACTTTCCGGACGAACGGATGCTTGGCACGGGAGACGGTGACCTGCTCCAGCTGCTTGGCCACCCAGTCGGCGTGATCGCGCGTCGCTGGCTCCAGATCCCCCATCGCCGCGGAGAGCAGGTCCCGCGAGGCTCCCCCCTCGGCTTCCCGGGCGAGGGCGGCGAGCAGCCGCACGTTCAGTCCTCTCTGGGTGACCGTCGAGGCGAAGGCGCGCAGCCCCGCCTGGTCGAAGGTCTCCGGATCCACGGATCCGGACAGCATCAGCGCCTGCGCGGTCCTGTCACCCAAGGCCTCGACGGCCCGACCGGCGGGGCTGACGTACTGCGGATTCCCGCCGAGGTTCTCGATCAGCCGTTCCCAGGCCTCCACCGCTCGGCGAGTCTCGCCCTCCAGCTCGCCGTAGCGGGAACGCAGGGCCGGGTCGTCGGTGCGGGCCCGCAGTGTGCGCAGCAGGTTGATCCCAATTCGCTCCTGCGCGACGAAGGCGGAGAGCTGATCGGCCAGGAACGGGCCGTTCAGGCCCGTGTCCCGGGCCAGGTCGCCGTAATCGTCCTCGGCGACCTCACGCGAGGGCGCGACCGTGATCATCGGACCGGGCCGGATAACGGCTCCGGTCTCGGGGCGTACCGCGGTGACGGCCATGATGTTCCCTCCCGGTGTGGTCACTTCGAACGAGCGTAGGAGTCGGTCCGCAGCCGCGGCACCGGATGCGGCCCCTCGGTCTCCAGCCGGTAGTCCGTCCCGAACCGCTGCCGGTGGGCGTCGATGACCTGCTCGCTCGGCACTCCCCCGGCGTTGACCTTCGCCTGGCGTTCCTGGAAGCGACGGTGCGAATCCATGACATAGCCGGTACCCAGGCTGGTGAGGTCTACCTGGTTGGCCAGAATGTCGCGCACGTACTCCTTGTTGGGCTCGAACCGGACGGGCTCCGGCAGCACCGCGGGGAGGACCTCCTCGGGATCCCGGCCGTCGAACCGCTGCAGCAGCTCGGCCGCCGCGTGCAGATGCCCGATCTCCATCGCCAGATGCAGCTCCCACAGGTCCCGGATACGCCGGTCGGGTTCCTGCGCCGCGAAGGAGTAGTACATGTAGCACTCGTTGTACTCGTGCTGTACAAGCTGTTCGAACCAGCTCTCCGCCGGGTCGAGCATGGACTCGTACTGAGTGACGTGCTCCTCCTCGACCATCGCGATCTCGGCGTAGAGCGACCGCGCCAGCGGCTCCATGTACCTGTTGCCGATGTTCATGTAAAAGTTCATGGTCTGCTGCTCCGCCGCCGTGATGGTGAGGGCGTGCAGGCGGCTGAGCGGGTCGACCGTGTGCTTGTCGTAGTGCCGGCGGATGTTGTCCCGCGGGTGCCGATGCTCGTTGGCGGTGGGCCGGCCGGGCATCACCTCGGTGAGCTGCCGCACGATCCCTTCGGCGGTCCTGCCCTCCAGCAGCTCGTACAGGTTGGCGTAGCGGTAGAGGTGGTCGAAGTCCTCCACCAGGCCGAAGTCGTAGGTCTGCCTCAGGTAGGGGTCCGGCTCGCTGCGGGCAAGCCAGGCGGTCAGGTCCACGGCCACCTGCTCGTATCCGAGAGTGACCTCCAGCGTGGACTCGTCGCCGGGAATCAGCCAGTTCACGGCCTTTTGCTGCTGCTGTTCGACGGCCCGGGTCTCGGCCAGGACCTCCTTCACCTCCGGGATGTCGGTGTGCCGGTTGAACTGGTGGCTGAACAGGATGCTCTCCACCTCGATCCCGTTCAGCGCGATCACCCTGCAGCGGGTGTAGGGATCGACGTCCACCCGGTTGTAGGGCGTGACGTTCAGCTCCGACCAGTTACGCACCTGATCGCCCAGGGCGATGCCCTTCTCCTGCAGCGGATTGAAACTCATCGAAACGGCCTCCGGTCCACGCGCCGTCACGCACGTTCCATGACATCGGAACGCGCCTCGGGCGCCTCGGCGGAGGGGTCGCTGTACGCCGGCCGCCCAGCGCCCGGCCCTCGGGTCGAGCGTCCGTCCTGCGGCTCGAGGCTCCCTGGGGCAGGGAAGCCGGCAGGCGATCACTCCGGGGATGACTTTCCGCCCTACACCTAGCTCGTTCCGTCGCTGTTCCCGGGCAAACGCGCCCGTCGAACATCATCGCCGCCGCGGGCGACGGCCTGCTTCAGGGCGCGGGGCCCACGGACATCCCCAGTCCCCCGACGGTCACCACGGCGGGATCATTTCCGCGCTGACGGCCGGCCGAGGTTCTGCGCCCTGCACGAGGCCGCCGGACAACTACAGGGGGTGTCCACGGCCGCGGGCCGCGGCCGCCACGGCCGCGGCAAACCCGGAGCCGCGGCGACGCGACGGAGCCGACGGGCGGCCATCCGGTTTCGCGCGGCGCGGCGGGGTAGGTGCGACGCGGGCCGCGTTCATCAGGATGGGGAGAGCCATGAGGCGGACGGTCGGCGACGAGATTCTTTCCCGGCTTCGCGAGTGGGGCGTCGAGTACGTTTTCGGGTATCCCGGTGACGGGATCAACGGGCTGTTGGCCGCGTGGGGCCGCGCCGACGACAGCCCGCGGTTCATCCAGGCTCGGCACGAGGAGATGGCCGCGTTCGCCGCGGTCGGCTACGCGAAGTTCTCCGGGAAGGTCGGCGTGTGCGCGGCGACGTCCGGCCCCGGTGCGATCCACCTGCTCAACGGTCTGTACGACGCGAAGCTCGACCACGTGCCGGTCGTCGCGCTCGTCGGCCAGACGAACCGTAGCGCGATGGGCGGGTCCTACCAGCAGGAGGTCGACCTGCTGAGCCTGTTCAAGGACGTCGCCAGCGAGTACGTCCAGATGGTGACCGTCCCCGAACAGCTGCCGAACGTGCTGGACCGGGCGATCCGGGTCGCGCTCGCCGAGCGCGCCCCCACCTGCGTGATCATTCCCGCCGACGTCCAGGAGCTGGACTACGCGGCCCCGACACACGACTTCAAGATGGTGCCCTCCAGCCTCGGTACCCACTGGCCGGCCGTCTCGCCGGACGACGCCGGCGTGCGGGCGGCGGCCGACCTGCTCAACGAAGGGAAGAAGGTCGCGATCCTCGCCGGCCAGGGCGCCCGCGGCGCCCGCGGCGAGCTCGTCGAGGTGGCGGACCTGCTCGGGGCCGGCGTCGCGAAGGCACTGCTCGGCAAGGACGTGCTGCCCGACGACCTTCCGTTCGTCACCGGCGCGATCGGGCTGCTCGGCACCCGACCCAGCTACGAGCTGATGCGCGGCTGCGACACGTTGCTGACCGTCGGCTCGAACTTCCCCTACACGCAGTTCCTGCCCGATCTGGGCCAGGCGCGCGCCGTGCAGATCGACGTCGACGCCCGCTACATCGGCATGCGCTACCCGTACGAGATCAACCTGGTGGGGGACGCGGCCGCGACCCTGCGCGCGCTGATCCCACTTCTGCGTCGCAAGGAGGACCGCTCCTGGCGGGAGACCCTCGAGCGCGAGGTCGCCCGCTGGTGGGAGACGGTCGAACGTGAGGCCGGCGTCGGCGGGAAGCCGATCAACCCGATGTCGTTGTTCTGGGAGGCGTCCGCCCGACTGCCCGCGAACGCCATCGTCGCCGCCGACTCCGGCTCGGCCGCCAACTGGTATGCCCGCGACCTGCGCTTCCACAGCGACATGCGCGGCTCCCTGTCCGGCACGCTGGCCACCATGGGACCGGCCGTGCCCTACGGCATCGGCGCGAAGTTCGCCCACCCGGACCGGCCCGTGGTGGTGTTCGAGGGCGACGGTGCCATGCAGATGAACGGGCTCACCGAGCTCATCACCATCGCCCGGTACTGGCGGGAATGGGCCGACCCCCGCCTGGTCGTCGCGGTGCTGCACAACAACGACCTCAACCAGGTCACCTGGGAGATGCGGGCGATGCAGGGCGCGCCCAAGTTCGTCCCGTCGCAGAGCCTGCCCGAGGTGGACTACGCGGCCTTCGCCGACTCGATCGGTCTGCTGGCCATCACCGTCGACGAGCCTGGGCAGGTCGGGCCGGCCTGGGACGCCGCGCTCGGCGCCGACCGGCCCGTCGTGCTGGACGTCCGCACCGACCCCGACTTCCCGCCCATCCCGCCCCACGCGACGTTCGAGCAGGCCAAGGACGCGGCCGAAGCGTTGCTCAAGGGCGACGAGAACCGCTGGGGCGTCCTCTCCGCCGGCCTGCGCACCAAGGTGCAGGAACTCCTGCCCCACCGCGGCGGCTGATCCCGACGACGGCCGACACCTCACGAAGGGGGCGACATGCGCGCGTCTGAACAGGTCGTCGACAGACTGGAGCGGGCGCAGGCCCTGGACCCGGTCGCCGGGCGTGTGAACGCGTTCTGGTCGACGGCTCTCCGATCGCAGCGGCTACGTGATCTTCTCAGCGGCCGGCAGCTCGGGCATCCGCTGCACCCCGCCGCCGTCCTCGTGCCTGCGGGGACGCTGCTCAGCGCGACCGCGCTCGACCTCACCGGCGATCCGGGCCTACGTCCGGCCGCGCGCCGGCTCATCGGGCTCGGCCTGCTCTCCGCCGGACCCACCGCCCTCGCCGGGTGGTCGGACTGGCTGGACACCGAGGGCGCCGAGCGCCGGGTGGGGATCGTGCACGCGGCGTCGAACGCCGCCGGCCTCGTGAGCTACGGGGCGTCCTGGTGGCAACGCCACCGCGGCGGCAGCGGCCTGGCCGCCGGCCTCGTCGGCGCGGCCGCGCTCGGCCTCGGCGGCTGGCTCGGCGGCCACCTCGCCTACGCGCTCGGGGTCGGCGTCGACACCACCGCGTTCCACCACGGCCCGGCCGACTGGACGGACGTGCTCGCCGCCGACGAGGTCACCACGGCGTTGCGGCAGGTCGACATCGGCGAGGTGTCAGTGCTGCTGACCAGGGTCGAGGGCCGGATCGTCGCGATCGACAACCGGTGCACCCACCGCGGCGGTCCCCTGGCCGACGGCGAGCGCGACGGCGACTGCGTCGTCTGCCCCTGGCACGCGAGCCGCTTCGACCTCGCCACGGGTGACGTCCGTCAGGGCCCGGCGACCCGCCCGCAGCCCGTGTACGAGGTCCGCGAGACCGCCGGACGGGTCGAGATCCGCCGCTGCGAAATCCGGGCGCTGCGCGCCAACCCCGCCGGCCCGGCACCCGACCGCGTCCTCGCCGGCCGGCGATGATTCCGCCGGAACCGTCATCAGCGGCCAGGTGACGTGGCGAATCTGCGTGTCGGGACGGCTGCTCCACGTGACAAGACCTGCCCAGGCGTAAGCGCAGGCGTGTGAGGCGCTCGCGGGTTACTGCGATCGGAGCGGGTACGCCCGAAAAGGACAGTGAAGGTAGATACGGAGGGCGTTATGGGTGCACCGACATCTGCGCACCGGGAGGTAGAGGCCAAGTTCGACGTCGACCTGACCTTCGTCGTCCCGCCGCTGACCGGTCACGCCGGGATCGCCTCGGTCGGCCCGGTGACCGAGGCGCGTCTCGACGCCGTCTACTACGACACCGACGATCTCCGACTGGCTCGCCACCGCATCACGCTGCGCCGCAGGCAGGGCGGCCAGGACGCGGGATGGCATCTCAAGCTGCCGCTTTCCGGTGCCGCCCGGGACGAGATCCGCCGTCCCCTGGACGTGGTCGAACGGGATCCCTCCAGCGAGGGCACTGTCCCGGGCGAGTTCGCCGACATCGTCGCCGCCACCACCCGGGGCCGGCCGCTGGCCCCCGTCGCACGGGTACAGACCATCCGCCGCGCCACCGCGCTGCGCGCCCCCGACGGACAGGACCTGGCGGAACTCGCCGACGACGAGGTCCACGCCCAGACACTCGGCACATCGACGACGGTGTCCCACTGGCGCGAGATCGAGGTCGAGGCCCTCAGCGACGACCCCCGTGTCCTTCCGGCGACCGGCGTGGTCCTGCGCGATGCCGGGGCACGGCCGGCCGCCGGGCCCTCCAAGCTCGCCCGCGCACTCGGATCCCAGGTGAGCCGGCCGGAACTCCCCGAGCTCCGCAGACCGCCCACCGGAGCCAAGGCCGAGGCGACCGCGGGCGAGACCGTCCGCGGCTATCTGGCGACCCACACCCGAGCCCTGCTGGCCGCCGACGCCCGCGTGCGCCTCGGCGACCCCGAGTCCGTACACGATCTGCGGGTCGCCGCCCGTCGGCTTCGCAGCGTCCTGCGCACCTACCAGGGGCTGTTCGACCCGACCCCCACCCGCGCGCTGCAGGAGCGGCTGCGAGAGCTGAACCTCCTACTCAACCCCGCCCGCGACGGCGAGGTTCAGCTCGAACGGTTCACCGCCGCGATCGACGCACTCGAAGATCCTGACCTGCTGGGCCCCGTCGCCGCCCGGGTACAGGGCCACCTGCGCTCGCAGCACCTGCACGGCCGGGAAAAGGCCCTGACCTGGATGCGCGACGCCCAGTACCTGACCTTCCTCGACGATCTGATCGCCTTCGTCGCGAAGCCGCCGTATTCCCCGCGTGCTCACCACCCGGCCGCACGGGCCCTGCGCGCGCCGATCCGCAAAGCCGACCGCAAGCTGCGCCGCCGGGTCGACCGAGCCCTGCACACCCCCGCAGGCGCCGGTCAGGACGCCGCCCTGCACGCCGCACGGAAGGCCGCGAAACAACTACGCTACGCGGCCGAGACCGCCACGCCGATCTACGGGAAGCACGCCAGGCAACACGCCCGGCGTGCCAAGAAGATCCAGAACAGCCTCGGTGAGCACCAGGACTGTGTGATCGCCCAAGGCGTCCTGCGCGAGTTCGCGATCGCCGCCAACCAGGCCGGCGAATCCTCGTTCACCTACGGCCTCCTCCTCGCCGGTGAGCGGGAACAGGCCCACCTGACCCGGGACACCTTCACCGAGCGCTGGCCGCGGGTCGCCCGCCAGCGCCACCGCCGCTGGCTGCGCTGAGCCCACGGGCCAGTTCTCCGGTTCGGTTGTCAACCGGACCGGACGGGCTGTCGCTTCCACGGGCAAGAGCGGGAGCGGCTGGCTCGTTACCTCAGGCGCGGTGGGAAACAGCCAGTTGTCGAGCTTTCAGCCGGCCCGCCTTCTCCATGAGCCGTCCGACCAGCTTCTTATGGCCTCGTCGCGGCGCTCTCAGGCTTCCCATGATCCGCGGCGGTGTCGTCCGGTGCTGCTCGATCGCCGCAGCGCCTGACCGGCCATGAAAATCAAGAGTTACCGCCCGGGATCCTGGGCGGGTCCCTCTGCGTGTTCACCGCTTACGACGGTGACCGATCCGGTGTTGTCGGCAAGGTGTCCACCGAGATCGGACGCCGGTAATGCTGCCAGTGCAGCACATCCTCGGCGCGAGCCCGGTGGGGAAGATCTTGCTCACGTGCTTTCCTATCAACCCAGCACCGGCCCACCTCCTCTTCTCCGGCCCCGCCTGTCGAGGACGGATCCTCCAGCGTTCCTCGTTCCAGCTCAGAGATGACCCCATTCATCGTCGATACTGATGACGACACAGCATCGAGTTCGGCTGCCCGAATGTGCCGAACGGGGTCTACGTCGAACTGTGGCTGCCTTGCGTGGGGCAGCACTGGTCCAGTGGGAGCTTCCGACTGCACGGATACCCTGCCCGTTGCGGGCAGGCCATCAACGGACGTGGGTTGGGCCGTCTTGGTCTCGATGGCCTTCATCGCCTGGAGCAGATTTGGCCTCACCTCGGCCCAGCCGATCAGGAGCAGCGGACCAACAGCGTCGAAGGCCGCCCTGCCGTAGTTCCGCTCGATGAGAGGTGCGGCGACGTTCAGCGCCAACGTGGCGAAACCAGCGAAGACGAGCAGCTTCCACGCCGGCCGCATCTGCCGGGTGCTCGCTCCGCCGAGCGCCGGACGGCGGATGCCGAGAAGAAGGCCGACCACGGACAGGTCCACCGCGGGAGCGACCAACGGTGCAATTTCCGCCACAGCCCGGATCGTCGAACCGGCAGCGCCGGCCCGGGATCCGGCCCGGCACGCCGCTCGGGTGCTCACGCTCACCTGCCAGCGGCTACCGCACGAAGTGTCAGGCGATCACCACGGCTGCCCGCTTAGGTTGTCGGCGCTCGGAGCAGGGCCAGCGTCTGGTCCAGCTCGGCTCGCAGGATCTCGCTGGCGCGCTCGCCGTCGCCGGCAGCCACGGCCTCGACGAGGGCGGCGTGCGCGGCGTCGCCGTGGTTGACCTCGGCGGCGCGAAGGTCCAGAAGCTCGACCAGCTCGATGAGCCCTCGGCGCAGAGTGGGAAGAAACTCGGTGAACAGCCCGTCGAGCACGGGGTTGCGCGCGGCCGCGACCACGGCGGCGTGCAAGCGGATGTCGGCGTCTACAAAGGCCTCGTCGTCGCCACCGGCCGCCGCCTCCCGCCGCCGGTCGAGGGCTGCCCGCAAAGCACTCATCTCCACGTCGGTGCGGCGCTGCGCGGCGAGGCGTACCGCCTGCACCTCCATCAGCATCCGCACCTCGTAGACGTCCACGACCGCGGCTCGGCGCAACACCTCCCGCCAGTCCTGCGCCGATTCCAGGGCGATGACGAACACGCCGGAGCCCTGCCTGGACTGCACCAGCCCCGCCCCGGCAAGCGCGCGCAACGCCTCCCGCACAGTGGATCGCCCCACTCCGAGCGCCGCAGCGAGCGACGTCTCCCCGGGCAGACGAGTGCCGACCGGCCACTCGCCGCCGGTGATCTGCTCCCGCAGACGCTGGGTCGCCTGGTCGACCAGAGACGTCGGATGCAGTGCGCCGAGTGCCATCGGACCCCACAAGTTGTCGGAGAAGCTGAGATCTGGAGTATGGTACGCCCGTGACGCTGGGCGTGTGGCTGCTTCTTCTCCGCCGCGGCGGGGCCTGACACGACCGGCACCCCGCCGCGGTGGAGCGTCGTGCCGCCGGTCGACCAGGTACGACCGAGCCGGAAAGGCCGACCGCTCCCATGTCCGTTCATTCCTCCGGGCTGCCTGCCGCGGCGGCGCCCGCCGACACCTCGTCGGCCCCCGCCGGGGCAGGCCCCGCCTCCCCCGCCACCGCGGGCAGTTTTCCCACGCTGATCCGACCCCGGGGCACCAGGCCGGCCCACGCGCCCGCCTGGAATCCGCAGCGCCCCAGTTCCATGCCCCACCAGCGGTACGAGCCCGTCCACGAGCGGGTGAACCTGCCCGGCATCGACCCGCCCGCCCGGAGCTGGCCGACGCGCCGCGTCGACACCGCGCCGCTATGGGTTCCGGTGGACCTGCGGGACGGCAACCAGGCCCTGCGCGAGCCCATGGACACGCCACGCAAGCGAACCATGTTCGACCTCTTCGTCGCCATGGGCTTCAAGGAGATCGAGATCGGTTACCCCTCGGCCAGCCAGACCGACTTCGATTTCGTCCGGCACCTGGTCGAGGACGACGCCGTCCCACCGGACGTCACCGTGGTGGTGTTCACGCCGGCACGGCGCGACCTCATCGAACGGACCTTCGAGTCGATCGCCGGGATACCGAGCACCGGCGGGATGCCACGGGTCGTGGTCCACCTCTACGTCGCGACGGCCCCGGTCTGGCGGCAGGTCGTCCTCGGCCGCGACCGCGCGGACCTGCTGGCGCTGGCCCGTGACGCCGCCGGGCACATGGCCCGGCTCGCCGAGGCACCGCACTGCCCGGACGTCCGCTTCCAGTTCTCCCCCGAGGTCTTCAACGCGACCGAACCCGACTTCGCGCTGGAGATCTGCAACACCTTCACCGAGCTGTGGGACGCCTGTCCGCAACGGCCGGTCATCCACAATCTGCCGGCGACGGTCGAGATCTCCACACCGAACATCTACGCCGACCAGATCGAGTACATGCACCGCAACCTGGACCGGCGGGACTCGGTGATCCTCTCCGTCCACCCGCACAACGACCGCGGCACCGGGGTCGCGTGCGCGGAGCTGGCGCTGCTCGCCGGCGCGCAGCGGGTCGAGGGCTGCCTGTTCGGCAACGGTGAGCGCACCGGCAACGTCGACCTGGTCACCCTCGCCCTCAACCTCTACTCCCAGGGCGTCAACCCGATGATCGACTTCTCGGACATCGACGTCATCCGGGACACGGTCGAGCACTGCAACCGGATGCCGGTTCATCCCCGGCACCCCTACGGCGGCGAGCTGGCGTACACGGCCTTCTCCGGAACCCACCAGGACGCGATCAGCAAGGGCCTCGCGCACCACGCGGCCCGCGCCGCCGAGCTCTCAGTGCCGGTGGGCCTGACTCCGTGGGCCGTGCCGTACCTGCCGATCGACCCGGCGGACGTCGGGCGCACCTACGAGGCACTGATCCGGGTGAACAGCCAGTCCGGCAAAGGCGGCATCGCGCACCTGCTGAACCTGCACCAGGGCCTGAAACTCCCCAGGAGTCTGCAGGTCGACTTCGCCCGGGCCGCACAGCGGACCGCCGACCGCGACGGCCGGGAGCTCGCGCCCAAGGAGCTGTGGGAGATGTTCCAGGCCCGCTACCTGGCTCCCGTGCACGACGGGCCGGTCGTGCTGCACACCTGGCGGACCGCCGAGACGGCTGCGGGCGGGCACGAGTTCGTGGCCGAGCTGTCGGTCTCCGGGACGAAGACGAGTGCCAGGGCGACCGGAAACGGTCCACTCGCGGCACTGACAGCCCTGCTCGCCGGGGTCGGTGTCGAGGCGGAGATCGTCTCTTACAGTGAACACGCCATGGAGCGTGGCGGGACCAGCCTCGCGACGGCCTACATCCAGGTCAGCCGGAACGGAACGGACAGCTGGGGCGCCGGCCAGGACACCTCCGTACTGACCGCCTCGGTCAACGCCGTCATCGCCGCGGTCAACCGCCTGCCGCGACAGCCGGCCCCGCGATGAGCGGCCCTGTCTCCGGGGCCGGTCATCGCCAGATGACGGATCCCGAACAGAAGACCGACCACGGACAGGTCCACCGCGGGAACGCCACCGCCACCGGAAGCGGATTGAGCCACGTCGTCTCGCCGCAGCCGGCGCACACCCGCGGCCACGCCGCGTCGGGCTGATACCTCGTGCCGCAGGACGAACAGAACGAGTTCCGCATGGCGCATGACGATATTCGCTCGGGCCACCGGTCCCGCCTCAGATCGCCGTGATCGTGGCGGGGGCGCGCTCGGCCCGGCTGAACGCGCGCAGGACGGCCGTGGGCCCGTGCCGGTGCACCGCGAGACGCGTCAGCAGGGCGAGCACCGCGTCGGTGGCCCGCGTCGGCAGCTCCGGTGTCGGCACACCCACACTCACCGCCAGGTCGTCCGAGTGCACGGCGATCTCCAGGATGCGGGTGGCCAGGAAGTCGTCGAGGGACAGCACCATCGACGCCAGGCTCACGAGCCGCCCGGCCGGCTCGGCCGGCAGCAGGTCGCGCAGCTCACCGATGGCGGCGGCGGCCTGGGCCGCCAGCGCGCCCGGACCGGCCACGGCCATCTCCCCGCTGGCGCGGCGGATGAGCACGTTGAGGTCGTCGTCCAGGGGCGCGCCGATCCAGACCGCCTGGGTGGTGTAGTGGTCGAACAGCGTCACGGGCCGCTCGTCCGGTGGCGGCTCGGCGAGCAGCCGCGGAACGACGGTGATCTGCCAGGCCAGGTGCGCGGCCAGCCCACCGACGCGGAGTTCGGCCAACGCGCTGTCGGTCTCCCACGACGCGGCGACCGCCGGATCACGCAGCAGCACGGCGGCCGAGGCCGCGACATCCAGAAAAAGCTGCCTGTCTGATGTCATACGGCAGATCCTCCCGCGACTCGCTCGCGAGCGGCGCGCTCAGGGGCGTCGGCCGGAGCCTCTGGGCGTGCCGGGTCAGCCGAAGCCGGTCAGGGTCAGGGCGCGGACGAGCCCTCCGGGCCGGCGCTGCCCGAGCCTGCCCCGCGGCTCATCGCGAGGACGGCGTCGCGGCGGCTCGTCGCGCCGAACGGTGAGCCGCCGGTGGGGTTCGGGCTGCCGAAGATCCAGGTGGGCCCGTCTGCGAGGTGGTCGAGTGCCTGCTTCGCGACGTCGGCCGGGTCCGCGGCGTCGCCGTAGGGCTCACCTTTCGCGTCGAACACGCGGCGCATGGACGGGGTGTCGGTCCTGCCGAGCACGAGAGCGAGGACGTCGACGCCGCTGGTGTGCCATTCGGCCCAGAGCGCCTCGGCGAGGAGGAGATCGAAGGCCTTGGTGGCACCGTAGGTGGCGAGCGTCGCGCCACCGGCCCAGGCCGCGCCGGAGGTCACCAGAACCAGGCCACCGCGCCGCCGGGCAACCATCGGGCCACCGAAGCGGTAGGCGGCTTCGAGGACGCTGTCGCAGTTGCGGTGGATCAACTTCAGATGGGTGTCGAGGTCCTTGTCAAGGAAGAGGGTGCTGGTGTCGTCGCCGCCGGCGTTGTAGACGAACAGTCCGATTTCGAGGTCGGAGGTCGCGTCCGCGAGCGATGCGACGGCGCCTGGCACCCTGAGGTCCAGCGCGACCGTGCGGACCTCGACGCCGTGCCGGGCCCGTATTTCCTCGGCGAACGCCTCCAGGACGGGAACCCGCCGGGCGACCAGGACGACGTTCAGGCCCCGGGCTGCCATCTCGTGCGCGAACGCGGCGCCGACTCCGTCGGACCCGCCAGCGATGATGCCCCACGGTCCGTATTTGTCTGTCATAACTGTCGTCACCTTTCGATGGTGGGTGGGCGGGCGGTCGGCGGCGCCCCGGCGCCCTCAGCGCCCCCGGCGGCCTCAGCGGTCAGGAGGTCGCGTGCTGCCTGCACGCAGCGGCGGGCACGTTCTTCGGTCGGCTCGCCTGCCTGGGCCGCGGAAAGCATCGGAACTTCGAGCCCGATCACGATGTCCGGGGGGAGTACGGCGAGGATGTCCCGTAGGGGGAGCTCACCCTCGCCTGGCACCATCCTGTTGATCGAGTCCTCGCGGTAAACCATGCCGCGCTGCTGGAGCGTGTTGTCGCTGAGCTGCGCGTAGGCAAGCAGGGCGGGATCGACCGCGGCCAGGTCTGCCGGGGTGTGCCCGGACCGCGCCAGGTGCATGGTGTCGATGAGTAGCCGGAAGTCCGGGCACGCGACGTGACGGACCGCCGCCAGCGCGGAGTCAAGATCCTTGATGGTCAACGAGGGCGCGAACTCGACCGTCGTCTGCATCCCGCGTTCGCTGGCCATCTCGGCGAGCGTCCCGAACTCGTCGTGGCTGCGGTCGAGGTCCGGGTCCATGGTGACGGTGTTGACCATTGCGACGCCGAGTTCGGCCATCACGTCCAGGTCCGCGGCGTAGCCGCGCATGTCGCTCCCGGGACGGACGACGAACCCTTCGGCAAGGGAGATCGACACCTCGCGTTCGCGCATCGCCGCGATCGTCCGCTGCCGCAGCGCGGCGTCGTCGCGCAGCGAGAACGGCGCATAGCCATGTGGGTTGATCGGGTTGCCGGAAAGCACGGCGGCTATGTATCTGCAACCGAGATCCGCGGCAAGATGCACGAACTCCACCGGCGGCAGCCCGAAGACGGTCTGGTGCTCGATGCCCAACCGTCCCGTAGTGATCGACATTCGAGTATTCGTCCGGATTCAACTGGACCGCATGGCGGCGACGAAACGCTGTGCGACCTCGACCAGCCCGCTGCCGGGGGCGTCACCGAGAATCTCGGCCATCAGCGTGACGTCTTTGGTGAGCGTCAGATTCGCGGGCGAGTCCGCGAGACCGGCGAGGGAATGGGCACGCAACCGCACTCCGGAGGCTACGCAGGCCGAGCTGCTGGTCGTTAGGACCGCGGCGAGGCCCGCGGGGTCGACGCCGAGCGATTCCCCGGCTTTCATCGCGTCGTCCGCGAGCGCGATCTGCGCGGAGAACATCGTGTTGTTGATGAGCTTCGCGTACGACCCCGCCCCGACGGCGCCGAGGTGTACGACATGGTTGGACAGCGCCGAGAGCAGCTCGGTGACATCGGCGAGCGTGTCGGCATCCCCGCCGATCATGATCGTCAGTTCGCCGGTGAGGGCCCGTGGTTGCCCGCCACTCACCGGCGCGTCCAGGACACGTAGGCCGTGCGTCGCCGCCCGCCCGGCGATCTTACGGATCTGTGCGGGTGCCACCGTGCTGTGGACGAGCACGACCGCGCCGGGATTGAGGGTGCCGGCCAAGCCGTCCGGTCCGAACATGACCTCTTCCACACCTGCCGCGTCAAAGACACAGATGCCGACTGCGTCGACCAACGCGCCCATCTCCGCCGGGGTGGCCGCGATGGCGGCGCTGGTGCCGGCGAACGGTTCCAGCGACTCCGGCCGCCGGGCGTAGAGGGTGAGGTCGTGACCTCGCGCCTGAAGCCGTTGCGCCATCGGCAGCCCCATGCTGCCGAGCCCGATGAATCCAGTCTTCACGGTGTCCTCGTCGTGGTAGCTCTCGGCGTACTGGTGGTCATGGTGTCCGGGCCGGTGCACCGGTCTGGCGGAGCACCTTCGTCTCGACGGCGTCGGAGGCCAGTACTGTCCCGATGACCCCGAGGTCCGCGCCTGTGCTGCGTGCGACCTCGCGGACCACGGTGACGTCCTTGAGCATGAGGTCCCCGATGCGCCCGGGGACCGCATCGACCGACCCGCCGCTGGCGACGATCGTGAGGGCGCGGCTGGCGCCGCTGCCGTGCTGGACGGCCGCCAGGATCGCCTTCTCCTCGATGCCCAGCGAAGCCGCCAGGCGCACCGCATCGACCGCGAGGCCGACCTGCGCGACGAACAGCGCGTTGTTGACGAGCTTGACCCGCTGACCGTTGCCCAGCTCCCCCACGAACATGATCGGCGACGCGTACGCCCCGAGGACCGGTCGCAGCTCGTCCAGCAGTGCCTCGTCGCCGCCCACCCACAGGGTGAGGCGGCCGGCGGCGACGTCGTGCGGGCCGCCCGAGAGCGCGGCGTCAAGGACTCGTATTCCCCGGTCCGCTCCCTGGTCGGCGAGCAGGTGCGCGGTCGCGGGGTCCGAGGTTGTGTGCTGGACGAGCGTCGCTCCCGGCCTCATGGCGGCGATGGCCCCGTCGGGGCCGAGGCACACCTGCCTGACCTGGTCGTCCCGGAGCACGACGATGAACACCGCATCCGCGTCATGGACGGTCTCCGCCACGGTCGCCGCCCAGCGCAGCCCGTCGGCCTCGGCCGCTGGCCTGGCCTCCGGGCGGCGCACCAGCACCGTGACGTCGTGGCCGGCGGCTGTCAGCCTGTCGATTATCGGCCGGCCCATCCGGCCCGGCCCGACAAATCCGATCTTCATTGATCCTCCAGACGGCGTGCGTACTGGCGCTCGGCCGGCGGGTCGCCGCCGACAGGCCGGTCACCGAGGGCGGGTCAGTCGCCGCCGGCAGGCGGGCGTGGGGCAAGCATGGCGCGGTGTTCGGGGGTGCCGTCGAGGTTGGCATTGACCCGCTCACTGATACGCCAGCCATGCGGTGTGCGCGTCCAGCGCCAGGTGTTCGCGGAGACGCGGGCGACCCAGAACCGGTCGGCGTCGGCATCCCAGCGGATGTTGAGCGCGTAGCTGCGGCCGGTCGCCTGGTCCCCGTCGATCACGATGTGCGGGACGGTCAGGACGTGACCGCAGCCGCCCTGGATCAGGCGCTGGTGGCCGCCGTTGACCATGTCGACAATGGCGTCCCGGCCGCGCATCCGCAGGTGGGGAACGGCGTCGAAGGTGCCTTCTTCGGTCCACAGCTCCGCCGTGGCGGTCGCCGACCCGCTGTCGACGGCGGGCCCGTACTGGGCGACGAGCTGCATGATCTCGACCTGGTCCTCCAGCAGCCGGACCCTCGCCGCCAGCATCTCGACAGCGGCGCGCAGCTCCTCAATCTCACTCATCCATGACAGCCCTTCCGAAGGGGTGCGCTATCTGCGTGCGTCGGACGTCGGACGTCGGACGTCGGACGCCGGACGCGGGTGCCGGCCGAGCGGGGGCGGCTCAGCGCACGGCTCTGGTTCAGGGGACGACGACGATGCGGACGGGTCCGTTGGCGTCGCGGGAGGCGTTGAGCGCCTCGGCGACGTCGTCGAGCCCGACGGTCCGGCCGAGCATCGGTGTGACGTCGAGGTCGCCCGAGCCGACCGCCGCGAATGCCTCGTCCCAGTGCTGCATCGACGGGCCGCCCCCGAACTGGATGTTGATGCCTTTCCGCTTGGCGGTGAGGGTGTGCAGGTGATCGCCTTCCGGCGGCCCTCCCACCGAGAAGATCCGGGTGTTGCGCTCACAGCCCTTGATGATCGAATCCAGAACGCCGGGAATGCCGACGCACTCGAACACGACGCATCCCGGCAGGCCGGCGACCGCCATCAGTTCCCGCATCGCCTCGGGCGTCCCGTAGGCCACGTCACGCCAGGCCTGGTACGGGGACACCTCGGCGGGGTCGATGACCACGTCCGCTCCCATGGCCAGCGCGATCTCGCGACGCGAGGCGACGAAGTCCACCGCCAGGATCGGCCCGACCCCCAGCCGCTTCAGCTGCGCGATCACGGACAGGGCGATCGCCCCGCAGCCGATGACCAGCGGCACCTCCTTCGTCGTCACCTGCGCTCGGGACGCGGCCGACAGGCCGACCGAGACCGCGTCGGCGATGCAGACGATCTCGTTCGGCAGCTCGGAGACCGCGACCCGGGTCATGGCCTCGTCGAGCAGGAGATACTCGCCGAACCCGCCGGGTGACTCCGGATTCTGGCCGATGATCTTCCGCCCGGTGGGCGTGGACAGCACCGGCAGCGAGCTCACCCGGGCGCCGACGGGGATCCGCCGCTCGGTTCCGGGGCCGTAGTCGACGACCTCCGCGCAGTACTCGTGGCCCATGACGATGTCGACATCGCGGTCGTAGGTCGACATCCCGCTGTCGTCGTCGACGCCCGCTTCCAGGTGATCCATGAAGTGGATGTCGGACGCGCAGATGCCGCACGCGAGCGACCGCGCCAGCAACTGGCCCGGACCCGGAACCGGGTCGTCGATGACCCGGGCCTCGACGGCTCCCTCTCGCAGTACGGCTGCTCTCATCGGCTCTCCCTCGTCAGCGACCAGGACACGATCCCGTCACGGGACTGTAGTGACATCCAGCCAGTTATAGAAGACATCGTCCTGAAATTTTCCGGGAGATCATGTCCTGGAAGTCGCGGGAGCGGTGCCGGCTGTAGCGCCGGGACCATACGATCGCGGGCATGGCAGAGCCTGCTCGCCGCCCAGGACGCCCACGTGACGCGAGCATCGACGAGCGCGCGCTGGCGGCGACCCGCGAGCTCCTCGTGGAACGCGGCTTCGACGCGACCACGATCCAGGCCGTCGCGGCACACTCCGGCGTGCACGCCTCGGCCATCTACCGTCGCTGGGGGTCACGGATCGAGCTGATCGAAGAAGCGACCTTCCCCGGGCTCAGCCCGCCGAGCGTGCAGCCGACCGGAGACCTCCGTCGAGACATCCGCCGGTTCGTCCGCGCCTACCTGGCAGCTTTCAGCGCCCCCGCGTCCCGCGCGGCCGCGGCCGGTCTCCTCGCCCACCACCAGGCGTCCAGCCGGCCTCGCCCGCCGGATCTCTACCTACGGGTCTCCGCGCGGCCACAGTTCCAGGACATCCTCCGCGCCGCACCGCCCGGCAGCATCGACCCGGACGTCGATCCCGACGACGTCTTCGACATGCTGCTCGGCGCCATCCTGGCCCGTACCCTCCTGTCCGCGGCCACGGCACGGAGCCGTCCCGTGGAACGCACCGTCGAAATGATCATCAGATTGCTGCAGCCCCGAACCGGCCACGCCGCCGACCAGGCCAGCCCGTACACCCAGACGCAGACCAACCACGGCACCGCCGGCCGGGGACAGCCTGCCGCTCCGGGAAAGACAGGAAGGTAGCCGTGTCCAACTTCCAGGAAGACCACGCGCAGATCAGCGACGTGGTCATCCGCTACGCCACGGGAATCGACCAACGAGACTGGGAACTGTTACGAACCTGCTGGACGCCCGACGTCCAGGCCGACTACGGCTCCTTCGGACAGTTCACCGGCGCCGACGCGCTCACCGAGGTCATGGCGCGAACCCACGAGAACATGGGCCCGACGTTCCACCGCATATCGAACATCGCCATCAGGATCGACGGGGACCGGGCGACCGTCCGGTCCTACGTCCACGGCGTCCTCCTGGTAACTCCCGACGATCCGGCGAACTGGGTCGATGTGATCGGTAGCTACGAGGACATCTTCATCCGAACCACGGAGGGCTGGCGCATCAGCCGGCGTGTCGCCCGCACCGCCCGGACACTGACCGCCAGCACCACACCCCCGGCCGCACAGCTCGTCCCAGAATGATCCCTGGCCCGGGACCCCGCCAGGACGGCCCTGAACGAGCTTCAGGAGGCGGTGGCCGGTACCTGCCCCTGGATCCGGGCGAAGTAGGAAGCCATCGCGTCGGTGTGGGTCGGGAACACAAGCTGCCGAGGCTCGGTGACGACCAGCCACTCGGTCGTCTCGTCCGTCGCGATCACCGGTGGCAGCTCGGCCCGGCGTCGTTGCGGCAGCAGGCCGAACACCAGCAGGAACCGGCCCTCGTTCCCGCTGTGCACGTCGAACAGGTGGACGTCCGCCGCCTGCTCGACGATTCCCGTCTCCTCGCGCAGCTCCCGCACGACAGCGTCGCGCCAGGCCTCGTCGAGCTCCATGAAACCGCCGGGCAGCCCCAGCTCGCCACGGCCCGGGTCGATGTCACGGCGCACCACCACCAGACCGCGTCCGCCGTCAGGTTCCACGACAGGCAGCAACGCCACCGCCACCGGAAGCGGATTGAGCCACGTCGTCTCGCCGCAGCCGGCGCACACCCGCGGCCACGCCGCGTCGGGCTGATACCTCGTGCCGCAGGACGAACAGAACGAGTTCCGCATGGCGCATGACGATATTCGCTCGGGCCACCGGTCCNGCCTCAGATCGCCGTGATCGTGGCGGGGGCGCGCTCGGCCCGGCTGAACGCGCGCAGGACGGCCGTGGGCCCGTGCCGGTGCACCGCGTGCGCGGCCAGCACGCCGACGCGGAGTTCGGTCAACGCGCTGTCGGTCTCCCACGACGCGGCGACCGCCGGATCGCGCAGCAGCACGGCAGCCGAGGCCGCGACATCCAGAAAAAGCTGCCTGTCTGATATCATACGGCAGATCCTCCCGCGGCTTGCTTGCCAGCGGCACGCCCAGGAGTCGCCCTGCGGATATCCCTTTCATTGACCGGCGACGGTGGCCGGCTGACGACTGTGTCCGCGGCCAAGCGCCACTCGCCGGACAACAATCATGGTCGCTGTCGGAGTCCTGACCGGCCTCGCCCCACGGGTGGAGCTGGCTCAGCGGACTCTGTCCGGGCTCGATGCCGTGGTCAGTCGCACTTCGCCAGGTCGACAGGCACGGCGAGCACGGGCTGCTCGCACTGCCGTGGGAGGCCGGCACCGCCTGAGCCCAGCCGGGGCAGCCGGCGGTCAAGCCAGCGGGGTAGCCACCAGTTCGCCCGGCCCAGCAGCGCCATCGTGGCGGGAACCAGCACCATGCGGACGATCGTCGCGTCGAGCACAATCGCCGCCGCCAGCCCGAGACCCATCATCCTGACCAGCGGAGAGGGGTTGGCGACGAAGCTGAGGAACACCACCGTCATGATCAGCGCCGCGGAAGTGATCACGCGACCCGTTCCCGCCATGCCGCGGGCCACCGATTCGGCGTTGTCCCCGGTGGCGTCGTACTCCTCACGGATCCGTGAGAGCAGGAACACCTCGTAGTCGATGGACAGGCCGAAGAGGACCGCGAAGAAGATCGTCGGCAGCGGCGACGCGATCAGGTAGGTCCCGTCCAGACGGAACAGGCTCCCGAGCCACCCCCACTGGAACACGGCGACGACGACGCCGTACGCGCCGCCAATCGACAACAGGTTCAGCAGGGCGGCCTTCAACGGCAGCACGACGGACCGGAACACCACCATCAGCAGCAGGAACGACGCGGCCAGGATGGCGGCGATGAAGATCGGCAGGGTGTCGCTGAGCTGTCTGGTGAGATCGTCGGTCAGCGCGGTCGTCCCCGACACCGCGACGTTGCCGGGGACGAGGTCACGGATGCGCGCGAGGGTCTCCGACGTCGCGGTGTCCGCGGGGGCCGTGGTGGGAAGCGCGTGCAGTACGGCTGTGTCCCCCGCGGGGGATATCTGTGGGTCGCCGACCGTGGCGATGCCGGTGTCCGCGGCGACGCGCCCGGCCAGCGCGCGGACGGTGTCGAGGTCCGCGCCCGGCCGGCGCAGGTCGGCGACGAGCAGCAGGGGAGCGTTCACCCCGGGGCCGAAGCCCTCCGCCAGCAGGTCGTAGGCACGGCGGTGCGTGGTGCTGGTCGAGTCGTCGCCGGCGTCCGGGAAGCCCGTGCGCATCCACAGCGCCGGCGCGGCCAGCACGAGCAGCACCGCCGCGGCGACGAGCAGGTACGGCCACGGCCGGCCGGAGACGCGGTGGGCGAGGCGCCACCAGGCCGTGTCCCGGGGAGGCCGGGCGGCGCGCCTGCGCCCCAGGACCCGCCCCGCGTCGATGCGGCCGCCGAGCAGCGTGAGCAGCGCCGGCAGAAGTGTCAGGGCGCTCGCCACGGCGAACAGCACTACCAGGGACGTACTGAGACCGATCGAGGCCAGGAAGCCCAGGCCGGTCAGCACGAGGGCGAGCATCGCGACGACGACGGTGCCCCCGGCGAGCAGGACCGCGGTGCCCGACGATCCCATCGCGTTCGAGAGCGCGGTGGGATCGTCCTGGCCGACCGCGCGGTTCTCGCGGTAGCGGGCCACGACGAACATGGCGTAGTCGATGCCCACACCCAGACCGATCATCGCCCCGATCGTGGGAGCCGCCGAGGACACGTCCATGGCGTTGGCCAGCAGCACGACGCCACCCACCCCGGCGGCGACGGTCACCAGGGCGAGCACGATCGGGACGAGTGCGGCCACGATCGTGCCGAACGCGACGACCAGCACGACCAGCGCCGCCAGCAGGCCCACCATTTCCGTGCCCGAAGTCGCCGCCTCGGCGTTGATGAACGCGGCGTCGCCGCCGAGCTCCGCCACGAGACCGGCGTCCCGCGCCGGCCGCAGCTGGTCGGTGATCGCGGCGAGGGCTTCCGGGCCGACCTCCGTCGCCGGCACGTCGAAGGTGATCTCGGCGAAGCCGATGCGTCCCCCGGGCGACACGGTGCCGGCGGTGAACGGATCGGTCACGGTGGCGACGTGCTCCACGCCCTCGATGCGGGCGACCGCCGCGGAGACGGCGTCGCGGTGACGCTCGAGTCGCTGTCCTTCCGCCACGGCGAACACCGCCAGGGCGCTGCCGCCGGCCGCCTCGGGAAAACGTTCCTCGAGCAGCTCCATCGCGTTCTCGCTCTGGCTTCCCGGAGCGACGAGGTCGTCGGCGAAAGGGCCGCCGACCGTACCGGCCAGAGCCAACAGAAGAGCGGCGACGACCCCCCAGACGGCGATCGTGAGCTTTGGCCTGCGCGCGGCCGCGTCCCCGACGCGGCGGGTGAACTGTTTCATGGCTGGTTCTCCTGAGAGCGGCGTCGCGTTCCGTTCCTGCGCCGCTCCACTGTGCTTGTCGGTGTCCCGGGTCGTCGCCCGCCCACGGAGGGGTTCGGTGCCCCGCCGGAAGGCGGGTCGCACGGCGCGGATTCGGGGTTCCTCTCCGCCTCACGGGGGAGGCCGCATTACGCCTGGAGGCTGGCGACTACTCTTCCGGCCTCGCCTACCGTGAGGCGGTGCCCATTGACGAAACCGCGGCCGGCCGCCGTGAACCGCGCTGAGAAGTGGTGACGAACCGCACGGCGTCGCCCTTCCGGACGCCGCCAGAAAACGCTCCGGGGCGGTTTCGAGGTCCTTTCGCCCGCTGGCCGCGTGCCGCGGACTCCGTCCTCGCCCTCGCGTCCTTCGTCATGACGGTGTTCGTGGTGGACGGCCCCGGCGACACGCTGTTGTTTCGTCCGATCGAGGACGTCCCGATCCTCGTCCTCGTGGTCTGCGCCGTGGTCAACCCAGCGCTGTACTGGCGCCGACGAGCGCCCCTGCTCGTGCTGGGTGTGGCGCTGACCGACTGGGCCGTGCTGCTCGGCAGCGGCACCACCCACCTCGGCTGGCCGACGATCATCAGCCTGTACGCGGCGGGCCGCTACGCCGCTGTGGACTGGCGGGGGCCCGCGGGAGCCGCCGTGGCCACCACACTGGCCAGCGTCGACGGTCTCGACGATCCGGGCCCCTGGTGGCAGGTGCCTGTCTTCGGCAGCCTCGTGATGTTCGGGGCCTGGTATGTCGGACGCCGTCTCCAGCTCCGTCAGGAGCGCGCCGCCCAGTTCCGGCGGGAACAGGCCGCCGAGACCCGCCGGATCGTCACCGACGAGCGGACCCGTATCGCGCGGGAGCTGCACGACGTCGTCGCCCACCGGGTGAGCCTCATGACGGTGCAGGCCAGCGGGGCCAGGGCCGTCGCGGCCGAGGACCTGCCGGCCGCCCTGCGGGCGATGGAAGCGGTGGAGGAGGCGGGGCGTCAGGCGCTTGACGAGCTGCGCCATCTGCTCGGTGTGCTGCGGCCGGAGAGCAGCCTTGACGACCTCGGGCCCCAGCCCAGCCTCGCGGAGCTGCCCCGGCTCATCGAGCAGATCCGCCGGGCGGGCGCGGACGTCACACTGACCACGGACGGACTGCCGGCCGGGCTTCCGGCCCGCCTGGACCTGTTCGCCTACCGCATCATCCAGGAGGCGCTCACCAACGTGCTCAAGCACGCCGGTCCCGGCGCACCCGCCACGGTCAGCCTGGGCACCGAACAGAACGGCCTCGTCATCGAGGTCCGTGACGACGGGCGCGGCGCCGCCGTGCTCGAGCCGGGTGCCGTCCGCGAGGGCCCGGGCGGCCACGGCATCATCGGCATGCGGGAGCGAGCGCTGCTGCTGGGCGGGAGCCTCGACGCGGGACCGTGCGCGGGCGGCGGGTTCCGGGTGGTCGCCCGCCTGCCGATCGGAGGGAGTCCCGCATGAGCATCCGCGTCCTCATCGTCGACGACCAGGCGCTGGTCCGCGGAGGCCTGGCCATGGTCCTGCGGGTACACGGCGACATCGAGGTCGTGGCCGAGGCCGGGACCGGGCTCGAGGCGATCGAGGCGGCGCGACAGCATCGTCCTGATGTGATCCTCATGGACATCCGGATGCCGGCGATGGACGGACTCGAAGCGACCTCGAGAATCCTCGCCGAGGCCGACTGGGACGTGCGGGTGCTCATCCTGACCACGTTCGATCCGGACGAGTACGTCTACCAGGCACTACGCGCCGGCGCCAGCGCCTTCGTGCTCAAGGACATCCCCGCCGACCAGCTCGCCGGCGCCGTCCGCACGGTGGCAGACGGCGGCGCGCTGCTGGCACCGTCGATCACCCGGCGTCTCATCGGGCGGTTCACCGAGCGCCGGGCTGTCGGCTCCGCCCCCTCCCGCCGCGTGGAGCGCCTCACCGACCGGGAGCGTGATGTGGTGGTCGCCGTCGCCCGGGGGTCCAGCAACTCGGAGATCGCCCAGGAACTCTTCATCGGACCCGCGACCGTCAAGTCGCACGTGTCGAGCATCCTCACCAAGCTCGGATTGCGCGACCGTACCCAGGTTGTGGTCTTCGCGTACGAAAGTGGACTGGTCGAAGCCGGCGACCATGACATCGGCCGATGAGTCCGGACCGACGGCAGCTTGCGCAGCTCGAGCTGCCGGTCGTCGGCGGAGCGCCGCGGTCAAAGATGCCGAACATAGCGAAAGCCATTTTTGGCTTTTCCTTCACGCAGCCCCATCACGGCCAACGACTGATTGCGTGGCGACCGTTCGAGCCAGCACGTCAGCCGGTCTGCCTCGGCTTCCGACGGCGGAGCGTGCCTCGCCGTGCCGACGAAGAGCGGGAGCTTGGCCGCGGCCGCGCGGACCTCCTCCTCCGCGTCCAGGCCGAGAAGTCCAGCGCTGTTCCACAACATCGCCAGCGCTACCGGCTCGTCCCGGTAGTCGAGGCTGTTGCGGCTGGCCACGCCGATCGCTACCAGGCCGGCACGGAGCAGCTCCGGGTCAAGCCGCCGGACCGCGAACGTGGCCGCGCGCCGCGCGAAGACCCACAGCGCCTCCCAGCCCACCCGCGGCGTCAGGGCACCAATCAGCTCGGGGAACCGATCAAACGCCTCAACCTCACGCAGCAACGCGGCAATCTCGCCGTCGACGGGATGCGGAGAAAGTAATTTTCCGTAGTCGCCGTAGTCCTTCGGCGTCTCGGTGAGGCATCGAATATTCAGGGGTGGCGGCGCCGAGCCGGTACTCACCTCAGCAGTGTCCCAGACGGCTGGCCGCAACGAGAGAATTCTCGATGTCTGCTGTCACCGTCTCACATCATGCTGACAGACAGGGGCCTCCAGCATGTCAGTCCGGCGTCGGTGACCACGCCCTCGAGGCCAGGGATCTCCCGATATCCCACACCGCCCCGTTCGACCGTGGTCGGCGCCAACTCACCAACGACACCCTGGCGTGGCTGGCCCGCCAAGGCCACTGAGACTCGTTCCGCGCTCGACAGACCGCGGAGCGCGCCTCGCCTATTCTGTGGCTCATGGCGCAGGAGTTCGATGCCGAGGTCCGGCGGATGATGCGGGCGAACGAGGCGAACTGGGACGCCCGCACCCCGGTGCACGTGGCGAGCGCGTTCTACGGCCTCGACGGCAGCAGGAAACCATTCGACTGGTTTGCGCCGTTCGAATGGGAGGACCTCGGCGACCTGGCGGGCCGGGATGTCGTCCATCTGCAGTGTCATCTCGGCACGGAAACCATTGCGTTCGCACGCCGAGGCGCCCGCGCGGTGGGACTGGATTTTTCCGGAGAATCCGTCGCACGGGCGCGGGAGATCGCGTCGCGGGCCGGCGCCGACCTACGGTACGTGCGGTCTGACGTATACGACGCGGGCGTGCTGGGCCAAGGTTGTTTCGATGTCGTCTACACCGGCAAGGGTGCGCTGTGTTATCTACCCAATCTGCCCCGGTGGGCCGCCGAGGTCGCGTGTCTGCTGCGTCCCGGTGGCCGGCTGTATCTGGTGGAGTTTCATCCGCTGTTCAATGCGCTGGGTCCCAAGCCCCCGCCGGGCGTCGGCGAGGAACTGCTGCTGCGCCATGACTACCTGGCGGGTCGGGGCCCGATCGAGCGCGACGCGACCTACACGTACACCGACGGCCCCGCGCTGGGGAGCGCGACGGTCGCCTATGAATGGACGCACGGTCTCGGCGAGGTGATCGACGCGCTGGTCGGGGTGGACCTGACCGTGACCGGGCTGAGGGAGACCGACGCGCTGCCGTGGCCACGGTGGAAACGTATGGTCCGCGGGGAGGACGGCTGGTGGCGGCTGCCGGAGACGGATCCACGTGTGCCGCTGCTGTACGCACTGAAGGCCATCAGGAAGGCATGACAGCGGACTGCGGGTTCATCCCTTCCTGAGGGGAACCGGACCGGGGCCCGCTGCGTCCAAGGGCCATGGCGATGATGATGCTCCGCGGCGCCCGCCTGGTGGCCGCCGTCGTACCCCTGGTTCTCACGGCCGCGGCCTGCGCCGGAGCTGCCACCGACGCGCGGGACAGCATCGTCGGCGGCGGCCCCGTGGGTGACAGCGCTGACACCGCCGCTCTGCGGGTGGACCTGGTCGGTGGCTTCGTGACACCGAAGATGCTGGCCACCCGGCTGCCGACGGTGGCCGTCTACCCCGACGGCCGGGTGCTGGGCGAGGGCCCGCAAGCGGCGATCTATCCCGGGCCGGCGCTGCCCAACCTGCAGCTGCGGCGGATCTCGGCCGCCGACGTACGCGAGCTCGTCGACCGCGCGGTCGCGGCCGGCGTCGGCGCCGAACCGGACTTCGGCCAGCCACCGGTCGCGGACGTCCCCTCGACCCGATTCACCGTCCGAACCGCGGACGGCGTCGAGACGATGCAGGTGGAAGCGCTTTTCGAGGCGGACGGCCACGGGCTGACAGCGCGGCAGCAGTCCGCGCGGCGGGCCGCCCAGGAGTTGTTCACCGCGCTCACCGACCTGCCCGCCGCGCTGGGCTCGGGTGCGGTCAGCGGGGCTGAGCCGTACACCCCGGCCGCGGTGGCCGCGATCGTCGCTCCCTGGGCCGGCGACTGTCCCGCCCCTGCCGACAGCATCGCCCCCGCCGACGGCACCGCTCGCATCGCTCCGACCGACGGCGTCGTTGTGGACGGCCCGTGCGGCGGCGGTCCGGCGGAGGTGGAGCGTGCCTGGCCCGGACCGGCGCTGCCGGGCGAGCCGGTCGGCGGAGGCGTCGATCTGAGCTGCGTGACGGCCAGCGGCGACGACGCGACGAAACTGCTGGCGGCGGCGCGTACGGCGGTGACCAACACGCGGTGGACGTCCAACGGCAGGCATTGGAACGTCGGTTTCCGCCCGCTGCTGCCGGGCGAGTCCGGCTGCGCGGACCTGTGGCCCCCGACCGGTCAGGTCACATCCGGTACCCCGGACGGGAGCGGCGGCACGCCGCAACGACCGGCCCCCCGAAACTCGATCGCCACGCGGGACGGATCAGGTCATCCTTCCGCAATGGCCACCGGAACCGTGAAGTTCTTCGACGCCGAACAGGGCTGGGGAGTGGTCTCCTCCCCCGACCTGCCACCGGGTCTCGACGCTTGGGTTCACTTCAGCTCGATCGAGATGGACGGATACCGCGCGCTGGAGGCCGGCGACCGCGTCGAGTTCGACTACGAACAGGGCGAACAGGACGGCTACAGCTACCGCGTGACCCGCGTCCGCAAGCTCTGACCGGTGCCCTACCTGCGCTGACTCTGGTCGCGGGGCGCCACGCGGCGGGTCGGCGGGGCGGTGGTCGGGTCGTCCGGCCAGGGGTGGCGGGGGTAACGGCCGCGCAGCTCCGAGCGGACCCGCGGGTAGCCCGTCCGCCAGAACGACGCGAGGTCGCTGGTCACCGCCACCGGGCGCCCCGCCGGTGACAGCAGGTGCAGCACCGGCGCGGCGCGGCCGTCGGCGATGACCGGCAGCCGTTCCCAGCCGAACACCTCGGCGATCCTCACGGCCAGCACGGGGCCGACCGCGCCGCTGGTGCCGCTGTAGTCGAGGCGCACTCGGGAGCCGCTCGGCACCGCCACCCGTTCGGGTGCCAGTTCGTCCAGTCGGGCGGCCTGCGGCCAGGGCAGCAGGCGGCGCAGCNCATGGCCGGCGTCGATCCGCTCGAGGTCGGCGCGGCGCCGCACACCGTCGAGGTCCGGGCCGAGCCAGTCGGGGGCGCGGGCCAGCAGGGCGGTGTCGGTGACGTCGGGCCAGGGGGCGCCGAGCACCCGGTGGCAGAACGCGAGCCGGTCCCGCAGGGCGAGCGCGTCGGCGTTCCAGCGCAGCACGGGGAGCCCGGCGTCGCGCAGCCCGTCGAGCACGGCGGCCCGCAGCCGGGACGGGTCGGGCCTGGTCACCGGGCGCTCGGTCAGGGTGATCGCGCCGAGGCGCTCCAGCCCGCGGGCGACGATGTCGCCGCCGGACCAGGCGACCTCGTCCTCGGTGCGCAGCAGCGCCGCGCCCGCCTCCCGCGCGGTGGCCGCGTCCAGGGTGACGGCCAGGCGCACGCGGGCGGACGTCCGGCCGGGCCCGCGGTCGGCGACCGCGACGGCGAGCCAGCGCGCCCCGGTCAGCGCCGAGCCGGCGGCGAGCTCGGCGCCTGTCCCGCCGGCCATCAGGTAGCTCGCCCCACCCGGGTCGCGGGCCCGCGCGAGCCGCTCGGGGAAGGCGAGACCGACCACCAGCCCCGCCGCGAGATCGTCGGTCATCCCATCCGTCCCCCCCGCCGCGGGCGGTCCGGCGGCCCCGGCGGGGGCGGCAGGCCCGGCAGGCCCGGCGGGGGCGGCGTCCACGGCCGAGCGCAGCCGGCGGGACTCCTCCCGCCAGCGGGCGGACGCGGCCCGGTCGACGCCGTCGCGCAGCCGGCGCCACGCGGCGACGAGGTCGTCGGAGGGGCCGCCCACCGGGCCGTCCGCGGAGAGCATCGCCACGACCTCCGCCGCCCGGCGGGCGCCGACGGCCCGGGTGCCGTCCAGCAGTGCCCGCGCGAGCCGCGGATGCGCCCCGACCTGGGCGATCGAACGCCCCCGTGGGGTGACCCGGCCGGTCTCGTCGACGGCGCCGAGGGCCCGCAGCGAGGCCCCGGCCGCCTCCATCGCGCCAGCGGGAGGCTCGCTGGGCAGTGGCAGGCCGGCTCCGCCGGGATTGCCCCAGACCGCCAGCTCCAGCGCGAAGCCGGTCAGGTCGGCGACGGCGATCTCCGGTTCCGGCTGGGCGGGCAGCCGGTCGTGCTCGGCGGCGGACCAGCAGCGGTACACCCGGCCCACCGCCTCCCGGCCGGCCCGGCCCGCGCGCTGCCCGGCGGAGGATTTCGAGACCCGCACCGTGACCAGTGAGCCCAGCCCACGGGCGTGGTCCATCCGCGGGGAGCGGGCCAGGCCGGCGTCGACGACGACCCGCACGCCGGGCACGGTGAGGCTGCTCTCCGCGACCGCGGTCGCCAGGACGACCCGACGGCGCGGGCCGGGCCGCAGCACCGCGTCCTGCGCCCCGCCGGTCTGCCGGCCGTGCAGGGTGAGCACGTCGACCGAATCCCGGTGCCCGGCGAGCCGGCCGACGATCGCGGTGATCTCACCGGCCCCGGGCAGGAAGACGAGGACGTCCCCGGACGTCTCCCGCAGCGCGCGCCCGACGGTCGCCGCGACGTGGTCGAGCAGCTTCGGGTCGACTCGCAGGCCGCGCGCCGGGGTGATCACCCCGGGCGGGGGCGCCCAGACCACCTCGACGTCGAACATCGCGGCGTCCGTCCCGACGACCGGCGCCGGCCGGCCGGGCGCGCCGAGCATCTCGGCCAGCCGCCGGGTGTCGGCTGTCGCGGAGGCGGCGAGCAGGAGCAGGTCGGGGCGCAGCGCCGCCCGGACGTCGAGCAGGAAGGCGAGCGCCAGGTCGGCGTCGAGGTGGCGCTCGTGGCACTCGTCGAGGATCACCGCGTCGGTGCCGGGCAGCTCCGGGTCGCGTTGCAGGCGCCGGACGAGGACTCCCGTCGTGACCACCTCGACCCTGGTGGACGGCCCCACCCGGCGCTCGCCGCGGATCGTGTAGCCGACCGCGCCACCCACCGTGCCACCGCCACCGGCACCGGCGGCGAGGGTGGCCATCCGGCGTGCCGCGGCGCGCACGGCGATCCGCCGCGGCTCGACGACCAGTACCCGGCCGGGGACACGGTCGGCGAGGGCGAGCGGGACGAGCGTCGTCTTGCCGGTGCCAGGCGGGGCCACCAGCACCGCGGCCCCACCGCCGCCGCCCGGTTCACGCTCGCCGCCGCTGGTCAGCGCGGCGGCGAGCGCTGGCAGGGCGGCGCGAACGGGCAGATCCGCCCCGGCGACCGCGAGGTCGGGCAACATGCGCCCAGTGTCCTCGGATCAGGCCGCCCGAGGACGGCACGGCCCCGGGCTGTGGACGACCGGGTGGCGATCGACCGGGCTGTGGACGGGCGAGGCCCGCACGGAGGTGCCACCCGGGGGTTCTGGGGCCATCCAGCATCTTTCGTGGAGCGGGCGGGCCGGTCAGGCTTGGTGGCATCCCCGTCGGGTGACCGACGTCGTTCGCCGCCCCGGGCACCACCCGGAACGACCCCACGGACGTCATCCACCCGGATCCGATTCAGCGGCGAACGACCGAGCCACGCAGTTAAGGGGACCGATGACCGACCTCACGCCGGTTGACCAAGAAACATGGCGCAGCGAGGAGGAACGGCTTTCACCCCGCTACCGGATCGACATGCCGATCCTTCCCTACCAGCGTCGTGCGAGTGAAGGTCCGGACTGTATCGAGGTTTCACGGGATTCACCGCTCGACCTTCGGCAGGCCGCTGAGATGTTCGGCAACGCGGCCAAGCGGGAATGCGGTTACGATTTTCCGCTCGCCCGGGCGTTGAACTTCGGGGAACAGCGGGTGTGGCTGCTCTCCGCCCCCCGGGTGAACGCGGTCAGCTTCGTGGCCGCCGGCGCCGTGGCCTTCAAGCTCATGGACGGGGTGTGGGAGCTGAGGTGGATGTACGTCCACCCGTTCGAGCGGGGGAAACAGGTGATCGACTTCTACTGGCCGAGATTCGTCGCGCTCTACGGCGAGTTCACCGTCCAGCCGCCGGTCACGGCCACCGCCCAGACGGTGCTAAACCGCCTGGGCTGGACGACAGACGGCCCCCGATCCGCGGCCTAGACCAGCCGACGGGCAGCTCGGCCTGCTCAGGCAGCTCGGGCAGCATCCCGTCGCCGCGCCGCCGAGAGTGAGCCGCCCGCCGCCGGCCCGGTCGACGCTCACCGCCCGCTTGGCGAAAACGGCCTGGCCGGCACCGCGGAATGGTCCGTGCGGTGCCGGCCAGGCCGGTTTTTCGGGGCGCGATCCGCGTCCCGCGAAAGGCGGACGAACTCAGACCGTGAGGGGCAGCTTCAGCGCCTCGGCGAGGTTGCCGCCCATCACGCGGGCGATGTCCTCCTTGGGCAGGCCCTCGAGCTCGTGCACGTAGGACACCGGGTCGGACATCCCCTCGGCGTGCGGGTAGTCGGAGCCGAACACGACCCGGTCGACGCCCAGCAGATCGATGAGGCCGCGCGGGCTCTCCTCGTGGAACGGGTGGATCCAGACGTTGCGCTTGAGCACCTTCAGCGGGTCCTCGTCGTACAGCTTCGGGCTGTGCGCGTACGAGGTGCCGATGGCCTCGACGAAGGGGCGCACCCACCCGGAGCCGTTCTCGACGGGCAGGATCCGCAGGCTCGGGAACCGCGTGAGCAGCCCGTGCCCGATCAGCGAGGCGACGGTGTCGAAGATGCCACGGCCCTGCAGGTGCATGATGTCGAGGAACGCCGACGGCGAGGCGAACGGCAGGTGCTCACCGTCCTGCCGGCCCTCCCACATGTTGTAGTAGCGGGTCAGGCCGTCGTCGGAGGAGTGCAGGCCGACGGTGACGTCCGCCTCGACGACCTTCTGCCAGAACGGGTCGAACTCGGGCAGCGCGAACGACCGGAAGCCCTCGTAGCCGGGCACGGGCGCCGGCCGGATGAGGATGATCTTCGCGCCGCGCTCGAGAACCCACTCGAGTTCCTTGATGGCCTCGCTCACGATCGGCAGCGTGATCACCGGCGTGGCGAAGATGCGGTCCTCGTAGTTGAAGCTCCAGTGCTCGTGCATCCACTGGTTCAGCGCGTGGACGACGATGTGCGTGGCCTTCGGGTCCATGCGGAGCCGGTCCTCGAGCAGGCTGGCCAGCGTCGGCCACATGAGCGCGCGGTCGATGTTCAGCTCGTTCATGAGGGCGAGGCGGGGCTCCGGGGCGAAGAACGCCTCCGGGGAGCGGATCGGCTTGCCCATCAGCTCCCGGGTCGACTTCCCGTCCGGGTTGCCGTTCTTGAAGTAGTCCTCCCAGGCACCCGGCCGCGCGACGACGCTGAACGTCGGGTTCGGGATGTACTCGGAGATCACACCCCTGACCGCGATCTTGTCACGCCCGTTGACCTGCACATACTTGATCAGGCCGGCGTATTCCTCGGGGAGGAACTTCGTGAACGCGTCGGGTGTCTCGTACATGTGGTTGTCGGCGTCGAAGACGGGAAAGTCGACTTTGGTCGCGGGCACGTATTCCTCCGTACTGGCTGGCCGAACCACTCCAGCCGAATGCCACGAGACAGCCGCGCGACTACCCCGACACGGCATGGGGCCGGGACGCGCGACTACCCCCTTACGTCATCACTGACCTGAGGGGAAATTACCACTTATTGATATCGACGTCAATATTGCCTGGATGGCGACCCGAAGACGATCGGCATCTCAGCGGGCAGCCGGAACGTGACCGCCCGTGGGCAGCCGGGAACGACGACGCGCCGGTGGCACGGGCCGTGGTCGGCCGGGGACCGGGCCGGAGCGTTCCAAGAGCGCGCGGCCAGCGGGGCCGGGCGAGAAGTCCCAGCGGCGGGAATCGCCGGGACGCGCGGTCGTGGTCGGGTTCCGCTCGGGCCCGACGGACCATTCGACGGATCACAGGAACCAGAGGTACCCGAAGGGCTCGCGGGGCTCGACTGGTCGGCGCCCTAGAGCAGGTGGGCCGGGAAACCGCCGCGGCTGATCGGGCTCCAGCCGTCGACGCGCAGCCGCAGCAGCACCTTGCCCTGGCGGACCATCGCCTGGCGGTACTCGTCCCAGTCGGGATGCTCGCCGCTGATGCAGCGGTAGTAGTCGACGAGTTCCTCGACGGCCGCCGGCTGGTCGACAACCGTGATCGTGCCGTCCACCTGCGCCCACTCCCCGTTGAACTCGTCGGACAGCACGAGCACGGAGGCCCGCTGGTCGCGGCGGGCGTTGCGGGTCTTGGCCCGCTCCGGGTAGGTGGCGACCACGATGTCCCCGGAGCCGGACACGCCCATGGTCACCGGCGACGCCTGCGGTCGGCCGCCCCGGCGGGTGGTCATGAGGATGCCGTGGTGACGGGGACGGACGAAGTCCAGCAGGGCGGCACGGTCGACGACGACATCTCGCGCGGCGGTCGGGCTCACCGGCCCATCGTAGGCCCGGGGATCGGGGCCAAGCGGGAAGGAGGCGGGGCGCAAGCGGGTGGCAGGGAACCACAAGTGAGGTCCAAGTGGCGGATCGCACGCTCATCCCGTCCCGTTCGACACCGCTCGACCAGACGGAGCCGTCATGTCCTTCACGCCCGATGCCCCGGCCACGCTCGACGCCCCGACCACTCCTGACTCCGCGGCCACTCCTGACGCCGCGACCACGCCCGACGCCGCGGCCCTGCGGCTGCCGCTGGCCGACCTGGCCGGCAAGATCAGCGGCGAGGTGCTGCTGCCCGGAACCGCCGCCTACGCCGCGGCCGCCACCCCGTGGAACGTCGCCGTCGCCGTCACCCCGGTGGCCGTCGTCGCGGTCGCCGACGCGGCCGACGTCGTCACCGCCGTGCGCTTCGCCGACACCCACGACCTGGACGTCACCGTGCAGGCCACCGGCCACGGCGCCCTCGCCCACACCCGGCCGAGCCTGCTCGTCCACACCGGTCGCCTCGACGAGGTCACCATCGACCCGGCCGCCCGCCGGGCCCGCGTCGGCGCCGGGGTGCGCTGGCAGCGGGTGCTCGACGCCGCCGCCGAGCACGGCCTCGGCGCGCTCGCCGGCTCCGCGCCGCACGTGGGCGTCGTCGGCTACCTGACCGGCGGCGGCCTGTCGCCGGTCTCGCGGACCTACGGCTACGGCAGCGATCTCGTCACCGCCTTCGACGTCGTCACCGGCGACGGCGAGCTGCGCCGGGCCACCGCCACCGAGAACGCGGGGCTGTTCTGGGCGCTGCGCGGCGGCAAGGGCGCGCTCGGCGTGGTCACCGCCGTCGAGTTCGAGCTGCTGGACCTCGACCACGTCTACGGCGGCTGCCTCTACTTCGACGGCGCGGACGCCGACCGGGTCCTGTCGGCGTGGAAGACGTGGTCGGCGACGCTGCCGGAGCAGGCGTCGACGTCCATCGCGATCCTGCGGCTGCCGGCGATGCCGGCGGTGCCCCCGCCGCTGGCGGACCGATGCACCGTCGCGGTCCGCTTCGCCTGGGTCGGCGACCCGGCCGACGGCGAGCGGGTGATCGACCCGATCCGCGGCCTCGCGCCGGCGATCTTCGGCGGGCTCGGTGTCCTGCCGTTCACCGCGCTCGGGATGATCCACGCCGACCCGGTCGACCCGATGCCCGTCCACGAGCGGTCGCTGCTGCTGCGGGAGCTGCCGGACAGCGCGGTACGCGCCCTGCTCGCCCTGACCGGGCCCGCCGCCGACTGCCCGCAGGTGATCGTCGAACTGCGGCTGCTCGGTGGCGCGCTGGCCCGCGAGCCGCGCGAGTCGAGCGCCGTCTGCCACCGGGAGGCGACCTACTCCCTGCTGACCATCGGCATCGCCGCCCCGCCGATCGTCGAGGCCACCGCCGGGCACGCCGCCGCGGTGCTGGAGGCGCTGCGGCCGTGGTCCGGTGGTATCTCGGGGCCGAACTTCGGCACGACCACGGACCCGGCGATCGTCGCGCTCAAGTACGACATGGCCGCGCTCACCCGTCTCGCCACACTCACCGCCAGCTACGACCCGAACGCACGGATGGCCGCCTCGCACCCGGTGCGGGCCGCCGCCGGTCTGATGCAGTCGCAGTCACCGTCGCGGTCGCGGGTGCGGTTCTGATCCCGCGTCCCGCGAGACGGTGCCGTAAAGACGGCATCATGAGGGCGTGCCGTACTACCGCCTGTTCGGGTCGATCGAGGTCGTCCGGGACGGCCGGCCGATCCAGCTCGGCGGCCCCAAACAGCGGGCGGTGCTGGCCGCCCTGCTCCTCGACGCCGGCCGGGTCGTCTCCGTCGACCGCCTGGCCGGCGCCGTGTGGGGCGACGAGCATCCGCCGAGCATGCTCTCCAGCCTGCACGCGCACATCTCCAACCTGCGGCGGCTGCTGCGCGACGACGAGCGGGCCACCTCGCCGATCGTCCGTCGCACCCCGGGCTATCTGGCGGACGTCCCCCCGGACGACCTGGACCTGCGGCTGTTCGAGCGGGAGTGCGACCGGGCGCAGACCGCCGCCGACGCCGCGGACTGGCCGGGCGCGGTCGCGGCCGCCGACCGGGCGGCGGCGCTGCGCCAGGGCCCGCTGCTCGCCGAGTTCGGCGACGAACCGTGGGTACGCGGCGTGGCGAACGCGGTCGACGAGCGGTGGGCGCAGTGCGAGCGGAGCGCGGTCGTCGGCCTGCTCGGCTCCGGGCGGATCACCGCCGCGGTGCTGCGCTCCCGGCAGCTGGTGCACGACGCCCCGCTCGCGGAACGCGCCTGCCACCTGCACATGATCGCTCTCTACCGGGCCGGGCGCGCGGCCGAGGCGCTCGACGCCTTCCGCGACCACGCCCGGCGGCTGGCCGACGAGCTCGGTCTGGAGGCCAGCCCGGCGCTGCGCGACCTGCAGGGCGCCATCCTGCGCCAGGACCCGGCGCTGGAGTCCTGGCCGGCCTCCCCCCGCACCACCGGCCGAGCCACTCCCACCGGCTCGACGGCTCCCACCGATCCGGCCGACGCTTCCACTCGTCCGGCCAACGCCTCCACCGGCCCAGCCACCAGTGCCGCCGCGGCCCACGCCGCCGATCCGATCACCGCCAACCCGATCACCGCCGGCGCGGCCCGCCCCGCCGCCCCGACCACCATGGCCGGCGGCAGGACGTCCGAAGGCGAGGGAACGCCGGAAGTCCGGTACGGGGAGCTCGTCGGCCGGGTGCGCGAGATCGCCGTGCTCGACTCGGTGCTGTCCGAGGCGATGGCCGGCCCCGTCCGCTGGGTGGTTCTCACCGGCCCCGCGGGCATCGGCAAGAGCCGGCTCGCCGAGGAGGCCGCCGCCGGCTGGCACCGGGCCGGTGGGGCGGTCTCACGGACGGGGTGCCCTGACGACGACGCCGTCCCGCCCTGGTGGCCGGTGCGTCAACTGCTGCGTGACCTCGGCGCCGACCCCGACGACCTGCTGACCCCGCCGAGCGGCGCCGACGCGGACGCGGCCCGCTTCGTCGTCTACGGCCGGGTGCTCGACGCACTCACCGAGGCCGCGCGGTCCCGCCCGCTACTGGTGGTGGCCGAGGACGTCCACTGGGCGGACACCGCGAGCCTGCGGCTGCTCACCCACCTCGCCGACGCCGGGGCGTGCCCCGGGCTGGCCCTCGTCGTCACCGCCCGGGATGTCACCGGCCGCCCCGAGCTGGACCGGCTGCTCGCCGCCGCGGCCCGCCGGCACGGATCACGGCGGCTGGCCGTCCCACCGCTGACCGAGGGCGAGGTGTCGGAGCTGGTCAACCGGATCAGCGGTCAGGCCATCGACGCCGCCGAGGCCGCCGAGCTGGCCGACCGGACCAGTGGGAACCCGTTCTTCGTCTGCGAGTACGCCCGGCTGCCCGCCGAGGACCGCGCCGGCGGAAAGGTACCCGTCGCCGTGCGCTCGGTGCTCGGGCAGCGGCTCGCCGTCCTCGACCCGGCGGTGTTGCAGGTGCTGCGGGCCGCCGCCGTCATCGGTGACGTCCTGGACATCGACCTGCTCGGCAAGGTGACCCGGCTCGACCGCGACGAGCTCGCCGACCTGCTGGACGAGGCCTCCGACGAGCACGTGATCATCCAGGCCGCCGGCACCGGGCGGTACATGTTCGCGCACGCGCTGCTGCGCGACGAGGTCGTCGCCGGGATCTCCAGCCTGCGCCGCCAGCGGCTGCACCTGCGGGTCGCCGAGGCCATCGGCCCAGTGGACGGCGGCCCGGTCAACGGCGGCCCCGGCAGTGGCGGCCCCGCCGGGGGCGGCCCCGGCGGGGGCGAGGCGCTCTCCCGCCGGGCCGCGCATCTCGCCGCCGCCTGGCCGCTGGCCGAGTCCGCCGACGTGTTCGACGCCTGCCGCGCCGCCGCCCTCGACGCGGAGCGCCGCTGGCAGTCGGAAGCCGCCGCGCACTGGTGGGGCCAGGCCCTGGACGTCCTCGACCGGAGCGCCGGCGATCTCGACATCGACCGGGACGAGGTGCTCGTCGCGCGGGTCAGCGCGCTCGCCCGCGCCGGGCGCGGCCAGACGGTGCTCGACGTCGTCGACGCCGGACTGCTCGACGCGGTACGCCGCGGGCGGCTCGACTCGGCCGGCCGGCTCGCCGCCACCCTGCTGCGGACCAGCGGATCCTGGCCCTGGGCCGTCTACGGCGACGACCCGGCCCCGCTGTTGGCGCGCCTCGCCGGTCTGGAGACCCTCGTCGCCGCCGACCCCGCCGCGCATGTGCGGGTACTGGCCGCGCTCGCCGTCGGCAGCGCCTACGACCCGGACGGCTCGGTTCCCGACCTGCTCAGTCATCGGGCGATCGAGCTGGCCGAACGCATCGGTGACGACGAGGCGCTGGCCGACGCGCTGCTCGCCCGGGCGGTGGCGTTCTCCGGGATCGCCGAACGGGCCGTGGAGTCCGTCGAGCTGCTCAGCCGGCTGGCCGCCGTCCCGCACGCCAGCGCGCAGATCGACGAGGTGATCGCACACGGGCTGCTCTACCTGGCGAAGACGGCGCTGGGCGATCCGGGGTCCGCCGAGCACGTCCGGCTCGGCGCGCTCGGCAGCGACCTGCTGCGACTGCCGGCCAGCCGGGTGCAGTTCCGCTGGGCGCAGGGCTCACTGGCGCTGTGGCGGGACGACGACCTGGCCACGGCGGCGGAGATCTACCACCACGCCTTCGCCCTGCACCGGGAGACCGAGCTCTACGAGAGCGGCGCGTACCACCTCGCGCTGCTCGCGCTGTCCTGGGAGCAGGGCCGGCTGGACGAGCCGGACGAGCCGGACGAGCCGGACGAGCCGGTGCCGAGCAGCCCGTTCGTCCCGTGGGCGCCGGCGCTGACCGCGGTCGCCCGCCGCGACCCCGGCGCCGACAAGCTGCTGGCCGCGGAGATCGCGCAGGTCGAGCCGATCACCTGGACCACCCACGCGCGGCTGACGATGCTCGCCCACGCGGCCGCCGACCTCGGCCTGCGCTCGCAGGTCGCCACGTTGACCGCACGGCTGACGCCGGTCGCGCACTGCGTCGCGAACATCGGCCAGTGCGGCTACGTCGGCACGGTCGCGCTGGCCCTCGCCCGACTGGCCGCTCTGGACGACGACCTCCCAGGCGCGCGGGAACACCTTCGCACCGCGGTGGACGTCGCCACCCGCGCGCGGGGCGTCGGTGCGCTGCTGCGCTGCCGTCTGTTCGCCGCGGAGCTCGCCACGCTCGCCGGCGATCCGGTGGACCTCGACGACCTGCGCGACGTCGCCGACCGCGCCGCCCGCCGGGGCATGATCGGCGTAGCTCGCGAGGCCCGCGCCCTCCTCACCCGCCACACCAACCCGACCTGACCCGACCTCGACCCAACCTGGCCGGGCCGGGCCGGGGCGGGGCAGGCCGGGGCAGGCCGGGGCGGCAGCCCGCCGGCACCGAGCGGAAACGAGTTGTGTCAGCAGCGCATGGACCGGCTGAGGCAACACGCATTGGCGGCCCTCCCACCTGGTGCGCCTCGGGCACGGTGATCCCGAGCGGGCACGGCTCGCTCCGTTCAGGTGCCCGTCCAGCTCTGGCCCGCTCGCCGTTTGGTTTCTTTCTCGCCGTTTTAGAGGTCGATCTGGGCGTATTTCTTCCCGAAAGGGCAAGAAGGAAACGAAACGGCGAGCAGGCCACCCGAAGCTTCGGGCTTTTTATCCGATGAATGGCGATCCGCTCCGCCCGCCGAGATCGAAGATCCCCGCGGCCACAGAGGTCGAGAGTCATCGCGACCACCGCCCGAAGATCACCCCGGGCCAATGATAACCCCGGGCCGAGGAGCGGCCCGAGACGTTGCGCGACCGGGGCTGGTCCGAGGCGGCTCAGCGGCCGGCGCCGCAGGCGCCCTTCTCTCTATATCCCCGACCCCGCCATATCCCCGACCCCGCCGTGTTCCCGGCCCCACTATATTCCCGGCCTCGCCTACGGCAATACCAGGAACCGCATTCACGGGCGTCTCGATTTCCCGTCAGGTGGTGGTGGATCCGGTCAGTTCGACGCGGAGGCGGGTCAGGGTCGAGGAGGAGATCCGCCAGGCGTCGTCGATCTTCACATAGGTCTCGTGGTAATGACCGAACCCGGTTACCGCGGTGCCGTTCGCGAACCAGATCCGGTCCTCCATGGCCCAGATTCCGGTGGCCTCCGACGGCGAGGTCAGCGTGATCTCCGGGGTGTGACCGTGGTGGACGGTGACCGCCTCCGCGAGGTGGGAGCTGACGAATCCGACGAACGCGTCGGCACCGGCGACCACACCGCCACCCGACCCGGTGGTGTCGACCACCAGGTCGTCGGTGAACAGGCCGCGCAGGCCGGCCCAGTCCTTCGTGTCGAGCAGACGGAAGTAGCGGGCCTTCAGCTGCTTGATGGCCTCGACGTCCCTGTTCACCGCGAAGTCGTCCACCGACGTTCCTCCACTTCCCCGCGCCTCCCCGACCCGCCGCCGGTCGAGTGCGCGGTGTGCGGCTCGTCCGTGGCCTCGTCAGCCAGTGCGTTCGGGATGGCCAGCGTAACCGCGCCCTCCGTGACGGTGGAGTCGAAGAAATCCCCGCCGGGCGCGTGCGGCCCGGCTCGGGGGTCGCGGAGCAGGTCTCGGCCCTTGGCCCGGGCGCCCGTCGTCGAGAAGCGGAGCAGCCGGCGTCCGATGTCCGGCGTCCGCGACGTGGTGGACGTTCGGGACGCGGAGCGGCCGGCGCTCGGCGTCCGCGACGTGGTGGACGTTCGGGACGCGGAGCGGCCGGCGCTCGGCGTCCGCGACGTGGTGGACGTTCGGGAGATGGGGCAGCCCGGGCTCGCCGATACGCCTACTTCTTGAACGCGGCGACGAATTCCGAGTCGGCGTTGATCTTACCGACACCGGCCGCGCCGCCCGGCTCGCCGAGCGCCTCCTCCCGGCCGGGCAGGACCTCGGAGAAGAAGAGCTCCTCGCTCTTGATGAATTCCTGTTCCTCGTCCGGGACCATCTCGTCGATCATCGCCGCCCCGACCGGGCAGGCGACCGCGCACGCCCCGCACTCGGTGCATTCGTCGGGGTTGATGTACATCTTGCGGTTTCCCTCGTAGATGCAGTCGGCCGGGCATCCGCCACCCAGGCACGCGCCGTCCTTGACATCGATGCACGCGGAGGTGATCACGAATGGCATGATGATATCCTCTCCAATCAGCCGAACAGGACGGCGGCCGCCGACCGCGGTACACCCGCGTCGACGGCCCGCTTTTCTCGGCCGCGCGCCGACCGGAGTAGGCCGAATTCCGGCGAACCCGCATAGATTATTGGCGGGCGCATGTCACAGCGACGCTTCGCCCGGTAAACGACAGGTAACGAAGAAATCTTTCCGTTTACCGAAAAAGAAATCGAACAGGTGCGAGGCGCCGAAAGATCGCGGGATATTCCCGAGGATGACTCTTTCTTCCGCGGTATCCCGCACCCGGCGGGCCAGCCCGCCCCCCACCCCACCCCGGGCGGCCCGTCCCGCCGGGGCGGCCACACCCGACGGGCACCCGCCGCGCGGCCGCCGCGCCCCCGCCGCGCGGCCGCCCTCGGACCGGCGCGACCCGGCGACCCGGCGACCCACCTCCAGACTATCGAAAACGATAACGGTTATGATGCCGCTCTGATCGCGGCAACGCCGCCACGACCTCGGAGACAGCCACCATGAAGATCGCCTTCGTCGGCAAGGGCGGGAGCGGGAAGACGACGCTCTCCGCCCTGCTGTGCCGTCACCTCGCCGCCCTCGGCCATCCTGTCCTCGCCATCGACGCCGACATCAACCAGCACCTGGGTGCGGCTCTCGGCGGAGCGGACGGCACCGGGGCCACGGCACCGCCGATGGGTGAGCACCTCGACGTGATCAAGGACTACCTGCGCGGCAGCAACCCGCGCATCCCGTCGGCCGTGCTGATGGTCAAGACGACACCGCCCGGCCCCGGGTCGCGGCTGCTGCGAACGGATGACGCCAACCCGCTGTGGGCGCGTTTCGGTGTGGACGTCGGCGGTGTCCGGCTGCTCGCGACCGGCGCGTTCACCGAGGACGATCTCGGCGTCGCCTGCTTCCACTCGAAGCTCGGCGCGGTCGAGCTGCTGCTGAACCATCTGGTGGACGGCGCCGGCGACTACGTCGTCGTCGACATGACGGCGGGGGCCGACGCGTTCGCGTCCGGACTGTTCACCCGCTTCGACCACACCTTCCTGGTCTGCGAGCCGACGCGGAAGGCGATCGCCGTCCACGACCAGTACCGGGAGTACGCGGCACAGTACGAGATCACCGTGTCGGCCGTGGGCAACAAGATCTCCGACGACTCCGATGTCGCGTTCCTGCGTGAGCACCTCGGCGCGGACCTGCGTGCCTGCTTCCGGCACTGTCCGCCCGTCCGCGCGCTGGAGCAGGGCCGGCCGTTCCACCTCGACGACCTCGACCCGGCGACGAGGTCCGCCCTGGCCACATTGCAGGACCTGGTCGACGGCACCGTGCGCGATCCCGGACGATTCGTGGCCCAGATGCACGAGATCCACCGCCGTAACGCCCGTGCCTGGGCGAACCGGGCGGCCGGCGTCGACCTGACCACGCAGATCGACCCCGCCTACCGTCCCCCGTACCCGCCGGTTCCCGGGCCCAGCACGGCCCCGGCCGAGATCACCGGCTAGTCCCGCCGGCCGGCCCGCCCACTGGCCCTACCCGCCCGGAGCGGTCTGGTGGGTGGGTGGGTCCGGAACGAGGGCGGAGACGGGGGAGGGGACGGACGTCCACCGTTCGTGGTGGACGGCGGCTTCGAGGGGACGGCGCTGGGCCCAGCCGTGGCGTTCGAGGTCGGGGGTGGACTCGAGGTGGCTCACCGGTCCGAGACACAGCCAGGCCACCGGGCGCAGGCCCGCCGGCAGGCCGAGCAGCTCGCGGACGAAATCCTCCCGGTAGAAGGACACCCAGCCGACGCCGAGCCCCTCGGCCGTCGCCGCCAGCCACAGGTTCTCGATCGCCAGGCACACCGAGTACAGGCCGGCGTCGGCGATGGCGTGCCGGCCGAGGACGGCCGGTGCGCCGCGGGCCGCGTCATAGGTGACGGCCAGCGAGAGCGTCGACTCCAGCACGCCGTCGATCTTGATCGCCGCGAAACGCTCGGCCCGCTCACCGCTGAGCGTGGCGGCGAACACCTGCCGTTCGTGCTGGACGTGGGCGTGCAGCGCCGCCTTCGTCGCGGCGCCCGTCACGACGATGAAGTCCCACGGCTGGCTGAGGCCGACGCTGGGCGCCGCGTGCGCGGCGGCCAGCACCCGGCGCAGCACGTCGGGCCCGAGCGGCTCCCCGGTGAACTGCCCGCGGACGTCCCGTCGCCGCCGGATGGTCTGGTAGAGCGCCTCGGCGACGGGATTCACTCCGGTGGATCGAGGCCGGGGATCCGGGAGCGGCTGGTCAGTCAGCGACGAGTTCCACGATCGCGGCGTTGGCGGTGCCGCCGCCCTCGCACATGGTCTGCAGCCCGTACCGGATGCCGTTGTCGCGCATGTGGTGGGCGAGGCGGGTCATCAGGATCGCGCCCGAGGCGCCGAGGGGATGCCCGACCGCGATGGCGCCGCCCAGCGGGTTGAGGACCTTCGGGTCGGCGCCGGTGTCCGCCAGCCAGGCCAGCGGGACGGAGGCGAAGGCCTCGTTGACCTCGAACGCGCCGATGTCACCGATGGAGAGCCCGGCCCGGGCGAGGACCTTCTCCGTGGCGGGGATCGGCCCGCTCAGGATGAGCAGCGGGTCGGAGCCGACTACCGCGCCGCTGTGGTAGCGCACGATCGGCCGCAGGCCCAGCTCGCGCGCCTTCTCGGGGGTGGTCACGAGCAGCGCGGCGGCGCCGTCGGAGATCTGCGAGGAGCTCCCGGCGTGCAGTAGACCGTCCTCGCCGGTGATGGGCTTGAGCCCGGCGAGCTTCTCCGGTGTCGTGCCGCGCCGCAGGCCCTCGTCGACGGTGAACGGGCCGGACTCGGTCGGGACGGCGACGATCTGCTGCTCGAAGGCACCGGCGTCGACCGCGGCGGCGGCGCGCTCGTGGCTCAGCGAGGAGAACTCGTCCAGCTGCCGGCGGGAGAAGCCCCAGCGGCGCGCGATCCGCTCGGCGCCGACGATCTGGTTGAAGTCGGAGCCGTCGTAGCGTGCCTTGGCGCTCGGCCCGTAGGGCTCGCCCATCTGCCGGGTGGCGCCCATCGGGATGCGGCTCATCGACTCGACACCGCCGGCCACGACGAGATCCTGCTGGCCGGACATGACGGCGAACGCGGCGTGGTCGAGCGCCTGCTGGCTCGATCCGCACGCCCGGTTCACGGTGACCGCGGGGACGCTCTCGGGCCAGCCGGCGGCGAGGACGGTGTACCGGCCGACGTTGCTCGACTGGTCACCGAGCTGGGTCACGCAGCCCCACTGGACATCGTCGACGAGCGCGGGGTCGATCCCGGTCCGGTTGACGAGCTCGTTGAGCACCAGCGCGCCCAGCTCCACCGGGTGCACGCCCGCCAGGGAGCCGTTGCGCTTCCCGATCGGCGTGCGCACCGCCTCCACGATCACTGCTTCTCGCACGGCAGTCCCTCTTCTCTCGTCCCTGCGCCCAACGGTGCCACAGTTCGTGCCTTGACGTCCCTGCCGCCCGACGCGTTCCGGGGACCACCGTGACGAGTGGCACAAGAGCAGACGCCGGGGCTCCGCTGTGCGCGTCGGCTGTGCGCGTCGGTGGCGGCAGCGGCGGCGGGCAGGTGGTCACCCCCGCATGGGCACCCTCGTTGGTGTCGAGATTCACCGGGAGCCGCGCGTTGATCCCGCGCGATGTGCGGCAGGGGTGCCATGGTCACGCACAGACGCCGTCACACTCCAGGCGGCCCAGGTGATACGCGCGCCGACAACACCGGCCGGATAATTGACGCTCCGGCGTGAGTGGGAAGTGTGGCCGATGGGCGACCGTCCGCCACCTTCGGGCCTTCGTAGCAGCGAAAACTCGCCCGCCCGACACTCACGTCACTGTAATGAGGTGCTGACGCGCACGGCACGGCGAACCGTTACGTGAGAGGCACGTAATCATGGCCCGTAAAGCACCGCGAGCCAGGGCCCTCAGCGACGGTATGTACGATGACGGCCGATTGGCGGCAAGCACTTCGTGTTCCTCGAGGGCGGGATACATCAATGGAGGCGGATTCACCGGCAAGGCCGCGGCCGAGCGGGGCAGAGGCGAGAACTCTCCGCTTCCGACTCGTCACCGTAACCGGACCGGTGTGCTCACTCGCCGGTGTGATCGCCGCCCTCGCGTCGTTCCGCCCCTGGACGCACGCGACCCTCTCAGACCGGGGCGCCGATCTTCTCGTCGTGAACCAGACGGGTTGGGGGCTCGCGCCGGCGGGGCAGCTCGTCTTCGCGCTGGGGGTGGCCGTCGCGCTGCTCCTCCTGATCCCACCGGCCGAGGAGAACACCTGGCTGCGCCGCCTGATCCCGGTCGCCGGACTGGTGATGGTCATCATTCCGCTCACCGCGCTGCAGACCGCTGAACCGGTGGCCCGCAAGCTCGAACGGCTCCGAATCGGAACCTTCCAGACCGTGAATCCGACGGCGACCCACGGAACCGCGTTCGGTCTCTGGGTGATTCTGGCGGCCGGAGTCGTCATCCTGGCCGCCGGTGGCGCCCGGCTGGTGTTAGAGCGCGGCACCCGACCCGGCGGCGACATGTCCCGGCCCGTGGGAGAGGCTTCACCCGCGGGCGACCACACCTCCGACCGTGATCTGAGCACGGAACGTGAGGGCGACCCCGACCGCAGCCCCGACCGCGACACATCCTGACCTGACCGCGGAGTCCCGCGCCGAATTCCACAGGTTCACCCAGGATCCGTTCGGCACCATCTCCGCGACGACCGTTTGGGACAGCAGTGGCATACGACTACGCGACCTTCTCGACGCTCGCCGGGCCGTTGACGCGTCCGGCCGAGGGTGCTGTGCACCACGTCGAGTACCGGCGCCTTATGGCGGGTCGTGTCCTCTGGCAGGTCATGCCGCTGCTCATCGCGACACTGGGCCTGTCGTCATTGTTCTTCGTCTGGCTTCTCCAGCCGGACCACTATCCGAACACGAAATACCTCCCGACGTCCGTGGCGATCGGGAACCACATCATGTTCTGGCTGATCGTGGTCACCGAGGGTATTCGGCTGCTGAGCTCCATCATCCTGTGCTGGTCCTCGATGATCATGCGCGACCCGGTGCCGGTGCTGCCGCCGCCGGGGCTGCGGGTGGCGTTCACCACGACGATCGTGCCGTCCAAGGAACCGGTCGACATCGTCCGGGACACCCTGATCGCCGCCCGCAACATCCAGTACAGCGAGCAGATCGACGTCTGGCTGCTCGACGAGGGCAACGACCCGGCCGTGAAGGCGATGTGCCGGGAGACCGGTGTGCACCACTTCTCCCGCAAGGGCGTGGACAAGTGGAACACGCAGAAAGGACGGTTCCGGGCCAAGACCAAGCACGGCAACCACAACTCGTGGCTTGACGCGCACGGCCACAAGTACGACGTCGTGCTCTCCGTCGACCCGGACCACATCCCGCTGCCGAACTTCGCCGACCGGATGCTCGGGTACTTCCGCGACCCTAACGTCGCCTTCGTGGTCGGCCCGCAGGTCTACGGGAACTTCCGGCACTACCTGACCCGGGGCGCCGAGGCCCAGAACTACATGTTCCACTCGGTGATCCAGCGGGCCGCGAACCGTTTCGCGGCCGGCATGTTCGTCGGCACCAACCACGCCTACCGGGTGGCCACCTGGGAGCAGATCGGCGGATTCCAGGACTCCATCACCGAGGACCTGGCGACGTCCTTCGCCGTGCACGGCGCCCGCAACAAGGTCACCGGCCACCGCTGGACGTCCGTCTACACCCCGGACGTGGTCGCCGTCGGCGAGGGCCCGGCGAACTGGACGGACTTCTTCAGCCAGCAGCTGCGGTGGGCCCGGGGCGCCAACGAGGTGATGGTCACCGAGGCGCCGCGGCGGCTCAAGGCGCTGAGCTGGGGCCCGCGCCTGCACTACCTGACGCTGATGGTGCACTACCCCACCGTCGCGATCACCTGGATCATCGGCAACCTGCTCACCGTGCTGTACATGGCGCTCGGCTCGACCGGCGTCGTCGTGCACGTCTCGGCCTGGCTGGCGCTCTACGTCGACGTGTTCGTGGCCCGGATGCTGCTCTACTTCTGGCTGCGGCGGTTCAACATCAGCCCGCACGAGGAGAAGGGCAGCGCGGGCATGAGCGGGATCTTCGTGTCCGTGCTGTGCACGCCGTTCTACTCGACGGCGCTCGTCGGCGCGCTGACCCGCCGCAAGCTCGGCTTCGTCGTCACCCCCAAGGGGAACGCGGCCAGCCCGGACCGCCTGGTGACCTTCCGCAAGCACCTGTTCTGGGCGGCGGTTTCCGGCGGGTCCGTGGCCGGCGCCGCCGTCTTCGGTCATCTGTACCCGGCGAACATGGTCTGGGCCTCACTGTCGATCATCACCTGCCTGATTCCCATCGGGTTGTGGCTGATCGAGCCGATCCTGGCCCCGCGGCGGGCGGTGGCTCCCAATCCGCTGCCGGCCGCCCACATCCCGCCGCAACGCACCGGCGACCGCGGGCCCGTCGACCCGGCCACGATCGAGACGTCCACCCTCGACCCGAGCGCGGCGGACACGACCGTCATGGGGGCGATCGGCGGCGGTGCCGGTGGGAGAGGGCCCGGCGGAACGGGATCCGGTGGGAAGGGCTTCGGGACCAGGCCGGCCGACGTCGACCCGGCGACCGTCGGCACGCCGCTCCCGGAGGCGCCCGGCACCGAGCGGACGGTTCCCCCCGTCCCCCCGCCGGCGCCGCCGCTCACCCAGCCGCACCCGATCCGACCGGCGCGCCCGAACCAGCCCCGGCCCGCCCAGCCGCGCCGGGCGCAGCCGGGACGTCCCGCCGCGCCCGGACGGCGGCGGTCCAGGCCGGCGCACTCCCCGGAGCACGCGGGCACCGGTCGGGCGGAGTGGGAACGCGACGATCCGACGCTGACCGGCCTCGAGTCCGTCGGTGCCCGCGGCGCCGCGGGGGACCCCGGGGATGCCGAGCAGCCACCGGCCCCGGACCGGTTCAGCGACGACACCGTGCGCACGGCGAAGCCGAGGATCGCGGCCATCGTCGCCGCCGCCGACGCGAACAGCCCCGGCGCCGGTGCCGGCACGGGCGCGCCTGAGGACACGGTCCGAACCTCCCGGCCGGTCGTCGGCGCCGTTCTGGCCGCAGCCGGGCTGCGGCGCGACTCGGCGAACCCCGACGATGTCGATCAGGACACCATCGTGACTCTCCGTTCCCGGCAGGGGTCGCCGGAGGAGGTCCTCGCCGCCCGGCGGGCCGCGCTCGCCCGGGAGGGCCGCTCCCCCGCCGGTGTTCCGCACTACACCGAGGACGTCACGATGACCCTGCATCCCCGCCGCCGGCGGGTGTCACTCGACGGCCTGTTGGAAGAGATCGGCTGATGGCCATGACGAGAATCTGATGGGACGATGAAAATAATCAGCGGGCCGCGTCGGTGGCGAGTGGTCCAGGTCTGCTGCCTCGCCATTGTCATCGTGGCCGGGAACGGCCCGTTCCTGAACGCCTGGGCGACTGACAAGTACGACACCTGGCGCTCGCACCAGCCGGACTACATGAGCGAGTACGGCCGCTGGGACATCGTCGCCGACCCCGGTTCACGCTCCATCCACGCGGCTATGCTGCGCACCGGGAAGATTCTGCTGCTGGCCGGCTCGGGAAACAACCAGGCCAACTTCGACGCGAAGCGCTTCGAGACCATCCTGTGGGATCCGGTCGCCAACACCTTCAAGCAGATCTACACCCCGTGGGACGTCTTCTGCGCCGGCCAGGCGTTTCTCCCGAGCGGTGACCTGCTCATCGCCGGCGGTACGAAGAAGTACGAGGTCCTCCCCCAGGACTCGCCGGACGGCAAGAAGCAGGAGTACCAGGGGCTCAAGGACAGCTACACGTTCAATCCGCAGACGGAGCGGTACGAGAAGACCGGCGACCTGAACTTCGCCAGGTGGTACCCGACGCTGGTCACTCTGGCCAGTGGCCAGGTGGTCGCGGTCTCCGGCCTGAACGACAAGGGCGACATCGACCCGGGCAACACGGAGTGGTTCGACCAGGCGAACCGCACGTGGATCCACAACGAGGGGCTGGTCAAGGAGTTCCCGACGTACCCGTCGCTGCTGCTCGCCGGGGACGGGCGGTTGTTCTTCTCCGGCGCGAACGCCGGTTACGGGCCGGCCTCGTTGGAAGCCCGCCAGCCCGGATTCTGGAGCCTCACCGACGGTACGTTCCAGGCAGTTCCGGGTCTGCCCCAGCCGGAGATCAACGAGACCGCGGGAACGGTGCTGCTGCCGCCGGCCCAGGAACAGCGGGTGATGTTCGTCGCCGGCGGCGGCGTGGGCGACACCCAGGTGGCCACCGCCCGCACCGCCATAGTCGACCTGGACGACCCGAACCCGCACTACGTGCAGGGGCCGAACACCACCGTCGCGAAGCGGTACCCGGGTGTCGTCGTCCTGCCGGACGACACCGTGCTCGTCTCCGGCGGCTCCACCGCCTACCGGCAGAAGGACACCCAGACGGCGGAGCTCTACCACCCGGACACGAACACCTTCACCCCGGCCGCCGATCCGCTCGTCGGCCGGGACTACCACTCGAGCTATCTGCTGATGCCCGACGGCCGGGTGGCGGTTTTCGGTTCGAATCCGCTGAGCGACGACAACTTCTTCGAGACCCGGATCGAGATCTACAGTCCGCCGTACATGTATCAGGGTGAGCGGCCGGTCATCAAGACCGCGCCGACCTCGGTGACCCGCGGCACCACAATCGATCTGGGTGTCTCGCAGGATGTTTCCAAGGTCCGCCTGATCCGGCCGGGCGCCTACACGCACGTGACCGACACCGAGCAGCGCTCGGTGGCCCTCCCCGTGGTCAGCCAGGCGAACGGCAAGGTAACGGTGAGTGTTCCCGACAACGCCAACCTGCTCCCGCCGGACTGGTACATGCTCTTCGTCGACAACGGCAAGAACATTCCGTCCGTCGCCACCTGGGTGCAGGTCCAGTGAGCCCACACCCCCACCATTCGGGCCAGCCGGACGGTCAGTACTAGCCTGGGACGGGTTCAATCGGCGCAGCGCAGGCGTCTGGCCCGGCCGGCTGGATCACGGGAGCCTGGATCGCGGGAGCAAGGGGGATGCCGGGTGACCGTCCGGGCGGAAGACGGCAACGGACCGAAGCCGCGATGGCGCGAGCTTCGGGACCGGCCAGGTCGGCCGGGTCGGCCAGGCCGCACCCGCCTGCGGCGCCGGGCCTGTGCCGCCGGGGCGACGGCGGCCGCGGTGCTCGCCCTCGCCGCCTGCGGCGGGGGCTCGAACCCCACTCCGGTAACACCCTCTGTGGCCGTAACCACACCGGACGTCCCGACCGGTCCGCTGACAGCGGTCGGACCGAACTGTCCGGCCGGCGACCCGGCCGGCGCCCAGCGGCCGGCCGAGTCCGCCTCCTCCCCCGATCCGGCTCCGGCGGCGCCCTTCCTCATCGACCGCAACAGCCAGGCGGCCGAGGAGGCGAACCGCGACCCGGCCCGTGCCCAGGCCATCGCGCCGCTGGTCAACACCCCCACCGCGTTCCCGGTCGGCGACTGGCTGCGGGACGTGTCCGGCGAGGTCCGCACGCGCGTCTCCGCCAGCCGCGACACCGGCACGACCGCGATCTTCATGATCTACGCGATTCCGCACCGCGACGCGGGTGCCGGACACTCCGCCGGCGGCCTGCCCAACGCCGACGCCTACCGGACGTTCACCCGCCAGGTCGCCGGCGCGATCAGTGACGCCCGCGCGGTCGTCGTCCTCGAGCCGGACTCGCTCGGCCAGATGGACAGCCTGCCCGCCGACCAGCAGGCCGAGCGCTACGCGCTGCTCAACGACGCGGTCGGCGTCTACGGCGCGCTGCCCAACACCAGCGTCTACCTGGACGGCGCGAACTGCGGCTGGACGGCCGCCCCGGTGATCGCCGATCGGCTCCTGCGAGCCGGGGTGAAGGGCGCCCGCGGCTTCGCGGTCAACGTGTCGAACTACTACCGGACCGCGGACGAGACGGCCCGCGGCGAGGTCGTCTCGGCGCTGACCGGCGGCACCCACTTCGTGGTCGACACCTCCCGCAACGGGCAGGGCCCCGCCGACGGGATCCAGGACCCGTGGTGCAACCCTCCGGGACGCGGCCTGGGGGCCGCCCCGACGATCGAGACCGGCTCACCGCATGCCGACGCCTTCCTCTGGATCAAAACCCCGGGTGCGAGCGACGGCGAGTGCGGACGCGGCGACCCCGTGGCCGGCGCCTGGTGGCAGCAGCAGGCAGAGGAGCTGGTCCGCCTTGCGGCGACCGGCTGAGCGGCACGGGCAGCGGGGGCGGGCGTCCACTGGCCTGGCCTGCGCCGGGACGGCGACCCTGCTGCTGTTCACCGGGGTGGCCTGCGGTTCCGGGGACGGCGGCTCGTCCAGCCCGGCCGTGGTCGATCTCAGCGAGGTCGGCGGGGCGGCCGGAGTACGTGGTGTGTCCCTCGGTACCCCCGTCGCGAAGCCCACCACGACGCTGGTCGACACCGCCGGGGCTCCGTTCGACCTGCGGACGGACCAGGCGACCGCCGGCCGGGTCACGCTGGTGTTCTTCGGGTTCACCAACTGCCCCGACATCTGCCCGACGACCATGGCCGACCTGGACGCGGCGCTGGAGAGCATCCCCGCGGCCGACCGCGACCGGATCCGGGTCGTGTTCGTCTCGACCGACCCGGACCGCGACACCGCACCGGTCATCCGCCACTGGCTGGACCAGTTCGACGCGTCCTTCATCGGCCTGACCGGCACCTGGCCGCACATCAAGGAGTTCGCCGACGCGCTGGACGTGGCGATCGAACCGGCGGTACGCGAGGCCGACGGCACGGTGAACGTGACACACAGCGCGCAGGTGACCGCGTTCGGCCCGGACGGCACCGCCCGGGTCGCCTACCTGACGGGCACCTCGGTGGCCGACTACGCCCACGACCTGCCGTTGCTGATCCGCGGCGAGACCTGACCCGCGCCTGACGACCAGGCGACGCCTGGCGGCCGGGCGACGGTGCGACCCGAAGGCCCGGCCTATTTCGTCCCGATGTTCTCCGCCCGCGCCCGTCGACCGGTCGCCGGGTAGCCCGCCTCCTCCGCGAGCCAACGGCTCGGCGGCGCCCCGGCCAGCGCGCGGAACTCGCGGGCCAGGTGCGCCTGGTCGAAGTACCCGCAACCGGCCGCCAGATCCGCCAGGGCCAGTTCCCCCGGGCCTCCGGCACCCGCCACGGCCGCGGCCCGGCGACCGAGCAGGCGACGGGCATGATCGAAACGGATGACCCTGGCCGCCGCCTTCGGGGTCAGGCCGATCTCGGTTCTGAACCGCGTCCGCAGGTGGCGGGTGCTCCAGCCGACCTCGGCCGCCAACTCCACCACCGGGACGGAGCCTCGGGCACGCTCCAGCATCGCCCATGCCTCGGCGATCTCCGGATCGACCGCGGACACCCGGTGACCGGACCGTCGGGACAGGATGTCGTCCAGCACCGCGAATGTTCCCGCCCAACCGGAAGCCGCCCGCATCCGCTCCCGCGCCTCCTCGCACACACGACCGAGGACCGCGTCCGCCGGAAGATCGTGCTGGGCGAGCTCGCCCGCCGGCAGGCCGAGCAGCGCCCGCGCGCCGAGCGGCCGCAGCGCGACCTGCACTCCCGACTGGGCGCCGTCGTGTGCGATCAGCGCAGGCGAGGTGTGCAGCCCCCCGAGCAGGGTGTCGTAGCCGCCCGGCGCCTGGCGGGGATCGGGATGCCCGACGACCGTCAGTGGCTCGTCCAGGGTGAAGATCAACGTGAGGTACGGCGAGGGCAGGCCGCGGTGCAGGGCGGGCGCGAGCCCACGCTGGCGGTAGCCGCTGTACCAGGCGATGTACGGGCGCAACGCGGGCACCGGCGCCGCGCGGACGTACTCGTCCACCACCGCGAGCGGGTCAGCTGGCCTGGCCATCACTCCAGTGTGCGTCCCGATGCCCACCGACCGTCGGCCTGGGGCCCGCGGTTCGCCGCCTGCCAGCCGGCGGCGATCAGGAACAGGCCCACCACCAACGCGATCACGCCGGTGACGACGCCGCGGAAGGCGACCGCGTGCAGCCCGCGCGACGCCTGCGCCAGGCCGACGACGGCGCCGGTCCCCGCCGCCAGGGCCACCACCGCCGGAAGGACCGCCGCTTCCGCCGAATGCCGCCGCGGCCGTCGTGGCCCTCGTGGCAGCGCCCGCAGGTGGACGACGACCGCCGCCGCGACCACGATCAGCCCGGCCGCGCCCATGCCGTACTGGAGCCATTTGAAGCCGGGCAGGGCGCCGTGCTCGGCGCGCAGCCAGGCCACCTGACGGACACCCCATCGATTCTCGTGGGTAAAGGCGTCCCAACCCGTGTGCGTCAGGCCCCCGACGACCGCGGCCACCGGGGCCAGCAGCCACTGACGTCCCGTGGGCCGGGCCCGGGGCGGCAGCCGCAGCCTGACCGGATCCGGAGCCAGGTCGAGCAGGGCGTCGCGGGCCAGGCAGAACCAGATCCCCAACGCGGCCAGGGAGAGCAGGGGGACGAAGGTCACGACACCGAGCAGGCTGTGGCTGAGGTGGTACATCGCCGACCAGCCGAGGAAAACCGGTACGTCCGGAACCATCGACCCGGCCACCAGCGCGCTCATCGGCAGCCCGAGCCGCCGCAACGGCAGCACCGCGGCGGGATGACTCAACGTGAAAGGCACCGGTCTCCTTTCGGGCAGGGCGGCCGAGCGGTCCCGGTGGACCGCCCACCATGCCAGTTCCGAAACGTCCAAGCCTGGGGGGCCAGGCCCGGCGGATCGTCGGCCGGGCCTGGCCCGTCCCGGGTCCGCTGACGATCAGGCTACGGAGAGGACATGAACTACTCATGAGCGATGTGAAGGCACCACCGCCCCAGGTCTGGCCGACGCTGCGCGCCCGCGACGCGCGGGCGCTGATCGCCTTCCTCACCGAGGCGTTCGGCTTCGAGGAGGTCGTCTCGTACGGACCCGCCGACCACGGCGGGTCCGGCGACCGGGTGGACCACGCCGAGCTCGCCTGGCCGGCGGGCGGCGGCGTCATGCTCGGCTCGACCCGTGACGACCCCGACGACCCGTGTGGCCTCCAACCGGGCAGCTTCGGCGCCTACGTGGTGACAGCGGAACCGGACGCCCTGTGCGCCCGGGCCAGGGCCGCGGGGGCACAGATCACCATGGAACCGCATGACACCGACTACGGGTCACGGGACTTCGCCGCCCGTGACCCCGAGGGCAACAGCTGGTCGTTCGGGACCTACCCCGGCGCGCCCCGCCGGGCCTGACCTGGAGCAAGGTCCGGGCCGGCGGATCGGGATCAATCGGTCTGTTGGTCCCCCCAACGACACATTGGACGCGGCAAGTGTCCGAGTTCGACATAATCGCGGCAAGTGCCCTCCACACATCGTGCCAACACCAGCACGGTGCGCGGTCTCCGGTACCGGCTCAGGTGGTGTTCGCTCGGGCGGCTCCCGACCGGCACGATCACCGACGAGTGGGTTCCGGGCGTCGCGGCCCCCGGCGACCGGTCCTCGCGTGACCGGTCGCGGGCGGTCCGCGGAGAGCACCCGTCTGGGCGACGGCGGCCAGGCATGACTGCGACACCCGGAGGCGGGGATGGACGAGGCCACGCGTGCTGCGGTGAGATGGCCGACGCACCGAAGCACACCCCCGGTGGACCTGCGCACCGACATCCCGCATTCCGCCCGGATGTACGACTACTTCCTCGGCGGCAAGGACAACTTCCCCGCCGATCGCGAAGCGGCCGAACACCTGCTGGCGGTCTACCCGGCGACCAGGACGACCGCGGTGCAGGGCCGGGCGTTCATGACGAGGGCCGTCCGCCATCTGGCCCGCGACGCCGGGATCCACCAGTTCCTCGACATCGGGACGGGCATCCCGACCAGCTCCAACCTGCACGAGACGGCGCAGGCGGCCGTCCCCGCGGCCCGGGTCCTGTACGTCGACAACGACCCGATCGTCCTGTCGCACGCCCGCGCCCTGCTGACGAGCACCCCGCGCGGCCGGACGGCCTACCTGGACGCGGACCTGCTCGATCCCGGCAGGATCATCCGTTCCGCCGAGCTGCGCGACACCTTCGACCTCGACCGGCCCGTCGCGCTGTCCCTGTTCTCGATCCTGCATTTCGTGCCGGACGACCAGGACCCGGCGGGCATCGTCCGGGAGCTGCTCGGGGCCCTCGCCCCGGGCAGCTACCTGGCGATCACCCACGCCACCGGGGATTTCGTGGCCCCGGAGGTCGCCGAGCTCGGCACCACGATCTACCAGGACCGCGGGATCCCCTTCCAGCCGCGCTCCCACGCCGAGATCACCGCGTTGCTCGACGGCCTCGAACCGGTGGCGCCCGGGCTCGTCCCGGTGCACCGCTGGCATCCGGAAGACGAGGGGGAAGAGCGACTCGCGGACGCCGAGGTGAGCAGCTACGGGGCGATCGCCCGCAAACCCCCGCCCGGCTCCCCGCCGGACTGAGGTGGTCAGCCCCAGATGTCGCAGTGGTGCGCCGCGGCGTAGCCGGAGCGCGCCACCAGCACACCCGGCTCAAGGGCCAGCCGGTCCGGAACCGTCGAGTTCCATTCTCCCGGCCAGGGCGGCCAGGCCGGGAGCACCCGCTCCCCGGACCCCATACCGACGGCCCCGGCGGGCGGCGTGTTCGGATCACCGGTGGCGGCGAACCGGGTCCAGTAGTCGACCATCGCCGCGGACAGCGCGCGCTCCCCGGCGGTCGCCCCCGGCCGCGGCGCGTCCGAGGCGGCGGAGCGGAACAGGTACGGCAGCTCCCCGGCGTGGGTGGCGCCCGTGGCCACCCCGTCGGTCACCGGCCCGAGGCCCGGGACGTCGAACTCGTACAGGAACGTCCGACCGGGCCCGACGCCCCCCGGCCCGGACCCGGACCCCGACCCGGCCCCGGGCTGCCCGCTGGGCTGGCTGAACAGGTCGGCGGAGTGCGCGGTCGGGCAGGCGAAGACCCGGTCCGTGATCACCTGCGCGAGCCGTTCGCGGGCGGGGACGACCCCGGGCGGGTAGGCCGCGAGGACGGCGTCCGCCCGGTCGGGGATCTCCGCCCGGACGATCTGCGCGAACCGTTCGTCGGTGAGCTCCCCACCGGAGTCGTAGCTGGCGGTGAAGGCCCGCCCCTCGTCGCGCACCGTCCCGAGCAGGACGGACACCCCGGCCGCGGAGCCGGCGGCGACGGCGTCCACCGGAGGGCGGGGAAGCGTCCGGCTGCCGACCACCGGTGCCCAGGTCGGAGCGGTCAGGATGTCCGACTGCCCGGAGCCGCCGACGATCTGCTCCACCGGCCGCGCCCGCAGGCAGTCGAGCACCCCGGCGGGGTCCGCGCAGCCCATCCGGGCGGCGAACTGCTGGCCTGTTCCCTCGGCCGTGGCCATGGTCGGCAGCGGCCACTGGCACGGCCCGCTCTGCATGACCGCCCGCTGGAACAGTCCGTGCGCGGACGGCGCCGCCAGCAGCCCGCAGACGTTCACCGAGCCCGCGGACTCCCCGAAGATCGTCACGTTGTTCTGGTCCCCGCCGAAGGCGGCGGCGTTCGCCCGCACCCAGCGCAGCGCGGCGATGAGGTCCGCCAGCGAGTACGAGCCCGCGTCACCGCCGGACTCGGCGTTCAGCGCCGGCAGCGCGAGCTGGCCGAGCGCGCCGAGTCGGTAGTTCACGCCCACGAGCAGGGCGGGCCCGCCGGCCGCGAGCGCGGACAGGTCCGCCTCGTTGGCCGATCCGGTGACAAAGCCGCCGCCGTGGATCCACACCAGCACCGGCAGCCCCGTACCGGTCGCCCGGGGCGCGCCGGCCGGCATGCTCACGTTCACGAACAGGCAGTCCTCGCTGGCGGCGCCGGCCAGCGGCCCTTCCTGCGGGCAGGGACGGCCGCGCACGGAACCGTCCCGCACGCCGTTCCAGGGGGCCGCCTGGGCGGGCGGCCGCCAGCGCAGCGCGCCGACCGGCGGCGCCGCGTAGGGAAGACCGAAGAAGGACACCACCGGGCCCTCGGTGACACCGCGGACCTCGCCGCCGGTGGTCCGCACGACCGGCTCGGCCGTCGGCACCACCCCGCCGCCACCCGCCGCGCCACCGCCCGCTGCCACGCCGGTGCCCGCACCGGACGCACCGGGGCGGCCCCCGGCCTCGCCGCCACCGCAGGCCGGGCACAGGACCGCCAGCAGCACCACGGTGAGAAAGACCAGGACGGCACCTGGCGTTCGGGCTCGCGGACCACGTCGACCCACGGCCCGGCCGCCGGCTGTTCCCACCATGCGAACAGCCTCATGGGCGCCGGCGGGCCATGCAAGATCGCGCATGGCCCCAGGCTCCCGTACTACCTGCCACGCAGGACATCGAGCCCACGCGACCTGGCACACACCATCCGGGTCGGCATGGCGAAAACCGAGCCGGCATGGCGAGACGCCGTCCCCAGCCGCCCTCCCAAGCCGCTGTTCCCGCTGGTCCCGCGGGTGCGTGCGCAGCCGCGAGGCGAGCTGGAACGAACGAAACCGACGGACAGCGTGGGTGCCGCCCGTCGGTTTCGACACGTGAACCACCACCGCCCTCCCGGAGCGGTGGAGAGTTCAGGCATATGGGACGTCCGCTCAGCAGGCGGGTCCGGCCGTCGGGTTGTTCGCCCGGCCGGGCAGCCACCGAACGCCTGGTGTTACCAGGACGCCGCCATCAGCGCCGACTCGGCGCGGTTATCAGATGTCACTTCCGATGCTCGGAACTCCCTTCAGCAGGGCACGCACCTCCGCCTCGCGGTACCGGCGGTGACCGCCCAGCGTCCGGATCGAGGTCAGCTTTCCGGCCTTGGCCCACCGGGTCACGGTCTTCGGGTCCACCCGAAACATCGTGGCTACCTCGGCGGGCGTCAGCAGCGGCTCGGCATCCGGCGTTCTCGTCGTCATTGCGTTGGCCTCCCGTCACAGAGCGTCGCTCCGTCCCATACAGATCGTGCATCCTTCGGGGGCATTTCGGACATGGCACGTCAGGACCATCTGCTGACTAGTCACAGCTCGTCCGAAGCGGAGGGCAACGCTCTGCTAACAGGCGGCGCCGATCAACTGGCGGATTCCCGTGACTGCAGGGGTCTCCACCTGATCAGCACTCGTTCGTACGCCTCGACCGCAAGGTCTGTTCGCCCACGGCGTAACGCACTGACCGCCTCGACGATGTCCTCGACGGATGTGTCCCGCCGCAGCATGTCGTCGTCCAGCAGGTCAACTAGCCCGTCGTAGTCCAGTTCGACCCTGCTCTGCGGATGGAAGGACCCCAGCCAACGGGCCAGTTCGGCGACGCCCTCGATCGCGGGGGCGTCGGTGTTCGCCGCCCGGAGGGTCTCCATCGCCTCCACCGCGCGGCCGACCCGGCGGCGGGCGAGGCTCATCGTGGTCCGGTAGACCATGGACCGGTCGGCGCTGTCGCCGGTGACCAACGCCCGCTCCCCCGGGTCGAACAGCACGAACCAGGTCGGCGGCACCATCCAGGTGCAGGTCTGGACATAAATCTTGATCTCGGGCCGGCGGGCCTTCCAGCGGTCGAGCTCGGTCTCGGCCGGGTCCACCAGCCGGCGCGGGAGGAAGGCCTCGGCGACCCGCTCCGGCATCAGCCCGCGGAACTCCATCGCCGCCTGCCACACCCGCAGCTGTGTCGACCACGGGCAGACGAACATCAGGCCGTCCGCCCACTGGACGAAGGCGGACTCGTCGGCGACGTCCAGCGACGGCCGGACGGTCGCCACCAGCGCGACGACCCGCTCGCGCCGGGCGCCCGCGCGCCGCGACGGCGGCCCCGAGGCCGCGTACCGCTGCCAACGGACGCGGTCCGGGGGCGGGAACGCGGCCAATGGCTCATAGACCCGCAGGTAGGCGGCGGGTGAGACGACAGCCACGCTAGACACCGGCCTCGACGGCGGCGTCACCCGCGATGCCCGCCGACGACGGGAACTCCACGGACGCCGACCCCCCGCGGAGGACCGGAACAGGTGCGGACATGCCCCTGGATCCTGGCATGCCTCCGATCCTGGCACGGACCACGGGCGTGGCGGGCCCGGCGGCGATGAGAGGTCGGGCAACCCTGGTGATCTGCCCGGTGAGGCCTGGTGCGGCCGGGTACCGCCACACCGCCCCGCAACCCCGCCGGTCCCCCTCCCGGGCCGGCCCGGGCCGCACGAGAGGAGCCCCGCGGGCCGGGCCCGTAATGTTCGCCGCAGCGGCCGGCGGGAGCCCGCCGCGCAGCGGGCTCGCGGGCCGTCGGCTCGCCGAGCCGTCCGGAGGGAGGCTCGGTCATGTCAGCGGTGGTCGGCACGTCCACGGGAGTCTCGTCGGTGTTCGAGGCCGGCGCGGAGCACGAGCAGGTGGTGTTCTGCTCCGACCGGGCCACCGGCCTGCGCGCCGTGATCGCCATCTACTCGACCGCGCTGGGGCCGGCGCTGGGCGGAACCCGGTTCCACACCTACCCGGACGAGGCGTCCGCGCTCGCCGACGCCCTCGCGCTCTCCCGGGCGATGGCCTACAAGGCGGCCTGCGCGGGCCTGGACCTCGGCGGCGGCAAGGCGGTCATCCTGGGCGACCCGGCCCGGGACAAGACCGAGGCGCTGCTGCGCGCCTACGGACGCTTCATCGCCTCCCTGGGCGGCCGCTACGTGACGGCCTGCGACGTCGGGACGTACGTCGAGGACATGGACACCGTCGCCAGGGAGACCCGCTGGGTCACCGGCCGGTCGCCGGCGCACGGCGGCTCGGGCGACTCCGGCGTCCTGACCGCGTACGGCGTCTTCGAGGGCATGCGCGCCAGCGCCCGGCACCGATGGGGGACGCCCTCGCTCGCCGGGCGCCGGGTCGCCGTCAGCGGGGTCGGCAAGGTCGGCCTGCGCCTCGTGGGGCACCTGGTGGAGGAGGGGGCGACCGTTCTGGCCGGGGACACCGATCCGGGCGCCCTGCGGCGACTGGGGGCCCGCCATCCCGACGTCCGGCTGGTGGCCGACCCCGACGAGCTCCTGCGGGCCGAGGTCGACATCTACGCGCCGTGCGCGCTGGGCGGGGTGCTCACCGACGAGACCGTGCCCGCGCTGCGCGCGGAGATCGTCTGCGGCGGGGCGAACAACCAGCTGGCCCACCCGGGCGTGGACAAGGTCCTGGCCGACGCGGGCGTGCTGTACGCGCCCGACTTCGTGGTCAACGCCGGCGGCCTGATCCAGGTGGCGGACGAGATCGAGGGGTACTCCCCGGAACGGGCCAGGGCCCGGGCCGCCCGGATCTTCGACACGGCGCTGGACATCTTCCGGCTCGCCGAGGCGGAGGGGGTGACCCCGGCGGTGGCCGCGGGGCGGTTCGCCGAGCGCCGGATGACCGACATCGGCCGACTGCGGGGCATCCTGCTGCCCTGACCGGCACCGGCGGACCCGCCCGGAATCCGCGTGCCGGCAGGCTTTTCCCACCCCGGAAGCCGTGAGACCGGGCACACCGGCCAGCGGGCGCGCGGGCCCGCCGCGGCGCCCGCGCACCCGTCGCCAGGGGAGTCCCGGGACCGTTCGCGGGGGTCAGATGATCTCCGCCGTGTTGTCCGACGACAGGTAACTGTCGGGTTGGCGTGCCGAGTAGGCTGCGATCCCTGTAGTCTCGGGAAGCACGAGACAGTGAGAGCACCGGGGCGGGTCCCCGTCGTCATGTTCGAGGGGGTCGAGCCATGGGGCGCGGCCGAGCGAAGGCCAAGCAGACGAAAGTCGCCCGCGAGCTCAAGTACAACTCGCCCACTATGGATCTCGACCGGTTGAAGGCGGATCTGGGCGCGGGTACTACGCGGGAGACCGAGAGCGACGAACCGTACTCGGATGACGACTACGGTTACGACGCCTACCTGGACGATGAGGACGAGCACCGCTCGTCCCGTTGAACCCGGGGCTGCCCCGGCCGGCGCCGGGCCTCCGGGATTTCCGGGGACCGGTTGCGACCACCTGTCGCCAGGTGGTCGTTCATGTCGGCAGCAGGTCGAGTCCGGTACGCCCGCCTCGTGCGGGCACACCGGGCGCCGAACCGAACAGGGCGGAACTGTCGGTGTCCCGTCCTAGAGTCTCAGAGGTCAGGATCTTCCCGACCGAGGAGCCTCCCATGCCAGTGATGGCTGGACGCCCGCGCGGTTGCCCCCGCGGGCGGATGCCGGTACGGGTTCGTGCGCACCCCCGACCATCCGGGCCACAACGAGCCTGGTCGCGACAAGCCGGTCCACGACCGGCCGGCCCGCGACGAGCGGGCCGGTGGCCGGGCCAACCGGGTCAGGGATGAGCGCCCACCAGGCGCGCCGCGCCGTCCGCTTCGGCTTCTCCGGGCAGCGGCTCGACCCGCCCGGCGACCCAGGCGGCGACGCCACGGTCAGCCAGCGTCCGCACCACTGCCCCGGCATCGGCGGGCGCGACGACCGCGACCATTCCGACCCCCTGGTTGAACGTGGCCTCCATGTCGGCCTCACTCACCCCGCCGCGCTCGGCGAGCAGGCCGAACACGGCCGGCGGAGCCCAGGTCGACCGTTCCACGACGGCGGCCGTCCCCGGTGGGATCACCCGGGCCAGGTTCGCCGCGAGACCGCCGCCGGTGATGTGGGCGAAGGCGTGCACCTCCGCCGCCTCGATGACGGCCAGGCAGTCCCGGGCGTAGATACGGGTGGGCGTGAGCAACGCCTGCCCGAGGGTCGTCCCCAGGGCTTCCTCGTGCCGCGCCAGCGCCGCCCGACCCGCCACGGAGACCCCTCCGGGCTGGTCAGGCTCGACCGGACCGAACAGGATGTGTCTTACCAGCGAGAAACCGTTGGAGTGGAGACCGGATGACCCCATCGCGACCACCACGTCCCCCGGCCGGACCAGCTCCGGCCCGAGCACGGCGTCGGCCTCGACGACCCCGACCCCCGTCGCGGCCAGGTCGTAGTCGTCGATTCCCATGAGGCCGGGGTGTTCCGCGGTCTCGCCACCCACCAGGGCGCACCCGGCCTGCTCGCAGCCGGCGGCGATCCCGGCGACGATCGAGGCGATCCGCGCCGGCTCGAGGGAGCCACAGGCGATGTAGTCGAGTAGGAACAGCGGCTCCGCGCCGCAGACGACCAGGTCGTCGACCACCATGGCGACCAGGTCGATGCCCACCGTGTCGTGGACGTCCATCGCCCTGGCCAGGGCGATCTTCGTGCCCACGCCGTCGGTGGACGAGGCGAGCAGCGGGCGCCGGTAGCGGGCCACGTCCAGCGCGAACAGGCCCGCGAAGCCACCGAGTGACCCCACGACCTCGGGTCGGGTGGCACGGGCGACGTGCTGGCGCATGAGCTGAACGGCCCGGTCGCCGGCCTCGACGTCGACCCCGGCGTCCCGGTAGGAGACCGAGCGTCCCCCGGTGTCGCCGCCCCGACCGCCGGCCTCCGCGGCCGGCCCGGATCCGTCGGTGTGCCTCACCACCGCGCGCTGCCCAGCGGTGCGCCGTCCACTGCCACCCCGTTCGCCGTCATCCCGTTCGTGGCCGCTCCGTTCGTGGCCGCTCCGTTCGTCGGCACCCCGTCGGCCGGGGCGCCGTCCACCGGCACGGCGTCGGCCCGTGCCCCGTTCGCCGCTGTTCCGTTCGCGGTGGTTCCGTTAGCCCTCGTCCCGTTCGCGTGCGCGACGGCGACGTCCCGGGCGGGTTCGCGCGGGACGGGTTCCACGTCGAGGTCGTGGTTGTCGGGGGACGGGTCCGCGCCGTTCATGCCCAGGGTCACCCGCTCCCGGAGGGCCTGCGCGATGACCTCCTCCGTGGTCTGCGGGCCGAACGGCTCCAGCCGGTACTTGCCGAGCTTGTCCGCGTCGGCCAGCGGAACCGGGTAGACGCCGTCGAAGCAGGCCCGGCACAGCGCGTCGGCCGGCTGCCCGGAGGCCTCCACCAGCTCGTCCAGGGAGACGTAGGCGAGTGAGTCGGCACCCAGCGACCGCCTGATGTCCTCCACCCCGAGGCCGCTGGCGATCAGCTCGTCGCGGGTGGCGAAGTCGATGCCGTAGAAACAGGGCCACCGCACCGGGGGAGACGAGATCCGCACGTGCACCTCGGTCGCCCCGGCCTCGCGCAGCATCCGCACCAGCGCCCGCTGGGTGTTGCCGCGCACGATCGAATCGTCCACGACGACGAGCCGGCGGCCCTCGATGACGTCGCGCAACGGATTCAGCTTGAGCCGGATGCCCCGCTGGCGGATGGTCTGCGACGGCTGGATGAACGTCCGTCCGACGTAGGAGTTCTTGACCAGGCCCTCACCGAACGGGATGCCGGACGCCTCGGCGAAACCGACCGCGGCCGGCACGCCGGACTGCGGGACCGGGATCACCAGGTCGGCCTCGGCCGGTGCCTCCCGGGCCAGCCGCCGGCCCACCTCGACCCGGGTGGCGTGCACCGACCGGCCGCCGATCGACGTGTCCGGGCGGGCGAGGTAGACGTACTCGAACAGGCAGACATGCCGGTCGGCCTGGGCGAACGTGAGCGAGCGCGGGCCGTCCGCGTCGATGACGACGAACTCGCCGGGCTCGATCTCGCGGACGAAGCGGGCGCCCACGATGTCGAGCGCCGCGGTCTCACTGGCGACGATCCACGCGCCCTCCGGCCGGTCGTCGAGCCGGCCCAGCACCAGCGGATGGATGCCGTGCGGGTCGCGCGCCGCGTACAGGGTCGAGGCGTCCGCGAACGCCAGCGAGAAGGCGCCCGCCAGCCGGGGCAGGACGTCCAGCGCGGCATCGACCAGGGTCGGGCCGGGATGCGCGGCGAGCATCGCGGTGATCAGGTCGGAGTCGGTGGTGGCGCCCTGGCCGCCGACGCTGTCGCCGAGCGATCCGGCCAGCTCGACGATGTTCGTCAGGTTGCCGTTGTGGCCGAGCGCGATCGGCCCGCCGAACCCCGCCGTCCGGTAGGACGGCTGGGCGTTCTCCCAGGTGGACGAGCCGGTGGTCGAGTACCGGGTGTGCCCGACGGCCACGTGCCCCGACAGGCTGGACAGGGTGATCTCGTCGAAGACCTGGGCGACCAGGCCCAGCTCCTTGAACACGACGACGGTGCGGCCGTCGCCGACCGCCATCCCGGCCGCCTCCTGGCCGCGGTGCTGGAGGGCGTAGAGGCCGTAGTAGGTGAGGTTCGCCACGTCCTCCCCGGGCGCCCAGACACCGAAGACGCCACAGGCGTCGCGCGGGCCCGGATCGTCGTCGAGGAGATCGCTGTCGTGCGGACCGCCGGGGAGGTCACGGGGGTCGCCGGGGAGGTCACGAAGGAGAGAACCGTCGCGACGGCGGCCGTCGCGGGACTGCGGCGGGCGGCGGACGGACGTCGACTCCCGGCGAGCTGCGGGGTCGTCGCTGTGGGCGACGTGTGGCACCAGGTCTCCTAGAGAGGTCAGGGTGACCGAGATGTCGGGAGGAACGGGTCGGGTTCAAGGCGATGTCGTGACACCCCCGGGCACGACGACGCTCACATCAACCGACAGTCACGGGAAGCACCCCGGGACCACCCGACGTTCACGCCCGCCCTCGACTCCCCACATAACCAACGCTAGCAGCGGGGACGCCGATCGGCCGGTCGAGCGCGATCTCCCCCGTCACGCGACACAGAGGTCACGGAGAAAACACGACAAACACGCACACCGGCGCGCCCCATCGCGATCAGGTGAGCAGCGGCAGCAGGAAGCGCAGGTCGGCCCGCTCACCGCTGGCGCGGATCCGGCCGTCGGCGAGCGCCGTCCCCCAGGCCAGCCGGCCCGTCGCCACCAGGACGAACGCGGCCGGGTCGGCCTCGACGACGTTCGGCGGGGTACCGCGGGTGTGCCGCGGCCCCTCGACGATCTGTACGGCGGCGAAAGGGGGCACCCGCAGTTCCACGGCGTGCCCCGGAGCACGCTGGGCGAGCGTCGACGTGAACAGCCGCACGACGGCCTTCAGCGCGGGGCGGGCCGGGGGCACGCCCAGGTCCAGGCCGTGGACGACCGCCTCCACCACCCGGGTGAGCAGAAACTCACCCAGCGACGGGGGCCCACCCGGGGTGATCACCGGACGGTCGGCGATCCCGTCCGGTGGGACGCGGGCCAGGTCCGCCGCGGCTGCCGTGACGGCGGCGCGGAAGGCCGCGCGCACCGCCTCCGGCGCCGGTCCCCCGGCCGGGTCGGGCGCCGGGTCGGCGCGCAGCGCGGCGCTCAGGGCGAGCGCGGAGTGCGCGATGTGCGTCACGAGCTCTGCGGTCGTCCAGCCGGGCAGCGCGCTCGGGGCCGCGAACGCCTCGTCGGGGAGCCCGTCGAGGCGGTCGGAGATCGCCTTCCACTGCTCCTCCAGGGCACCCGGCAGCGCCGGATCGAAGCCCGCCGCGCCGCCGCGCCCCCCGCGCCGCGCCGGCCCGCCCCGCCCCGCGCGCCCCCGCGCACCGCCGTCCCGCGGACCGCCGTCCCGCCCATCGCCTCGTGTCACCGGACCGGTCTCCCCTCTCCCCGCCCGCGGCTCCCCCGGTCGCCGCTGTCCCACCGCCACCCCACCACCGGCCAACACGGCGGTCGCGGGCGGCGGGCCGCCGCCCGGGTGGCGTCGTTCGGGGCTCCGGCCGCGGCACCCCTGCCGCTCGCCCGTCCCGCCGCGGACGAGGATGAGGCCGTGGATGCCACCCCGTTCGACACCGCGGCGCTTCGGGCACGTGTCATCGAGGCGTGGGCCGCCTCCGCGAGCCGCTTCCGGGAGGACGCGAACGCCGAGGAGGACGCCGCGCTCGGCGCCTACCGGGACCGCCTGCTCGTCGAGCTCCTCCAGAACGCGGTCGACGCCGCGGCCGCCGCCGGTGTGCCGGCAAAGGTACACATCCGGCTCACGGCGGAGCGGCACCCGCACGGCGGCCCGGGCGGGCTGCTCGAGGTGGCGAACACCGGTGCCCCGCTGACCGCGGCCGGCGTCGAGGCCCTGTCGACACTGCGGGCGTCCGCGAAGCGCGACGTGCGGGCCGTCGGCCGCTTCGGCGCCGGCTTCGCCGCGGTCCTCGCCGTGACGGACACGCCGTCGATCATCTCCAGGGTGCCCTCGGGCGCGGGATGGCGCGGGGTGGAGTGGTCGCGCGGGCGCACCGCCGACCTGGTCGTCGCGACGGGCGCGGACGCGCTGCGCCGCGAGCTCGACCGCCGCGCCGGCGCGGTGCCCGTCCTGCGCCTGCCCTTCGACCTCACCGGGACGGCGTCCGGGCCCGGCGACGGGTTCGACACCGTTGTCCGGCTGCCGCTGCGAGACCCGGCGGCGGCGGCCACGGCACGCGAGCTCATCGCCGCGTTCGACCCCACGCTGCCCCTCGTGCTGCCCGGACTCGAGGAGATCGTCGTCGAGGTGGACGGCGACGTCCGGACCCACCGGTGCGCCTGGGAGCCGGCGCGGCCCGGGCCGGACGGAACCGATCTCGAGATCGCCACCGTCGACGGCACCCGGTGGCTCGGCTGTGTCCGCCGCGGCTCGATCCCGCCCGGGCTGCTCGCCGACCGCCCGGTCGAGGAACGGGACCGGACCACCTACAACGCCCGGGTGATGATCCCGGACGGCGGCTGGCCCGCCGAGGTGGCGCGGGTGGTGCGGGCACCGCAGCCGACCGACGAGGCCGTCGGCCTGCCCGCGCTGATCAGCGTCGACCTGCCGCTCGACCCGTCCCGACGGCACACCGTGTCCGGGCCGCTGCGGGACTGGCTCACCGACCGGCTCGCCGACACGGTCGTCGCGCTGGCCACCCATCTCGCCACCGCCGACCTCGCCACCATTAATCCGGCCACCGATAACCCGGCCGCCGGTAATCCGGCCACCGACCGACTGGCCGCCGGCCATCCGGTGCCCGATCCCCTCAGCGTCCTGGACCTGGTGCCGACCGGGCTGCCCCGCGGCGAGGTGGACGGCCGGCTGCGCGACCACCTGCTCGCGCTGCTGCCGGACGCCCCCGTCCTGCCCGGCGGCCGCCGCGGCCGGGACTGCCTCGTCCTGGACCTCGGCCCGGCCACCGACGCCGTCACCGACCTGCTGCGCGCGGGTGCCGACCCGGACCCGGGCCTGGACCCGACTACGGCCACGGACCTGACGGACCCGGAGCTGACCGACCTCGGCGCGCCGGGGCGGGCCGGCGGGTCCGCGGCCGACGACGCGGTGCTCGACGGGCTGCTGCCGGCCGAGTTCGCCACCCGGCGCCGCCGGCCCGCCCTCGACCTGCTGGGCGTCCGCCGGCTGGACACCGGGGCGGTCGTCGAGGTCCTGCGCGGCCTGCGGCGGGCGCCGTCCTGGTGGGCCGGGCTGTACCCGCTGTTGCTGACCGCGCCCGACCGGGACGCGCTGGGCGCGCTGCCGGTGCCGGTCGTGGTCGTGCCCGACGCCGACGACCTCGGCCCCCCGCCCGCCTTCGCCGGCGCCGATCCGTCCACCGGGACCGGACCGGACGGGGATGGAACGGCTCCGGAGACACCGCTCAGTCGGATGGTCACCGGGCCGCGCGGCGCGCTGCTGCCCACTCCCGATCTGGATGTGGTGGCCCTGGCCCGTTCCGGGCTGCCACTGCGCGTCGTCCATCCCGACGCGTGCGCGGGCCCGGCCCGCGACGCGCTGCGGACCCTGGGCGCCGCGGAGGGCACACCGCCCGGGGTGCTGCGGGACCCGGCGGTGCGCGAGGCCGTCACCCAGGCCGACCCCGACGACGACCCCGCCGAGCTGGACGCCCTCGGCGCCGCCGTGCTCGCGCTGGTCCGCGCGATCGTCCCGCACGAGCACACCGCTCACCCGGAGCGGGAGACGTCCACCCTGGCCCACCCGGAGCAGGAGACGTCCGCCCTGCCGTCGTGGCTGGGTGGGCTGCTGCTCCCGGAACAGGGCGGTGGCTTCGCGCCCGCGTCCGAGCTGGTCATCACCGATGGACCACTCGACCGTCTGCTCGCCGAGGACGCGCCGTTCGGTGCCCTGGACCGACGGCTGAGCGCCATCTGGCCGGACCATGTTCTCGAAGCCGTCGGTGTCCTGCGGACCTTCGGAGTCCTGTACGCGTCGGACGTGACCGTCGATCCGGACGAGCCCGTGCTGTTCGAGCTGGACGACAGCGACACCTGGGCGGACGACGTCCACGACCGCGCCGACCAGGCGGGGGAAGCGGGAGCGCACGGCCTGCCTGGGGCACCGCGGGTGGTGCGGCACTTCGCGGCCGTCCGCGACCTTGAGCTCGTCGACCCGGACGCCTGGCCCGAGGCACTCGCGGAACTCGCCCGGCCGCCCCTGCGCCAGGTGGTCCTCGGCGCGGAGCCGTCGTACACCCGCTGGTGGCTGGCCCGGCACGCGCTGCTGCCGGTGGACGGGGACCCGGACACCCGGCTCCCCCCGGGCGAGCTCGTCCTGCCCGGCGCCGACCCGCTGCTGACCGGCCTGTTCGCGCCGGCCGCGCCGCTGCCGGGCGTGGACCCGGAGCTGCTGCGCCGGCTCGGCTGCCGGCTCACCCTCGACGACGTGCTCACCGACCCGGACGCGGTCATCGACCTGTTGGACCGGCTCGGCGACGCCGACCGCGGGATCGGCTGGCCGGCGGCCCGGACGCTCTACCTGGCCGCAGTGAGCGCGGCCGGCCTGCTCGGCACCGACCCGTCCGGCGCGGTCGGCCCACGGCTCGACCCGCCGCTGACCGTGCGCACCCCCACCGGGGTGTTCCGCTCCGCCGACGTGGTGGTCGTGGACGCGCCGGACCTGCTCGAGGTGATCGGCGCCGACCGTCCCGCGCTGCGACTGCCACTGGACCGCGCCGCCGAGGCCGCGCACGTGCTCGGGCTGCGGCTCGCCTCCGAGCTGTCCGACTTCGCCGTACTGGACGAATCCGCTGGACCGGCCGAGTCCGCCGCACTGGATCGGTCAGCTGGACCGGGCGGGTCCGCTGTTCTGGTCGACAGCGCCGCCCGGGCCGGCTGCGCCACGGCGGACGGCCCCGTGACGAGGACCGTCATGGTGGCCGGCAACGCGGTCGTCGTCGGGAGCGCCGCTCCGGCCGGGGGCACGGACACCCCGGACCCGCTCGACGGGGTGGACCTGGCCGCGGTGCCCGGCGCCGCCCGTCCACTCGTCGCGCGCTACCGGGTCCACCCCGAACTGTGGACAGCGAGCCTGGACGGCGGGCGGGTCCGGGTCCCGTGGCGGGTGGTCGGCGGCATCGGCGGTGAGATCCACGTCGACGCCGAGGCCGGCACGGACGCGCTCGCCCGGGCGCTGGCCTGGCGGGCCGGCCGGTGGGAGCGCCGGCATGGACTGGCCGCCGCGCTGCGGGACCCCGACGGCGCCGGCCGCCGCCAGGCCGAGGACGACCTCGACGATCTCTGACCCCCGGCCCTCGCCCGGTGGCGGGCACCGCCCGGTCGTACCACCGAACGGACGCGGTGCCCAGTCGGCCGTTGCGCTCAGTCGGCCGTTGCGCTCAGTCGGCCGTTACGCTCAGTCGGCCGCGGTGGAGGCGGCGGCCGCGCGCAGCCGGTTCCGGCGCCGCACCACGACCCACAGGCCCATGAGCCCGAGCCCGAAACCGACCGCCGCCGTCGCGATCCACCAGAGCCGGCCGTCCGCCCGCAGGTCGTCAGCGAACGGGATCATGACCAGCAGGGCGATCAGCCACAGGACGGTGCCGACCGCGACGGAGCGGACGCCGTCGTAGGGCAGCGGACGCAGTTCCGCCACATCCGGCTCGGCCTGGTCACCCGCTTGTGTGCTCATCCGGGCCGACGCTACCGCCTTCGGACCCCCGGTCCACCGCCAACGGGTCAGCGGCCGGCGACGTGGGTCAGCGGCCGGCGGTCAGGGGGAGGTCACCACGGTCGAGCCACTGCGCGAACGAGGATCCCGTCAGCTCGCCGAGCAGGGCGATGTCGTCCCGGAACCGGTCGAGAACGTGTTCCCGCAGGCCGGGCGGTGGCGGCGGGCCCGGCCGGAGGGCGCGCCGCAGCTCCGCCAGCGCGGCGTCCAGCGGATCGACGGCGGTCGGCGCCGCCCTGACGACACGCGCCGTGCCGGGCTCGATCGTCGCCGGCATGAAGATCCGGTTGTCGCAGCCGAACCCGGCCGCCGGGTCTACCGCCCCGACGAACCCGCAGACGCGACGCAGGACGGCCGCGGGTTCGAGCACCAGGTCCCGGTACCGCACCAGCAGCACCTGGCTGGGCGGAAACAGGGTGTACAACCGCCGTAACTGGACGCCGTACCGGCCGAGCTCGGCGTACCGCCACCGACGGCCCCACCCGGCCGCGGCCCGCTCCTCCTCGGCGTCGAGCGCCTCGACCAGGGTCGGCAACGGCTCCAGCCCGGCCCCGCGGTGCGCGAGCCAGTCCGCGTAGGCGCGTTCCACCGGATCGCGCAGCACGGCGATCATCCGCAGGTACGGCAGGAGCTCGTGCATCCGCCGCTGGGCGGAGAACTCCGCGAGGTAGTAGGAAGTGCTCTCACCGCGCGGACGGCGCCCGTCGCCCCCCCGAAACAACGCCTCGTAGTCCGCGAGACACCAGATGTAGTTCTCGGTGGTCAGACCGGCGGTGCCGCCGGGACTGCCGGGGCTGGCGTCGCGATCGCCGCCCGAGCCAGGGAGGTCGGCGTCGTCCCGGGGGCGTCCGGAGGTCAGGAAGTAGCCCGGTTCCGCCACGGGGGACATCGCCAGGCCCAGGTGGCGGGTGAGCGCGGCATGCAGGCTCGACGTCCCGGCTTCCGGAGCCCCGATGACGATGAAATCAGGCAGCGCCACGCCGGCCCCCTCCTCCGGGCGAAAACACACGCGCACCGAACACTCTAGCCCACATTCTTCACCAATTAAGTGAAGAATTGGCCGGCGCGCGGCCCGAGTGTGGCGACCAGGTGAGTCTATGGACTCATTCAGTCGCCACACTTCGCCGGAGTTCCCCCCGACTCCGGGGCCGGGGGTTTATGGGGGTTTTTGCTGGGGTTTGGGGTTGGGTTAGTCGTGGGGGCTGGGGTGGATGGTGCCGTAGGTGCCGTTGTGGTAAACGAGGGGGCGGGACTGGCCGTGGGAGCGGGTTTCCAGGACTTCGGCGATCACCAGGTGGTGATCGCCGGCGTCGAGGCGGGAGTGGATACGGGTTCGTAGCCACACGGCCGCGTCCACCAGCAGCGGCTCGCCGGTCGGCAGGCGGCGCCAGCGGGTCGGCTCCGCGAACCGGTCGATGCCCGAGGTCGCGAACCGCGCGGCGAGCTCCTGCTGGCCGTCCGAAAGCAGGTGGACGACGAGGGTGTCGGTGGCGAGCAGCGCCGGCGCGCTCGACGACGTCGCGGACAGCGACAGCGACAGCAGCGGCGGATCCGCGGACAGGGACGCGACCGAGGTCGCGGTGAAGCCGACCGGACCCCGGGGGCCGGTCATCGTCACCACGGTGACCCCCGCCGCGTGCCGGCGGAACGCACTGCGCAGCGCCGCCGGGTCAACCGGCTGGGCCGACCGCGGCTGGGCCGACTGCGACTGGGCCGGGTCCGCCGACCGCGGCTGGGCCGGCTGGGCCGAGGGGTCGCGGCCGAGGGTTTCGAGCGTCATCGAGCTGACTCCACGAGGTCGTTCTCCACCCGGACGTCCCGGGCGAAAAGCTCCGTCCCGGTGTGGGCGGCGACGCTGGCGCGGAGCACTGACGCGTACGAGACGACCCAGGAGTCGACCACGATGTCCAGGTCCGGCAGCTGCTCCTCGATCACCGCGAACGACCGGGCGGGGACGGTCGCGCCCAGCTCCACGAGGACCGGGCGCAGGTAGAGCTCCCCGGCCACCGAGTGGTCAGGTGCCGCCGAGATGACCACCGGTACGGCGGTCGCTCCCCGCAGCGCCCCACCGGGCAGCAGGTCCAGGAACGACTTGAGCAGCCCGGTGTAGCTGCCCTTGTAGACCGGCGACGCGACGACCAGCAGATCCGCCTCGGCCGCGGTCCTGAGGGCCGCGGCGACCCGGCCGTCGTCGGCGAAGAGGTGCCGCGCCAGCGTGGAGAGGTCGATGATCTCCGTGCTCACGACCGGCAGCTCATCGGTGATCCGCTCGGCGAGGAAGCGGGCGAGAGTCAGCGTCCGGGAGCCTGGCCTGGGGTTGCCGATGATCAGGACGAGGCGCGGCGAAGCGGAGGAGGTGCTCTGAGGCATGTGCGGCCTTCCGATCAGGATGGACGTCGCGGAGCGGGTTCGCCGGCTGGACTTCGCGCGAGTCAGTCCTCGTCACTCGCCATCACTTGTCGTCGTTCTTCGTTGCTCGTCGTCGCTCTTCGTTGCTCGTTCGCCAGTCGACGTGGCGGCGCCACGGGGTCGGCCTGGTTCCGGGACCTCGACCGAGAGGTGCCAAACCTGAACCGCCGTGCCGCGCCCGGCCGCCGCGTCGGCTCCGACCGCCAGCCGATCCGACCGTCAGCCGATCAGGCCACGGCAGGACAGGCCATGACGGAACAGGCCACAACCGGCGCGCATCAGAGCGAAGCCTTCGGCCGACCAGAGACCGCGAGTCGGACAGGGACGAGTGCGACGGGCACCGAGCGTCGGCACGCAACCCACGCACAGCGATGAAAGACCGTGCGCGGTGACGGACAGCGACGCGCAGTGGCAGACAGCGGACCGGACTTGGTCAGGATCGACCGGAGGCACTACAGCGGCAGCGGGTGGCGCGGCCGTAGTCGACGCAGCGCCGGCGGGTGAGCAGCGGGCGGGATGCGAACCACGATCTGTGCGATGGCAGCGCCCAACGGGTGAGGAAAACGCGAGCGGCCACGTCCAGAACTGTGCGGAGAGGCGCTTTGTTCAGTCAAGAAGTGATAAAGTGAATCAGATCACACCGCGAATTGGTTGGCGGCGATTCACCGGCGTGTTTCCGTTGCTTCTGTGTTGAAGCCGGCCTACCTCGTGACGCGTGGGCACATCGACTTGTTGAGGGTTGCCTCCGCCGCCTGTTCGGCTCACTGACGCCGTTCGTGGTGCGCCGCGGCGCGGCCCGCACCCGGGTCCGCCGCCGCGATCCGGCCGCTCGCACCACGCTGCCACCGCCGCGCGCCGCCACACGCCCCGCTCCGTACGCGGCCGTCGCCACGCGAACCACGCCGCCGGCCGGCCACCCCGACACTGTCCGGACGTCACGTCCGGGGCCTCGCCGTCCCGGAGGTCCGCCGGCGGTTCGGCCGGCCCGATACGGGGCCTGGCACGGCTCCACCGGCCACCGGCTCCACCGGCTCGGCGGGCGGCGCGGCACCGCGGGCGCGGCCCACTCCGGTGAACGTGGCTGTCCGCTCGGTGCCGCCTCCGGCGGGCGCGTCCGCTGACGCGGTGTGCTGCCACAGACCTGACAACCGCACCACCGACCTCAGCACCGGAGCGCCGACCCGTGAGTGACCTGCACGTTCCTTCCATCGACGATCTCGTACCGTCCCCCGAGGAGATCGACGCCTTCCATCGGCGGCTGCATCACATCGCGCCCTGGGCGCTCGATCCCGAGACGGCGCAGACGTCCGGGATGCGGCGGCTGGCGGCGGTGAGCGCGCGCACCGTGGGCTCGTCGAAGCTCTGGATGGGCCAGACGCACGTGGCGCCGGCGACCGCGTCGGCCAACCATCACCACGGCCGGTCCGAGACCGCGATCTACGTGGTCAGCGGGCATCCGGAGTTCGTCTTCCCGGCGGACGAGCTCGCGGCGGACGACGCCGACGGCGCGAGCGGCGGGAGCGACCCGGGCGGCGGGAACGGCGGGAGCGACCCGGGCGCACCACCGCGGGAGATCCGGGTCCGGACGTCCCCGGGGGACTACATCTTCGTTCCGCCGTGGGTGCCGCACCGCGAGGAGAACCCGGATCCCGAGCACGAGGCCCTGGTGGTGATCGCCCGCAGCACCCAGGACGCGATCGTCGTCAACCTGCCGGACCTGCGCTGGACCGGCTCCATCCGAACGACCAGCGAGGACATCGCGGGTTGCTCGTAACAGTCACGAGGGGGTCCCGGGCCCAGCCGCTCGCGTCGGGGTCCCGGCGGCTCCTCCTGACCCACGTCGCCGTGTCCGTCGACCCCACCCGGTCCGCCTGTTCCACCCGGCTCGTCAATCCAACCCGTGGCACCCGACCTCGTGCCCCATCCGAATCGTCTGGAGGCGTCCGTGGCAGCCCATGCCGGCTTCGTCGCGAGTACACCCGTCAGCGGCGCCGTGGACGTCGACCGCCTGGCCTGGCAGGTCCTGGTCGACGGACGGCCGATCGACCTCACCTACCTGGAGTTCGAGGTGCTCGACTACCTCGTGCGCAACCCGGGCCGGGTACACAGCCGGGAGGAGCTGCTGCGTGAGGTGTGGCGGCAGGACCCCGGCGCCCTCGGCGCGTCCGCCCCGCGAACCGTCGACGTCATGATCACCCGGCTGCGACGCAAGCTGGGCCGCCATCACCGGGACCACATCGAGACGGTCCGGCGGGTCGGGTACCGCTACCGGCCGGCGGGCGACGAGCCGCTGAGGTCCCACTCATCCTCGACGCTGTAGCTGGGGGACGGCCCGCCGACGCTGCTCATCAGGGTCAGGGTCCGTGCCGTCCAGGCCGAGGGCACCATGATCTCGCCGAGGGCGCGGACCAGTGGCCGCAGGTCGGCGATGGCGCCGTCGGGAACGCGGGCCAGGGTGAGGTGGGCCCGCAGGGGGCGGTCGTCGCCACCGTCCGCGCCGGCCCGGACGGCCGCGCGGCGCACCCCGGCCGCCAGCGGCCCGAGATCGCCGGCGACCCGGGCCCAGAGCACCCGGTGACCGAAGCGGCCCGCGCCGTCGAGGCGCAGCCCGACCGGGCCGTGCCGGTGGGCGACCCGGCCGAGCCGCTCGGCGAGCGCGGGCCGCGTCTCGGGGCGGACCGGCCCGAGGAACGCCAGCGTCACATGCCACCGCGCCGGCTCCGTCCAGCGCAGCCGCGGCACGCCCGCCCCCGCGCCACCGGTCACTGCCCCGCTGCCGGTCGCCCCCGTGCCGCCGGTCATCTCGGAGACGGCGGTGGCCAGCTCACGCAGCGTCTCCGCCGGCGGGAGCAGCGCGACGAAGAGCCGCTCCCGGCCTGGTACCGGCCCCGTCACAGCGCGGCGCGGACCTGGTCGGTCGTCAGCCCGCGCCGCTCGATCAGGCGGACCGCGATGCACGACGGGTTACTCAGCACGCCGAGCAGCAGGTGTCGCGGTTCGACGTCCCTCGCGCCGTGGGCCTGGGTCACGCGCAGCGCCCGTTCGAGCGCGCGGGTCGCCTCCCCGGCGAGCCGGACCGGCCGGCGGCGCCGGAACCAGGAGCGCCGCGGTGGGCGGCGGGTGAGCGTGGCGCCGAGAGTGCCGTTGAGCGCGCCCTCCCCGAACCGCTGCTCGACCGCCCGCCGCACGGCGTCGTAGTCGACCCCGATGGAGGCAAGGGCGTCGGTGTCGAGGTCGCGGCCGCCGAAGGAGATCACCCGCGCCCCGGCGAGCTCGCCGCGCAGGGCGGACTCATCCAGCCCGAGCCCGGCCAGTGCCCGGCCGACCGGGCCGCCCTCGATGACCAGCCCGAGCAGCAGGTGCGCCGTGTGCACCCGTTCACCGTGGCCCAGGACGGCCGCGTCGACGGCCGCCCGCACCGCCCGCCTGGACTCCTCCGTGAATCGTTCGAGCACGGTCTACCTTCCCTTCCCGAAGCGACGGCCGTACTTCTTGTGGGCGGCCTGCCGGCTGACGCCGAGCACGTCCGCGATCTCCTGCCAGGACCAGCCGCTGCCCCGCGCGCTGGCGACCTGGAGCTCCTCCAGGGACTCGAGCAACGCCCGCAGCGACGCGACGGCGGCGAGCCCCACCCGGGGGTCGTCGCTGGACGCCGCGCCGGCGAGCGTCGTGGCTGTAGCGCTCATGGGCGTCAACTTACGTTGACAGCCAGAAGTTGTCAACCGAAGTTGACACACCCCGGGCCGCCGCACGACGGGCACACCCGGGCGGCGTGACGCGACCTGGTCACAGCGGGCTGGTTCGAGTGGGTGGTCTGGCGACGGGATCGGCCCGACCGCCCACCCGCGGACGGCAATCAGGGGCACTATCGGAGCTGTGACGACGGTCCCCGAACTGGTGGCGCCCCGCGATCCCGGCCTGTCCAGAGCCTGGCGCTCCGACCGCCGGGCCGCCCGGCGCGGGCAACCCGACCTCCCGGTCGCGATGGCCCTGGTCACCGACGGTTCCGAACGCTCGACGGCGGACGTCCTGCGCGACGCCGGGGTCGACGTCGTGGGGCTGCTGGCGCCGGAGCCGCTGGAGTCGCTGGCCTGGGCCGCCGAGGCGAAGGCCCCGCGCGCCTACAGCGATCTGATCGCCCTGCTGTCGGACGACATCGAGGCGGTCTGCATCGAGATGTCGCCCCCGGCGTCCGACATCGTGGCCCGCCGGGCGGCCGAGGCCGGCCTGCACGTGCTGCTGGCGAAGCCGGCCACGGCCGAGGCGGAGGCGCTGCGCGCGGTGGCCGACATCGCCGAGGACGCCGACCTCGCCCACGTCGTCGCGCTGGACGGCCGGGCGTGGCCCGCGGCGTGGCACGTTCAGGCGTCGGTGCACTCGCTGGGCCGGCTGAGCCAGATCACCGTGGTCGGCGCGCCGTCCGGGCCGATCGGCCGGGCCGAGATCATCGACCTGACGCTGCGCTGGTGCGGCGAGATCCTCGCCGTGTGCGCCGATCCCGGCAGCATGCCGGCGACCACGCTCACCCCCGACGCGCCGGTCACGCTGGCCCTGCTCGCCGCCAACGGGACGACCGTCCTGATCAACGAGCGGATGGGTGGGGAGATCGCCACCGCCACGGTGACCGTCTGCGGCGAGGAGGGGCGCATGGTCGTCCAGGGCCGGCGCGTCCGTCGGCAGGACGGGACGGGCGTGCGGGACCTGTGGATGCCGACGGTGCCCGCCGAGCGGCCCGGTCTGGTCGAGGCCACCTACGACGTCGTGCGGGCCACCGAGCTGGACGACCCGGCGCTCGTGCGCGGCGCGACCTTCCACGACCTGCTCACCGCGACGCGCCTGCAGGTGGCGGCCGCGGCGTCACACAAGCGGGGCGGCTGGGTGGAGCTGTAGGGCTCTGGGGTCTGTAGGGCTCTGTGGGGCTGTGGGGCTACAGGCCGGCCAGACGGTCCAGGATCGGGGCGGCGACCCGCAGCGCGTCGGCCTCGGCCGGGGAGAGCTCCACCAGGCGCTCGGCCAGCCACTCGTCACGGCGGCGGCGGTCCGCGGCGAGAAGCTCCCGACCGGCCTCGGTGACCTCGGCGATCACCTGCCGGCCGTCGGAGGGGTGCTGACCGCGGTGGACGAGGCCGGCCTCGGACAGGTTCGCGATCACCCGGGTCATGGACGGCGGTTGCACCCGCTCGTGCGCCGCCACCTCGCCGAGCGTCATCGGCCCGTGCCGGTCGAGCGTGGCGAGCGTGGCGACCTGGGTCGGTGTGAGTGTGCTGGAACGTTCCTGGCGCATTCGCCGGGAGAGCCGCATGACCGACAGGCGCAGGGTGGAGGCGAGTTCCGCCGCGCTGCCGCTCTCCATTTCTCGAAAGTACTCGTTAGCGTCGCTAAACTTCAAGGGCGATCAGGGCGGCCTTTTTCTCGTGTCTCCCCCCGCGATGCGCCGGCCACGGGGGTGAATCGGCACTCCGCCAGGGCGGATGAACCAACGATCCGACCAGACAACAGGCAGGCACGCGTACCGAGCGTCGAGAGCCGGCCACCCCCCGGTAGCGTCCGGCTCCCGACGGTCCGGGACACCCGCCCACGGCCATGCGGCGGGACGCCTCCACTATTCACCGACACGACACAGCCCCGCTTCGGGGAGATCTCCACGGTTGCGGGGTAGTTCCCACCTTTGCGCCTGGGGGGTAACCCTCGGGCCGAAGGGCCTGGTGTGTAACCCTTGTCGAGTGAGATCGTCGCGATCGGTGGTGGCCTGAGGTGCCCCATCCGTACCTGCCGCGGCCCCTGACCCGAATGGCCGCGCGGCACCGTTCGGCTGCCCTGACCACCGCCGGCGTCATGACGGTCGCGATCACCATCGCGGCCCAGTGGCCGGCCTGGTCCACGACGCCGTTCCCCGCCGCGCTGAACGTCTTCGTCTCCCTCACCTTCGTCCTCACCGGGCTCCTGCTCCTGGACGAGGACGCCCTCGACAGCGTGAGCAGCGCGTTCGTCCTCGGCGGGGTGCTGTGGACGGCGTCCTGGGCAGCGACCTGGGAGGCCGGCCCGTCCGCCGTGATCTCCTCGTTCGCCTACACCCACTTCTGGGTCTGCCTCGGCTGGGGCGTGCTTCGCTACCCGACCGGACGTCTGCACGACACCGGCGAACGGGTGCTGCTCGGCACCGCCGTCGCGGTGATCCCGGTGGGCAACCTCGTGCTGATCGCGCTGTCCCGCCCGGAATCCTTCGGCTACGACCCCGGCGTGTGGTGGTACGGCTCCGCGATCGGCCTGGGCGTGTTCGACGCCGTCGTGCACACCCTCGACGCCCTGACCCTCGTGGTGGTCGTCGCCTTCGGCGTGGCCATCGCGCGGCGCCACCGCCGGGCCTCCGCGCTGGAACGGCGCACCCTCGGGCCGGTCGCCCTCGGCATGCTCGCCGCGTTCACCATGGCCGCGGTGGTGAACCTGTTCGTCTACTACCCGCAGGGCGCCGAGATCGATCCGATCTTCATCCCGATGGAGCTGGCGCTGTTCGCCATCCCGGTGGCCTTCGCCGTGGCCGCCGTGCGCCGCCACCTCGCGCGGGCCCGCATCGCGCAGCTGCTGAGCGGGCTGAGCACACCGCCGACGCCGGCGGCCGTCCGCGAGGTGCTCCGAGCGGCGGTCGGCGACGGCGGCGCGGAGCTCTACCTGTGGATGCCCGAACGCGGCTTCCACGTGGACGCCGACGGCCTGCCGGCCGTCCCGCCCGCGGCGGGCGGCACCCAGCTCGCGCTGCCCGTCCGCACCACCGCCGGCGCGCCGCTGGCCGTGCTCTCCGCGCACTCGTCGCTGGAACGCGACCGCGACCTGGTCGAGGTCGCGCTGAACGCCAGCGCCATCGCGCTGGAGAACGCGCGGCTGCACGCCATGGTGACCGCCCAGGTCGACGCCGTCCGGGCGACCCGGACCCGGCTCGTCGAGGCGGGGCTCGCCGAGCGCCGACGGATCGAGCGTGACCTGCACGACGGCGCGCAGCAGCGGCTGCTGGCGCTCTCGGCCCGGCTCGGGCTCGCCCGGGAGCAGTCCACCGACCAGGCCACGGTCGCCGCCCTCGAGGGAGCACGGGAGGACCTGCGCGCCGCGCTGGCCGAGCTGCGCGGACTCGCGCGCGGCATCCACCCGCCGGTGCTGAGCGAGAGCGGACTGAAAGCGGCACTGGAGAACGTCACCGAGGCGCTTCCTGTGGAGGTCGATCTGGATGTGCCCGAAGACCGGTTCGACACCACCCTGGAGACCACGGCGTATTACACCGTGAGCGAGGCTCTGGCGAATACCGTCAAACACGCGGACGCCAGCCATGTGCGGGTAACGGTCAGATTGTTCGAGGAGCAGTTCCTCATCCAGGTGACCGACAACGGGAAGGGCGGTGCGACGATCAGCGACGGTGGCGGAATCGCCGGCCTCGGCGACCGGGTTCGCGCGCTCGGCGGCGAGTTCACGCTGTCGAGCCCGGAGCGCTCGGGAACCCGACTGACGGCGAGCATCCCCTGGAGCGGCGGGGTAGAGGGTGACGGCTGACATGCGGGTAGCCATAGCGGACGATTCGGCGCTGTTCCGGGAAGGCCTCGCGATGCTGCTCACCGCCGCGGGCGTGCGGGTCATCGCGCAGGCCGCCGAACCGGACAAGATCCTCGCGCACATCGCCGACGAACCTCCCGACGTCGTCATCCTCGACATGCGCATGCCGCCGACCTTCACCAACGAGGGGCTCGTCACCGCCGAGCGGATCCGCTCCCTGCACCCCGGGGTCGGCGTCCTGGTGCTCTCCACCTACGCGGACATCCGCTACGCGGTCCGCCTGCTGGGCGACGGCCGCGGCGGCACCGGCTACCTGCTCAAGGACCGCGTCGAGGACGTCGGCAACCTCCTCGACGGCCTGCGCCGGATCGCGGAGGGCCGCCTCGTCGTGGACGAGGAGATCGTCGCCGGGCTGCTCGCCCACCGCCGCAAGGCCGAGGCCCTCGACCGGCTCACCGAGCGGGAGCGCGCCGTCCTGCGGGAGATGGCGGAGGGCCGGTCCAACGCCGGGATCGCGCTACGCCTCCACCTGGCCGCGAAGACGGTGGAGAACCACGTCGCGAGCGTGTTCACCAAGCTCGAGATGCCGGTGTCGGGTGACGACAACCGCCGGGTGCTCGCCGTGCTCGCCTGGCTGCGGTCGTCGGGCGGCGTCATACCGCGCCTGGCGGAGGGCCCGCCACCGTCGTAGGCCCACCGCCGTAAGGTCCCAGCGTGTTCGGATTGATCCAGCCGTGCCGGGGTCGTCTCGGCGCCACTGCGCACGAGCTCTGGTCGGCGCACCTCTGCGGGCTGTGCCTGGCGCTGCGGGACACCGCCGGCCAGCCGGCCCGGCTCGCGACGACCGGTGACGGCGTCGTCCTCTCGCTGCTGGTGGCCGCCCAGCGCCCGACCGCCACCGTGCGCCGCGGCGCCGGCCCGTGCCCGCTGCGGTCCATGCGGACGGCGCGGGTCGTCGCCGCCGATGATCCGGGCATCACGCTGGCGGCCTCGGCGTCCCTGGCCGCCGCGGCGGCCCGCATCCACGACCACGCCCGGGACGGCGACGGCCTGGCCGGCACCCGACTGCTGCGGGCGGGCGCCACTCGCGCCGCGGGCGCGGTGGACCGCGCCGCCGACCGCACCGGGCGACGCGTCGGCTTCGACACCGCGGAGCTGGTCGAGTCGGTGCACCGCCAGTTCGCGCTGGAGACCGCGACCCGGCGGTGCCCCGAAGCCGACGGGGCCGCCGACGGGAACACGGAACGCGCCGGGGCGCTGCTCGCGCTCATCGCGCCGACCGAGGACGCCGCCGCGGCGGCGTTCCGCCACTGCGCCGAGCTCGCGGGACGTCCGGAGAACACCGGGACGCTGGCGGAGGCCGGCCGGCTCTTCGGCCGGCTCACGCACCTCCTGGACGCCGTGACCGACCGTGCCGCCGACGGGCAGGCCGGGCGCTGGAATCCGCTGACCGCCAGCGGGACCACCGACGCCGCGGCCCGGTCGCTGTGCCTGGACGCGCTGACCGGGCTACGCCTGGCGGTCGACGAGCTCACGCTGGCCCCGTCCGCCGACGCGGCGCTGCTGCGCGCGCTGCTGGTGGACGAGCTCGCGCACACGGTCACCCGGACGTTCGCCGGTGCCGGCGGCGCCGGCGGCGCCACCACCGCCCGTGCCACCGGCACCGGGACCGCTCCGGTGGAGGGCGGCGGTTGGTGGCGCCGTCGGCGGGCCCGGCGGCAGGCACGCCGACGGGGCCGGCGGCAGGAGAGCTGGTGCGAACGCTGCGGGGACTGCTGCGAGGCGTGTGAGGTCTGCGACTGCGGCTGCGACTGCTGAGAGCGCGCCGTGCCGGGAGCACGGCTGGTCCCGGCACGGGTCGGTCACGGCTGCTGCCCCTGACCGGCACCCCCAACCGACAAGATGTGACCAATATCGCTAAATGAGCGGCCGCCGCGGGGGTTGGCCGGCTCTGGTCCCCCCGGGACACCCCTGACACCGGCCACCGGGGCCTCCGAACGGACCCAAATCGGGTCGGCCCTTACCAGGAGGGGCATCGATGATGCCACCCGCAGGTAGGAGGCATAGAGGGTGGCACAGCACACGTGGGACGGACGCCACCGATCACGCGCATGTGATGGCCCGAACCGCGAGACTTGGGGACAACCGAACAGAACCAGTGAACTGGCGAGAGCGCTCCGAACCGGGCGCGCGCCCGAAGGTGGCCGACGCCGTCACCCGGCAGTGCCATGGCGAGAGGAGCCCGGCGTGACCGAGCAGGTCAGTAGCCTGACTGTCACCGACAACCGCACCGGTCGGACGTACGAGGTACCGGTGGCTGACGGCACGATCCGCGCCAGTGCGTTCCGTGCCATCAAGGTCGATGACGACGACTTCGGTCTGATGGCCTACGACCCGGCCTTCACCAACACGGCCAGCTGTCGCAGCGCGATCACCTACATCGACGGTGACGCCGGCATCCTGCGCTACCGCGGGTACCCGATCCAGGAGCTGGCTGAGAAGAGCAGCTTCCTCGAGGTGGCCTACCTGCTGCTGGCCGGCGAGCTCCCCACCTCGGACGAGCTCTCCACCTGGGAAGACGAGATCACGCACCACACCCTGGTGCACGAGTCGATCAAGAAGTTCATCGACGGCTTCCACCACGACGCCCACCCGATGGGCATGCTCGTGTCGACCGTCGGCGCGCTGTCGACCTTCTACCCGGACGCCAAGACGATCGACGACCCGGGCCTGCGCCGGCTGCAGATCGTCCGGCTCATCGCGAAGATCACCACCCTGGCGGCGTTCTCCTACCGGCACTCGGTCGGATTCCCGTACGTCTACCCGGACAACGATCTCTCGTACGCCGGCAACTTCCTCAACATGATGTGGAAGGCCACCGAGCTCAAGTACGAGCCGGACCCGAACCTCGAGCACGCCCTCGACGTGCTGTTCATCCTGCACGCCGACCACGAGCAGAACTGCTCCGCCAACGCGATGCGGGCCGTCGGCAGCTCCCAGGCCGACCCGTTCTCCGCCGCGGCCGCCGCGATCGCGGCGCTCTACGGCCCGCTGCACGGCGGCGCCAACGAGCAGGTCCTGCGGATGCTCGCCGACATCGGCTCGGTCGAGAACATCCCCGCCTTCATCGCCCAGGTGAAGGACGGCAAGAAGAAGCTCATGGGCTTCGGCCACCGGATCTACAAGAACTACGACCCACGGGCCCGGGTGATCCGCCAGGTCGCCGACGAGGTCTTCAAGGTCACCGGGACGAACCCGCTGCTCGACCTCGCGATGGAGCTCGAGCGGATCGCCCTCGAGGACGAGTACTTCATCTCCCGCAAGCTCTACCCGAACGTGGACTTCTACACCGGCATCATCTACCAGGCCATGGGCTTCCCGGTGGAGATGTTCCCGGTGCTGTTCGCGATCGGCCGCATGCCGGGCTGGCTGGCCCAGTGGGAGGAGGGCCTGCTCGACCCCGAGCAGAAGATCGCCCGTCCCCGCCAGCTCTACATCGGCTACGACGAGCGTCCGTACATCCCGATGCACGTCCGCTCCTCGGCCACGGACGCCGAGACCGACCCGATCGCCGCCCAGGCCGCGCACGCGGCTCCCGTCCGCCCGCTGCGCTGACCTTTCCCGTCAGGGCCGAGGGGTAGGACAGTCCCACGGGACTGGTTCTCCCCAGTCCGCGCACGTTCCACGGACCCGGGTGCCCCGCTCCCGGGTCCGTGGCGGCGTTCCGCCCGGTCCACTCCACTGCCGTGCGATGGGGATGGGGATCTGGGCAGCGTTGTACGACCGGGTGGTGTCCGCCGTACACGGGGGACGGCCCGGCTTGGGCCACGGTTTACTGATTAGAGCCTCGGCGGGTCTGCGCCCTGCCACCCCGGGTTGGGAGGCACTCACTTCGGTGGCCCTCCTGCCTGAAGCATCCCGGACACAGCGATGTCGGACGCAGGGGTGCCAGCCACGGGGATGCCAGGCAGGGAATCCCGAACAGGCACGGCTCGGCCAGCTCCGACCTCCTCGCCCTTTGGTTTCTTTCTCGCTGTTTCGGGGAGAAATCTCGGCGAGTTCCGGCCCGAAAGGGCGGGGACAAAACCAAAGGACGAGTAGGCCGCCCGGAACATAAGGGATTTATGCCCCATAAACGGCGGTCTGACCCCTCGGGTGTGATCGGAGATGGCCGGTCGGTATCCACCTACGCGGGCGGCGGGCGATCCTGCGTCTCCTCGAACCTGGGCCAGTGACACACGCGAAACAACGACAGATGGTCGTCAGACGCTGGATCCCGTCAACGATCGCCCAGGTTTCCTTCGCGTCCCCGGCCGCGTAGAGAGTCGGCAACGGTATCCGGAGAAGAAGCGACTCAATCAACCGGCTTTGTCGTTCCTCCGTCCAGATCCCACTGCGTCGCCGGAAATCGGGCTCCAGATCGATCGAACCATGTTTGATCCTGGAGAGAAGTAGGTCGACAGTCGGATTCCGGGTTCCGAAGTCACGCGACGACCCCTGACAAGCGACTGGGCCGAGGAGACGACATGTCTCCTCGGCCCAGTTCGCGCACCCGATGCCGGTCCTGCCACGGGGCGGCCCCCGGTCCCGGTCCCGGCCTGTCGGCCTGTCGGCGGTTAGAGGCGTTCGACCACGTGGTCGATGGCGCTGGTCAGGGTCTCGACGTCCGACGGCTCGATCGCGGGGAAGCAGGCCACCCGGAGCTGGTTGCGGCCCAGCTTGCGGTAGGGCTCCACGTCGACCACGCCGTTGGCACGCAGCACCTTGGCGACCGCGGCGGCGTCCACACCGTCGAAGTCGATGGTGACGACGACCTGCGAGCGCTGCGCCGGGTCGGTGACGAACGGCGTCGTGTACGGCGTCTTCTCGGCCCAGTTGTACAGGGTCGAGGAGGACTCGCCGGTCCGGCGCACGCACCAGTCCAGGCCGCCGTTGCCCAGCATCCAGTCGAGCTGCTCGGCGAGCAGGAACAGCGTGGACACCGCCGGGGTGTTGTAGGTCTGGTCCTTCGTGCTGTTGTCCAGCGCGGTCGTCAGGTCCAGGAACGGCGGGATCCAGCGGTCGGTCGCCGCGATCTCGCCGAGCCGGGCGATCGCCGCCGGCGACATCAGGGCGACCCAGAGCCCACCGTCGGAGGCGAAGCACTTCTGCGGCGCGAAGTAGTAGACGTCCACCTCGGTGAGGTCGACGGGCAGGCCGCCGGCGCCGGAGGTGGCGTCCACCAGGTGCAGCGCGCCCGCGTCGGCGCCGACGGGCCGGCGCACCGGCCGGGCCACACCGGTGGACGTCTCGTTGTGCGGCGTGGCGTAGACGTCGACGCCGGCCTCGGGCGCCCAGTCCGGGTGGGTGCCCGGCTCGGACTTCACCACCGACGGCGCGGCCAGGAACGGGGCGCCCTTGGTGGTGTCGGCGAACTTGCCGCCGAACTCGCCGAAGACCAGGTGCTGGGAACGCTCCCGCACCAGGTTGAAGGCGGCGGCGTCCCAGAACGCGGTCGCGCCGCCGATCCCGAGGACCACCTCGTAGCCCTCGGGGAGGGAGAACAGGTCGGCCAGGCCGCCGCGGACCCGTCCGACCAGGTTCTTCACCGGCTTCTGCCGGTGCGAGGTGCCGAGCAGGGAGGTCCCGCTCGCGGCGAGGGCCGCCACGGCCTCGGTGCGGACCTTGGACGGCCCGCAGCCGAACCGACCGTCGACCGGGCGCAGTGACTCCGGCAGGACGATCGTCTGGGCGTCAGGCATGGACGTCCCCCAGCGGCCGCGGAGCTGGGCCGACGTAACGGGCGGACGGGCGGATGAGCCGGCTGGTGCGCTTCTGCTCCAGGATGTGCGCGCTCCAGCCCGCTGTGCGGGCGCAGGTGAACATGGAGGTGAACATATGAGCCGGCACCTCGGCGAAGTCCAGGACCACGGCCGACCAGAACTCGACGTTCGTCCGCAGCGGACGGTCCGGGTACCGGTTGGTCAGCTCCTCGATCGCGGCCGCCTCGAGGGCCTCGGCCACCTCGTACCGGGTCGAGCCCAGGTCGCGGGCGGTGCGGCGCAGCACGCGGGCGCGCGGGTCCTCGGCGCGGTAGACCCGGTGCCCGAAGCCCATGAGGCGCTCCTTGCGGTCCAGGGCGCGGCGGACGTAGCCGACCGGGTCGCCGGTGCGCTCGACCTCGTCCAGCATCGCCAGCACCCGGGACGGCGCGCCGCCGTGCAGCGGGCCGGACAGCGCGCCCACGGCCGCGGACAGCGCCGCGGCGACGTCCGCCCCGGTGGAGGCGACCACGCGGGCGGTGAAGGTGGAGGCGTTCAGCCCGTGCTCGGCGGCGGACGCCCAGTAGGCGTCGACGGCCTGGACGTGCTTCGGGTCCGGCTCGCCGCGCCAGCGGATCATGAACCGCTCGGTGATGGTGCGGGCGCGGTCGACCTCCTTCTGCGGGACGGCGGGCTGCCCGATCCCGCGGGCCGACTGCGCCACGAAGGACAGGGCCATCACCGACGCCCTGGCCACGTCCTCGCGGGCCTGCTCGTCAGAGATGTCGATCAGCTGGCCGAAGCCCCAGTAGGGCGCGAGCATCGCCAGGGCGCTCTGGACGTCCACCCGGATGTCGCCGGAGTGCACCGGTACCGGGAACTGCTCCGCCGGCGGCAGGCCGGGCTCGAACGACCCGTCGACCAGCAGGCCCCACACGTGGCCGTAGTCGACCTTGCCGACGAGGTCCTCGATGTCGACGCCGCGGTAGCGCAGCGCGCTGCCTTCCTTGTCCGGCTCGGCGATCTCGGTCTCGAAGGCGATCACGCCCTCCAGGCCCGGCTTGAAATCGCTTGTCTTCTCGGCCATCGAGTCCGGATCTCCGCTTCTGTCTCAGCCAGCCACGGGACGGGCCCTGCCGAGACCGGCCGGTCGCGCAACCGCGTGGCCGGCCGAGCTGCACGACAGTCCCGTGTTAACGGCGCAATCGTCCGTCTGCATCCTGCCCTGTCAGACACGGCAACGCCACCGGACGGGGCGTGATGAGTCGCGTTCCGCACGGCCCGGCATCGCCTGGGCCATGGCGGTTTCCCCGGTTTCGGGCGATCACCTGGGCCGCGACCGCCCGAGGTGAAGCCAGTCACATCGACGGAGGGTGCCACCGGGCTGCCAGGATCGGGGCATGGCCGCCCATCCGCCCGTGCACGAACCGCCCGTGCCCGACCCGGCTGTGGTCGAGCCATCCGCGCCCGACCCGGCCGTGCCCGACCCGGCCGCGCAGCGGCGCGGCTACCACCCCGGCCGGTTCGACGAGCGGATGCTCGCCCCGACCTGGCTCGAGCAGTTTCAGGAATGGTTCATCGACGCCTCGGCCCCGGGGGCGGGTATCCGCGAACCCAACGCGATGATCTTCTCCACCGCCGACGCGGCCGGGCGGCCGAGTTCCCGCACCGTCCTGATGAAGGGGTTCGACGCGCGCGGATTCGCGCTGTTCACGAACTACACGTCGACGAAGGCCCGTGAGGCCGCCGCGAATCCGTACGGGTCGCTGCTCTTCCCGTGGTACCCGTTGGAACGCCAGGTGATCGTCGCCGGTTCGATTGAACGCGTGTCGCGGGCGGAGAGCGCGGAGTATTTCCGCTCCCGGCCGCGGGGATCCCAGCTCGGCGCGTGGGCGAGCCACCAGTCCCAGGTGATCGACTCCCGCGCGGCGCTCACCGAGCGGCTCGCCTGGCTCGGCCACAGGTGGCCAGCTCCACAACCGGTGCCGACTCCCCCCTTTTGGGGGGGACTGCGGCTCGTCCCGACCTCGGTCGAGTTCTGGCAGGGGCGTCCGGACCGCCTCCACGACCGTCTGCGCTACCGCCTGACCACTCCCCGTCGAGACTCCGGCAGCACACCGGACGCCGGACCCGCCGACGCACCGAGTCGGCCCGCCGACGCTGCGGGATGGATCGTCGAGCGTCTGGCGCCCTGAAGACGGGCGAACCGGTCATATCGTCACGACGTCCGAAATGCCAGCGCTGTCATTACGGCTGGCGGACGGGCCCGGTGGGCGCGAGGCCGTGATCCCGATTCGGCGCCGGGGGCACGACACCGCGGGGGCGATACGCGATTAACACTGACGAACACCCAACGTTCCCGCTACACCAGACCCGCTCACCTCGTGACGAACCAGGCATTGGTACCTTCCTGCGTGCAGTTGCAACTGATCGGCAGACGCTGATCCGCGCCCTGCGTCGACGCGCCGCCCTCCGGCCCGTCGACGCTTCGGCGGGCGCCGACGGCGGGTGTCGCGGCGACCCGTCACAGTCGAGGGAGACGGATTCATGCGGATCACAAGAATGCGGGCCATCGCGGCCGGCGTTCTCGGCGCGGCCCTGATCTCAGTGGCCGCACCGGCCTCAGCAACCACACCGGAACCGACCCCGACGACGAGTGCCACGCCGACCGCGACACCGACCCCGGACCCTGCCGGCGACATCCTCGGCGGCAGCAACCCGACGCCCACCGGCACCCCGACGGCCGAGGCCACAGCGAGCCTCGACCCGAGCGCCACGCCGAGCGTCGACCCCTCCGCCACCCCCAGCACGGACCCGAGCGCCACCCCCGGCGTAGAGGTGAGCACCACGGCGACCGGCACGCCCTCGCCCACCCCGAGCTCGGGGACGGGCGACCCCATCCTCGACGGGTTCCTGTCGCTGCTGCCCTTCAAGGTGCCGCTCGACAAGGAGATCGACGGGATCGAGGACTTCGACGCGAACCCGCTCCTGCTCACCTTCACCTGCGGCGCCTCGGGCCCTGAGTGGACGCTGCGGAACACCTCCGACAAGGCCCTCGGCTTCGGCTGGTTCGACACCAGCCTCGGCGCCGGGATCTCGGAGATCGGCCCCGGCCAGAGCCTGCCGCTGCAGACCCACGCGATGGCGGTCATCGCCTCGCCGTGGGACGCCGAGACCGGTTACCTCCTCGTGACCGTCCCGACCGTGGGCGTCTCGGACTGCGCTGGGACGGCCCCGCCCGTCGACCCGCAGGTCTCGCTCCCCGTCGCCGACCCGGCCGTGGCTACGGCGGTGCGGGCCGAGCCTTACTACACGCGATGACCGGCGGCGTCGGCACGACCAGCCACGTCGCGAAGGCCCGTCGCGGCCTGGACCGGGTGGGCACGGCGGCGCTGGCCGTCGTGCTCGGCGGCGTGATCCTCACCGGCTGCGGCGGGGACGACTCGACCGCGGCGTCCGGCCAGGTCCCGGAGCCGGTGCGCAGCCAGCTCGCCGCCGTCGCCGGCCTCGGCCAGGGCGCGAGCACCGTCGTGACCGCCACCGGCGCGAGTGTCGACGTCTACCAGGCACCGAACGCGGCGAAGCCGACGTCCAGCCTGTCGAACCCGAACGAGAACGGCGCCCCGCGGGTCTTCCTGGTGCAGGCGAAGATGCCGGGGTGGTGGCAGGTCCTGCTGCCCGTCGAGCCCAACGGGAGCTCGGGCTGGGTCAAGGCCGAGCAGGTGACGGCTAGCCAGACCCCCTACCGGATCGTCGTCGCCCGCGGCGCGCACAAGCTGCGGCTGCTCAGCAACGACAAGGTGATCGCGGAGGAGCCGGTGGCGATCGGCACCACCGACACCCCGACGCCCGGCGGTCGCTTCTTCCTGATGGAACTCCTGAAGCCCAGTGACCCGGGCGGCCCCTACGGTCCGTACGCCTTCGGGCTCAGCGGCTTCTCGACCAGCCTGGACTCGTTCGGCGGCCGGGACCCGGTGATCGGCATCCACGGGACGAACGAGCCCGGTTCGATCGGCCGGGACGTCAGCCACGGCTGCATCCGCCTGAGCAACGACGCGATCACCCGCCTGGCCCAGACCGTCCCCCTGGGCACTCCGGTGGAGATCATCGCCTAGCCGCCCCGGTGGCCGGCCCACCCTGTGGTCAAAAGAAGTGGGGCGGCCGGTCGAGTCCATGGACTCGACCGGCCGCCCCACTTCTCACGTATGACTGAGCCGGGATCGGGTTCGGGTCGCGACCGTGTGGCCCAGCGCCCCCTCCGAGCACGGACGGACACGGCCGCGACCTCCGTGACGCGCCGGTACGGGCTGCCCTCCACATCCCGCACCGGCGCGACCACGTCCGATGGAGCCCGTCACCTCCCCACCGGTCGGGCGGGCGAGGAGTCGAGCCCGCCGTCTCCCTGCCCACATCAAGGGTGGCCAATCCCCGCCGCGGGAACCGGCGGTCCACGGAATCGGGCACTGTCGGATAACCGACACGACCTTCACTTGCGACGTGACCAATCAACCCGGTAAGGGGACGAACCTGACGATCCGCCACCCAGCCGACCAGTTACCCCGCCGGCCGGCGGGCCGGTCAGGCGTGGTGGCGGGCCCGGGCGTGCCGGTCCAGGGCCTCCCGGCGTTCGGCGGCGTGATCGACGACCGGGCGCGGGTAACCGTTCGGCGGACCGGCCGGGAGCTTCCACGGCTCGTGCACCACGTCGGACGGGAGACCGCGCAGCTCGGGGACCCAGCGGCGGATGTAGGCCCCGTCGGGGTCGAACCTGCGGCCCTGCGAGACCGGGTTGAACACCCGGAAGTACGGGGCGGCGTCGGTTCCGGTGCCGGCCGTCCACTGCCAGCCGTGGTTGTTGGACGCGAGGTCGCCGTCGACGAGGCGCTCGAGGTACCAGCGGGCGCCGTGCGTCCAGTGGACGTGCAGGTCCTTGCACACGAACGAGGCCTCGATCATCCGGACCCGGTTGTGCACCCAGCCCTCGGCGAGAAGCTGGCGCATCCCGGCGTCGACGATCGGGTAGCCGGTGCGGCCCCACTTCCACGCCTCGAAGGAGTCGCCGGGAGGCTCGTAGTCCATCGCGGCCAGGGTCTCGGTGAGGTCGGTCCGGGCCGACGACGGTGTCGTGGCGAGGACGTCCGCGTAGAACTCGCGCCAGGCGAGCTCGGAGCGGAACTTCTCGGCCGAAGCGGCCGCCGGCTCCGCCCCGGCGGCCCCGGCCCCGGCGGCCGCGGCGGTGCGGAGCGCGTCGAGGACGGTGCGCGGGTGGACACAGCCCCACTTCAGGTAGGGCGAGAGGCGGGAGGTGACGGCCGCGGCCGGCTCGTCGCGGTGCGCCGCGTAGCCGGCCAGCGATTCGGTCAGGAAGGCGCCCAGCCGCTCGTGCGCGGCGTGCTCGCCGGCCGGCGGTAGCTCGGTGCCCCCCAGGTCCGGATCGGCCGGTATCGGCTCGCCGCCGCCGTCGAGGTCGGTGGGCCGGAGCCAGGTGGGATCCGCCGGCCCGGCCGGCGCGCGCCAGCCGTGCTCCTTCCAGGCCCGGTAGAAGGGCGTGAACACGCGGTAGGACGTCCCGTCGGGCTTGCGCAGGCGGCCGGGCGTGACGGCGTAGGGCGAGCCGGTGCGCACGAGCCGCCGGCCGTCCGCGGCCAGAGCACGTTCCACCAGGTTGTCGCGGTGGGATCCGTACGGGCCGTAGTCGGCCGCGATGTGGACGGCGTCCGCGGCGATCTCGCGGGCGAGCGCGGGGACGACGTCCGCCGGGTTCCCGGTACGCACGCACAGCCGGCCGCCGAGCCGGGCGTCCAGGTCGCGCAGGCACCGGTGGAGGAACGCCAGGCGGACGGGGCCGGCCGGGCGCCGCAGCGCGTCGTCGAGGACGAAGAGCGCCAGCACCCGGCCGGATCCGGCGGCGGCGAGCAGCGCCGGGTTGTCGTCGAGCCGGAGGTCGCGGCGAAGCCACCACACCGCCTGCGTCGAGGGAGGCGAGCTCATCCGACAGAGGTTAGTCAGTCACCGTGAGTCACCAACGGAGACCACTTCGATGACACGCAAGGTCACGGCGTGGCATCGACAGATCGCCGTGGGCTTCCGGTGTGCTGACGCGGTGACGCAGGCGGTGCAGTGGGATCAGGGCGTCTCGGACGCGTGGTCACGGATCGCGCAGATCGGCCCCAAGATCCTGGTCTTCGCGTTCGCCGTCGCCGTCGGAGCCGTGGTCATCCGGGGCGTGCTCCACGCCGCGGACCGGATGCTGGAGCAGGCCGGCCTCGACGGCGCGATCGACCGCGCCGGCGCGTCCCGACTGTTGCGCTGCCAGACCGGGGTCATCCGGGGCTGGCTGCTGCGGCTGGTGGCCGTGATCGGCCTGTTGGCCGTGCTGCGCGCCGCGCTCGGGGTGTTCGGGCCGAGTCCCGCCGACCGGATGGCCGGCGCCGCCCTGGCACTGCTCGCCCGCGCGCTGCTCGCGGCCGTCATCGCGCTGCTCGGGCTGGCGCTGGCCGCCCGGGCGCGCCGCCTGGTCACCGAGTCGTTCGCCGGGCTGCAGCATGGCAACCTGCTGAGCAGGGTCGTCGCCGGGTTCGCCGTCCTCGCGTTCGGCAAGGCGGCGCTGGACGAGCTCGGCATCGGGACCTCGGTCACCACGCCGCTGCTCTACGCGGTGCTCGCGACGGGCACCGGAGTGGTGGTGGTCGGGGTGGGCGGTGGTCTCGTCCGGCCGATGCAGAGCCGCTGGGAGGACATCCTCGACCGGGCCGAGGACAGCGCCGGTGAGGCCCGCGCCGTCTGGCGCGCGAACCGGGTCGGGACGCCGAACCGGGGCGGGACGCCCCCGCCACCGGCGGCGACACCGGCGACACCGGCGCCGGCAGCCACGTCCCCGCCGACACCCGCGGCCACGCCGGCACCCACGGCCACGCCGGCGCCGGCGCCACGGCGCCCGCCCGGGGCTCCGACCCTGCCGGGAGCCGCTCCGGGGGCCCTGCCGAAGGGCCCCTCCACAGCCGAAGCGCCGGGGCGGGTACCGTCCACGGATCCCGCACCCGCGTCGCCACGCACGGCCCTGCCATCGCCGTCGGTGCTCCCCGGCCCGCCGCCGACCTCCCCCGTCCGGGGGGAGAACCAGCTCCCCGGCACTGTTTCCGACTGACCTGTGGGTGTGCGTTCGGCGAACTGCGACGCGCCGCGACGCCGGGTGGGGCACTCTGGGAAGGGACGGCTTCGGGTGGCGGCGCGGCGTCCGCGCCACGCCGCATGACGGTGGGAGACACCTACGCCAGGACGCAACGCTGACGAGCAGGACCTCGCGGGGGGCGACGCCGCACCGGCGTCGAGAGATTGCGAGCGAAGGGACATCTCGGTGAACGAGCCATCCGACATGGAACGTTCACGGCTGCTCCTCGGATGGCTGGCGGCTCGCAGGGCGGTGGACCACTGCCTGTCCGATCTGCTGGCTGCCGGCCCGGCCGGCGAACGACGGGTCCGCGAGTCGCTCGAGAAGGTCGACGACCTGGAGACTCGCGCGCAGGTCGCGTTCGATCGCTACCGGAGCGCGGCCGAGTCCACCGAGCCCCGCGGGCCCGGCGCTGACCGCGCCCAGGCGACGCGGATCATGGACGCGAGCAGCGCCGGTTCCGGGACGGGAACGGCCGAGGACGGTCGCGACAGAACCAGGTTCGACCGGAACAAGTCAGACCGGGGCAAGGTCGACAGCGGGGTGTCGGCGATCCCGAGCGGCGATCCGCGCCCGTTCGACGTCGACTCGAGAAACGTCATGCCCCTGCATGTGAACCCGCGTGGCCTGCCCCCGGGCGGGAGAGAACCGACCGGCGGGGAACCGGCCGTGCCTGAACGCTGGTCCCGTGACCGGCCCCGCCTGAACGTGGTGCGGGCAGCCGAGAACGACCTCGCACGTAGCAGTCCTAACACAAAGAGTAATCAACGACACCGTTGACGCGCGGCCCGGTAGGCGGCGCGTCAGAATATCGATCGTGTCGGCCGTCCGCAGCCGCCGCTTCGTCGCGGTACGGCTTCTCATCTCCCTGCTCGCGGCAGCGCTGGTCGTGGCCGGGTGCGGGCTCGCGGGCGGGGCCGGGCCGAGCGCCCGGCCCGGCCCGACGAGCGAGGAGGGGACCATCCCCACCCCGCCGCCGACAATCGGTCCCGACGCCTTCGAGCGGAGTGGACGGGGCGGTCAGATCCGGTTGACGCTGCCGGACGCCGGCACGGCGGGCCCGTACCCGCTCGTCGTGGCGCTGCACAGCCTGTACCACGACGGCACCGAGCCGCAGCGCGGCTGGGGGCTCGACGAGCTCGCCCGCTCGGCCGGCTTCGCCGTCGTCTACCCCGACGGGCTGGGGATGTCCTGGAACGCGGGCACCTGCTGCGGCCCGGCCGGGGCCGCCGGCAGTGACGACGTCGGCTGGCTGCGCTCGCTCATCGCGCACCTGGAGAGCAGCTACCCGATCGATCCGCGGCGGGTGAGCATCATCGGGCTGTCGAACGGCGGCATGCTCGCCTACCGCTACGCCTGCGAGCACGGCGACGAGCTCGCCGGGTTCGCGGTCGTCGCGGCCAGCCTGCAGACCTTCAACTGCGTCCCGCCCGCGCCCGTGACCACGGTGTCGATCCACGGCGGACTGGACGGCCACGTCCCGTACGCCGGCGCGCTGTGGTCCGAGGCCCTGCAGACGGGGATCACGCCCGTCGAGGTGAGCCTCGCCCCGTTCCGGGCGGTGGACGGCTGCCCGGCACCCACCCAGCCCGCCGACACCACGACCACCGGCGCGGACGGCCACCCGATCGGCACGACCGGGGCCGGGGCCCAGGTCGGGGTGGTCGGCCCGGCCGGGTCCGCCACCGCCGGACCAGCCGACCCGGCGATCGTCACCGCCGCCGGCCCCGGGCTGCCGGCCGCCACCACATCACCGGCGGCCGGGCAGGGACCGCTGGGCCAGGCGCCCCTCGGGCAGGCCCCGCTGGGCCAGCCGCCGGCGACGGGACCGGCACCGGCGGGACCGGGCACGCCCGCGGCCCAGCCGCTCGCGCCGCCGGTCCAGGTGGCGCCGGTGGCCGTCCGGCACGAGACGACCTGTTCGACCTCCGCCCGCCTCGTGCAGTACGTGCTGCCGGCGCTGGGCCACGGCTGGCCGCCGCTGACCGGCGCCGGCTCCTTCGACACGGCCACCGTGCTGTGGGAGCTGCTGGAGCCGGCCCGCGCGGCCGCCGCCGGCCCCCGGATCTGAACGACCCCGCCCCGCCCCACCGGCCTGGCTGACCGACGTCAGGCAGGCCGACGTCGGCCGGGCCGGGAGGCCGGTGTCAGGCGGCCGGCTGGAACGAGGCGCGCAGCGCGCCCATCAGCGTGTTCAGCGACGCCGCGGCGTCCGCCGGAACCCTGGTGATGAGCACGTAGACCGCGCCGGGCGCCTCGCTCGTGCGCATGAGGTACGAGACACGCTGGCCGTCACGGTCGTAGGAGCCCGCCAGCTCCTGCACGGTCGCCCCGGACGTGTCCGTAGCCGGGCCCGAGCGGTCCTGGGTGAGCCCCGGGACGCTGCCGAACTCACTGCTCTGGACCTGGCTGAGCGCCGTCGTGGCGTCCGCGTCCGGGATCCGGGCGACGCCGATCATCCGCGGGCCGTACTCGGCGGATGTGCCCACCGCGCCCGCCCCGGGCTCCCCGAAGAACACACCGGTGTTGTCCCGCCGCTGCTTCCAGGACGCCGGATGGGAGAACGTCGCCTTCTGGTCGGGGTCGGTGAAGGCCACCCAGTCCGCCGGCACCGCGGCCGGTGGCTGGCCGCCCCCCGCGGGAGCACCGCCGGACGGCGCCGGGGAGGCCGACGGGGCGGTGCTCGGCGTCGCCGTCGAGGGCGTGCCCGCCGTCGTCGCCGTGTCGCCGCTCGGACGCACCTTCTCCCAGACGACGCCGGCGCCGACGCCCACCGCGAGGGCGACACCGAGCACGACCAGGGCGATCACGAGGCGCCGCAGGAAGGGCCCCAGCCCGGCGGCCTCGCCGCCGTCCGGACCGTCGAAGTCGTCGCCATCGTCCGGGAAGTCAGGTTCGCCGGGGAAGTCGGCCTCGTCGAAGCCGCCCCGGCGCGGGGGCGCGGCCCGGCGCGGCCCGGTCCCGCCGGAAGCCGCGCCGACGGCACCCAGCGCCTCGGTGCCGACGCCCCCGGATCTGGCCCGGTCCTGCGGGCCGGTGCCGTCCGGGCCGCCGGCGCGCCGGGCGGCCCGGGCCCGCGCCCGCGGACCGGTGCCGGGTGCCGGGCCACGGGCGTCGTCGTCCGCCGGACCGTCCGGGTCGCGGTACGGCAGGTCCCGCGCGGGACCGTCGCGGTATCCGCGCTCCTGGTCACGGTAGGGCTGGTCCCGCCGCTCGGCGTCGCGCGGGTCGGCGTCGGGCAGCGCGACGTCGCGGTGCGCCATCTGCGGGTACGCCGCGTCCCGGTAGGCCGGGTCGGGGCCGCCCCGGCGCCCGCCCGGATCCGTCCCCGGGGCCGCGGCCGATCGGACCGGCTCCGGCTGGTACGGGTCCGGACGGGCGGCGCCGGCGTCCACCCCGCTCCCCCGCTCGGGGGCCTGCCGAGGCGCCGGGCCGGTGGACCCCGGCGGACGCGTCGGGGCCCGGCCGGCGCCGGCACGCGGAACCAGGGCGCCGCGGACGGAGGTCGTGTCCCGGCGGGCACCGGGACCGGGCGGGCCTCCTGGGCCTCCTGGGCCGCCCGGGCCGCCTGGGCCGCCCGCCGACGGGTAGCCGCCCGTGTCGGGTCCGGGTGGCGGGTAGGGGCCGGTCGCGGGGCCCGGGCCGGACGGCGCGTAGGGCGCGCCGCCACCCGCGGGCGGACGGGCGCCGGGCCCGGGCGGCGGCGGGTACTGGCCTCCGGGCGGGTACTGCCCTCCCGGCGGGCCGGCCGGGGGGTACTGGCCTCCCGGCGGGTACTGACCTCCTGCCGGGCCGGACGGCGGGTAGGCACCGGCGCCGGGACCCGGACCGTAGCCGGCTCCGGGGTCGGCGGCCGACGGGTATCCCGGCTGCTGATGGGCACCGCCCGGCCGGGGGGCGTCGGGATAGCCCGTGGGCGGGCCGCCCTGGTACTGGGGCGGACCCTGGTACTGGGGCGGACCCTGCTGGGCACCGTCGGCGCGGGGGTCGTTCCGGTACTGCTGACGCTGGTCCGGGCCGTCCCAGTAGCCGTCCGGCCCCAGGTCGTCCGGTGCGCCGGGCGGCCGTTCCCGGTAGCCCGGCCCGGCCTGATCCCGAGGGTCACCTCTCCATGCACCGTCCGTCACCAGACAACCTCCGATTCCGGGCCATGCAGGAAATACCCGAGCGGATACCGGTGTATCACGCCGTTGCGGAAGTGTTGCGCGAGCCCCCTTGACATTCAGTCCACCTCGTGGCCTATTTCCCGACCTCTCGCGGGAAGTCGGCCGGCCGGAGTTCGCCGGCTCCCGCTCGTCGCGCTGCCGGCCGCTACCACCGCCGTTAGTGTCCTCGCCATCACCGACGGCCGACGTCGCCGGCCGTGGCGACCGCGCCGGGCGGCGCCGGCGGTCGACACCCGGCCCGATGGTGCGCGGGTGGGAACCAGCACGAACCGCCCGATCGGGCGGTCACCCGCTCGGCACCGCCTCGCGGGGAAGAGACGTCCGGGGGGATGCATGAAGGGCTTCAAAGAGTTCCTGCTGCGGGGGAACGTCGTCGATCTCGCGGTCGCCGTCGTGATCGGCACCGCCTTCACCGCGGTGGTCACGTCGCTGGTCGCGAACCTCTTCACCCCGCTCATCGCCGCGATCATCGGGAAGCCGGACTTCGCGCAGCTCACCTTCACGATCAACAACAGCGTCTTCTACTACGGTCGATTCCTGAACAGCCTCATCGCGTTCCTCTCGATCGCCGCGGTGATCTACTTTGTCGTGGTGGCACCGGTCAGCAGGATCAATGAGCGGCGCCGGCGCGGCCAGACCTCCCCACTGGACGATCCGACGCTCACGGACGAGACCCGGCTGCTGACCGAGATCCGGGACCTGTTGGCGGCCGGGCGTCGGTGAGCGCCCGGCGCCGGGCCGGCGACGGCCCGGCATGCCGCCGGCCACGGCGCGCACCGGAGCTCGGCGGTCGGGCCGCCCCGCGCCGCCGGGCCGGCTGTGAGGTCGGGGGCGGGACGGCTGCCATTCCCAGCCTCGGGCAGGATGTCCTGGATCGGACACCCTTCGCGGCGCCGACTAAGCGGAACGTAGGTTGGAATTCAGGAATCGCTCAGGGTCCCGGGGGAAAGTGCCTACCATGACTACCACGCACGACGCCCGGTCCCCTTGGGCTCCGCCCGACAACGCGCCGGAGCGGACCAGGGCCGAGGCGAACAGTTCGGAGGGGTCGGTGGACCCGCGGTCGAATCCCGTCGAACACCAGCAGTATCCCGGCACGCCGCCGGCCGGCGGTCCGCCGCCCGGGCCCGGCGCGAGCCGTCCGGACCAGACCGGTGGTTTTCCGGCGGGCCCCCCGCCGGCGCCGCACCCGGCCGGGCCGGCGACCGGCCCGGGCACCCCCGGCGGGTCCTACGAGTCGGGCCCGCAGCAGGGTCCGCGGCCGACCGCGCCCTACGGCCAGAACTCCGGCTGGGCTGATCCCCGCTCCGGCGCCGGCGACAGTACGCAACGGATCGACCAGGGTGGCCCGGCCACCGGTCAGGGCCCGGCCACCGGTCAGGGCCAGCAGCAGTCCGGCGCGTGGTGGAACCCAGGGCATCCCGGCTGGGGCGCCCCGGTGCCGCCGGGAGCGACTCCCGGTGGTCAGGCACCCGGTGGTCAGGCACCCGGTTCGCCGGGCGGCTCCGACCCCTACGGGCGGTTCACCCCCGCGAAGCCCAACCCGGCGCCCATGCGCCGGCGGCGGATGATCGCGGCCGCGCTGGCGATCGCGCTCGTGTCGGGCGGCATCGGCGGCGGCGTCGGCGCGCTCGTCGCCAACGACAACTCCCCGGCGGTGGTGACCTCCTCCTCCGGCCTGCGCCAGTCGAGCGGCGCGGCCGGTGTCTCCCCGGCCGCGGACAACACGGTCGCCGCGGCCGCGCAGGCGATCCTGCCCAGTGTCGTGACGATCGCCGAGGAGTCGAGCCAGGAGTCGGGCACCGGTTCCGGAACGATCATCCGCGCGGACGGCTACATCCTCACGAACAACCACGTGGTGTCCGGCGCCTCGCAGGGCGGCACCCTCACGGTCACGATGCAGGACGGCCGGACCTTCGACGCCCAGGTCAAGGCGACCGACCCGAGCTCCGACCTCGCCGTGATCAAGATCGACGCGACCGGCCTGCCCGCCGCCACGTTCGGGGACTCCGACGCGCTGCAGGTCGGGGAGCTCGTCGTCGCCGTCGGCAGCCCGCTGGGCCTCAACGGGACGGTCACCTCCGGCATCGTCAGCTCGCTGCACCGCCCCGTCCGCACCGGCGACGCGACCGTACGGGACCAGCAGAACACCGTCCTGGACGCGATCCAGACCGACGCGCCCATCAACCCCGGCAACTCGGGTGGGCCGCTGGTGAACAGCAAGGGCGAGATCATCGGCGTGAACACCGCGATCGCAACGGTCGGTGGTAGTTCACCCTTTGGTGGTAGTCAGCAGTCCGGAAACATCGGGGTTGGTTTCGCGATACCAGGCAACTACGCGGAGAAGGTGGCCGGCCAGCTCGTCGACAACGGCACCGCCCAGCACCCCTATCTGGGTGTGAGCGCCTCCACAGCCGACGAGAACACCCGGTCGACGGCCGCGAGCGGTACCGGGGCGCAGATCCGCTCCCTGGTCAGCGGAGGCCCGGCGGACAAAGCGGGCCTGCGCGAAGGTGACGTCATCACCAAAGTGGGGGATCGCGCGGTCACCGACGTGGATTCGCTGATCGCCGCGGTCCGGTCCTACGAGATCGGCAACCAGGTGGAAGTCACCTACCAGCGCGGCGGCTCCAGCCAGACCGCGACCGTCACGCTGCTCGAACAACCGCCCAATTCCTGATCACCACACTGACGATGGTTCTCGGTAATACCAGGCGGTTTCTTCACCAGTCGCCTGGACCGGGCCGGCACCGGCGATGCCGGAACGGATACGCCGAAGCTGCCTTCATATAAGGTGGTCAGCACGCCCGACGAAGTGGGATACGACACCACGATCAGCGTCAAGCTGACCGTGGTGTCGAGCTGGCGACAAAAAATCTTCCCGGCGTTCACCCCGACGGGATGACGCACCTCCTACTATTGACCTCGCCTGACCGGTGACCAGGCCGGCGCCACGATGGTTGGGAGCCTGGTCTCGATGCCGAGGTCAGGAACGCCGTCACGGGGAGATGCTGAGTTGATGAACGACGACGCGGACCTGGTGGCGCGGGTTCGACGCGGCGATCGTCAGGCTTTCGATGACCTGTACAACCGTTACGCCGACGACGTCTTCTCGATGTGCCTGCTGATCCTCGGCGACCCGACGGTCGCGCGGGCGGCCGCCGGCACCGCGTTCGCCCTCGTGGCGCGGACGAGACTCAACCCGCTCTCCGACCCGACCCGGCTGCGCCCCTGGCTGCTGGAGCTCGCCCGCGGCAGCGCACTGGCCTGGTCGGGATCCCCGCAGGCGCGCAGCGTCCCGGTTCCGCACGGCGTCTCCCCCGAGGAGCTGCTCGACGGCGCCGTGGTCCCGGCACCGGCCAGCCTGCGGGCCGGCCTGGAGCGCACCTTCGACCGCGCGGCCGCCGCCGCCGGAGCGGCCGCCGCGGCGGCGAGCCGCCGAGCCGCCGAACGCGCCGGTTCCGAGCCCGCCGGAGTCGGGCCCGCCGGGATCGACGAACTGGCCGCGGCGGCGGGCCTGGCGGCCGGCGGAGCGTCGGGCCAGCCCGGTGGCACCGCCCCGGTCCGCCCGGCCGTCCCCGCCTTCACCGCCTCGGCCTTCCCGACCCAGGACCGCCGTGGTCCGGCGTCGGCCGCGGACGATCGAGTCGCCGCGGGCGGCTACGCCCCCGAGGACGCCGTCACCGTCATCTCGCCGTCCACCGGGCAGTTGCGCACGCAGCGTCAGGACGACCGGCACGGGCAGACCACGGCACCGGCCGGCGCCGGTGACCGCGACCGCGACCGCGACCGACACGGGAACGTCCTCCCGCTGATCCCGGTGGACCGCGCCTACCCGGGCGACGCCGCCGGGTCCGGCGGGTTCGCCGAGTTCCGGGCCCGGCCCGCGATCGCCGTGGCCGCCGCCCTGGTCGTCGCCGTCGCCGGGCTCACCGCCGTCATCTCCTGGCCGGCGGGCGAGGCCGAGCTGGTCGCCGACGGCGGCCCCGGCATCGTCGCGATCGCCCCCTCGGCGCCCCCCGGCCCCCTGCCGACGATCGCCCGGCCGCCGATCGCGTCCGAGGTGCCCGCGCCCACCGTGGTGCCGACCGTCGCGGGCGCCTACACGAGCCGACCCGGCGTGTCCCGGCCCGGCCAGGTCGTCCGCGAGGTCAACACCGGCGACCAGCCCGCGGCGCCGCCCGCGCCGCCCGCGCCGGCCCCGAGCACACCGCCGCCACCCACGACGGACGCGCCCGCGCCGCCGGCGACGACCCCGCCCGCGACCCCGCCCACGACGACCGGTCCCACCACGACCACCGGTCCGACGACGCCGCCCCCGGCCACCACCACGCCGCCGCCGGCCACGGACACCCCGACGACACCGCCGCCGCCGGACGGCGAGGCTCCCACGACACCGCCGCCGGCGACGACCACCGAGCCCGCCCCGCCGCCGAGCACCGCTCCGGCGCCGCCGGCCACCGAGGCCCCGGCCCCGCCGGCGACGACCCCACCCCCGGCCGGTGACCAGCGGCTCCCACCGGGCACCCGGGACGCGCAGAACCCGATCCCGGTCTGATCCCCCCGGCCCCCGGCCTGGATCCGGTCAGCTCAGAGCTGACCGGATCAGGTCTGAGCCGGGCGACTCCCTCCGGGGCGAGCTCCGGCGGAGCTCAGCGGACGTCGTAGAAGACCGTCGTCACGTACTGGTCGAAGTCGTTGACGCGGAGGGTGAAGCGCAGCTGCCACCGGCCCGGCAGTGGCACGCCCACTCCCTCGGCCACGGCGTGGCCGTCGGTGACCTCCACCAGAGGGACCTCCAGCGGGCCGACGCCCGCCGAGGGCAGACTCAGCTCACCGCTGGCCTCGACCAGCCGCTGCGGCCGGCCCTGCGGGTCGTAGGTGTAGACGTGCATCGTCTGGGCGCCGGTGCGGGTGGGCGAGACGTCGATGTCCACGGTGAGCGGGCCGGCGACGGTCGTCCTCGTGAACGGCGGGGCGTAGGAGTCGCGGCCCGGGATGGTGTTCACCAGGATCGCGGTCACCGCCAGGACCACGGCACCGATCAGGACCTCGAACAGCACGCCCCGGCGCAGCCCGGTGAGCGCGATCGAGGTGACCCGCGGCCCCGGTTCGGGGTGGTAGTGCCGGCGCACCCAACGCCTGGCGAGGAACCCCAGCCCGAGCACGCCGAGGACGAACCAGAGCTTGTAGAGGAGCAGCCGGCCGTAGGTCGTGTCGAACAGCGCGCCGAACTCGCCGATCTCCCGCCAGGTCTGGAAGGCTCCGGTCAGGACGATCAGGGCGATCGCGATGGTCGCCGTCGTCGACCAGCGGGGCAGGACCCGGGCCAGTTCGACCGCCTGCTCGGGCGGCACCGGCTCGCCCTCGACGCTCGCACCGCCGGTGTCAGTGTCGTTCTCGCCGCCGCTGCCGACACTCGTGCCACGGCCGCCGACGACAACGGCGGGGACGGCGGCGGCGATGCCCTCGCCCTTCCCGGACCAGCCGAGCAGGCTCAGGCCGAGCACGCACAGCCCGCCCAGCCAGATCGCCATGGCCGCGATGTGCACGGTCAGGCTGGCCGTCGCCAGCCAGACCATGTCCCCCGCGCTGGCGTGGCCGATCATCGCCATGGTCATCACGAGCGCCAGGCCGAGGCCGGCGAGCTCCACGAGTCCCCGGCGGCCGGCCCCGGCCGGGTGGCGGGCGCCGTCATCGCCCGGTTCGGTCAGTTCCGGGTCGCGCAGCCGGCGCAGGAGCGGAACGGCCAGCAGCAGCGCCAGCACGCGGATCGCCAGGAGCTGGCCGTAACGGCCGTCCAGGGTGGTGGCCAGCGGGTCACCGCGGAAGACGCCGGAGATGCCGGACCCGGCCGTGTAGGGGCCCTGGAAGAGAAGCATCCCGACCGCGCCCACGATGCTGAGCAGCCAGCCGGCGATGATCAGCCGGGCTGGGCCGGGGCGGCGCGCCCCGGCGGGCCACAGCACGGCCACGAAGAAGGTGGCGCCGATCAGCAGCGCGGCGCCGGCGAACGCGATGAACCGCGCCGTGCCCAGGGCCACCCCGACCACCCGCGACCCGCCGCCGCCGGAGGGCAGCGCGGCCGCCGCGCCGGCGTCCGGCGGGCCGCCGACCCCGAACGCGAAGGCGCCGCCGACCGGATGGCTGTCGGCCGAGACGACCCGCCAGCTCACCACGTACGTGCCTGGTCCGAGCCCGGAGCGCAGCGCGACGGTCGCCTGCGACGCCGCCGCGCCGCCGTGCGCGCCGCCCTGGTCTGCGCGGGCGCCGGTGGTGTCCAGGACCCGGATCGAGTCGGACTTGACCGAGACGGACTCGCTGAACGTCAGGGTCACCTGGGCGGGAGCGGTGTCGAGGGCCGCCCCGCCAACGGGATCGCTGCCGGTGAGCACCGCGTGCGCCGACGCGGGCAGCGCCATGCCCAGCACGGCGACGGCGGCCAGCGCGCAGACCGCCAGCGCTCTGCGTGCGCCGACATGGCGGCGGGAGGACCCGCCCACGCGACGGGAGGACTCGCCACCGTGGCGGCGGGAGGGCTCGCCGGCGCGCCGGCGGCCGGCGCCACGCTCAGAGCCCCGTCGTTCGGATCCGGTCATGATGTTCCGTTCCCGGTGGTGTTCCGCCCAGGGTGTACGGCGAGTGCGGGGTGCCTCCCACCGGCCGGTGGGAGGCACCCCGCGGGGTCAGGCCCGCCGGCGGGTCGTGATCAGTGCGAAGGCCCCGGCGGCCAGCCCGAGGACTCCCAGCACGAGCCCGGTGATCCCGAGCGCGCGCGCCGTGCCGTCCGACGTGGAGTCCGATTCCGTGGCGGCCGCGGCCTGCTCGGTGCCGGAGCCGGCACCGCTGGCGGTGTCGTCGCCGTCACCGTCGTCGTCGCCGGCCACCGCCGCGGTCAGCGTGACCGTCGGCGCCGGATGCTCCGGCTCGGCGGCGCCCGCCGCCGCGACGTCGACCCAGCGGACGACCTCGCCGTCCGAGTAGGTCTGCAGGGTCTTGAAGACGACCTGGTCGCCGTTCTCCGGCAGCGGGCCGGCCGAGACGTTGAAGGTGTCGAACTCGCCCGGCTTGACGCCGCCGCCGTCCTGCGCTGTCCAGGTGACCCGGGTGACGATCTCGCTGACCTGGCTGCCGTGCACGGTGAGCGGGGTCGGCGGCGCGCCCTTGGTGACCTTGTACGTCCAGCCGGGCTTGGGCTGGACGGTGACCGACGCGATCGGGTTGTCGGTCGGGAACTGCACGTCGATCCCGGTGGTGGACGCCGTGTCGCTCTCGGTCGGCACCTTGAACGACAGGGTCGTGTAGCCGCCCGCGGCCGCCTCGGCCGGAGACACGGTGACATGCGCGGACGCCGGCACGGCGAGCGCGATGGTGCCCGCCGCGGCGGCGAGCGCGCACAGGACCCCACGGCGGAGCCGGGCTGTGCGGATGGTGCGGGACATCGAAGTCCTCCTCGAAGGCCCGTCGGGCCTTCCGTCGGTGATCGGATTTGCTGACCCGAACACCGGGGTCGTCGCGGCACGGCAGGCGGCACCACCGCGAAACGGCGGACACACCCGCGACGCGGCCTTTCCGGACGCGTGCCTACCGGTCTCCGCCGTGCGCTGTCAGAACGCCGGTCTCAGAACGCCGGTCGCGGACTCGACCCCGGTGGACGGGTCGGCGGCCCGCGCCGCGCGGCGTCGGCTCCGAGCAGGAGGACATGGGCGTGCCAGCGGATCCCCGGACCGGCCCCGCCGCCGGCGACCCGCCCCGGCATCGAGGTCACCGGCGCGACGGCGACCCGCGGCCGCGCCGCGACGACGAGCGACCCGAGGCGGCCCGCGGCCCGCACCCGGGCGAGCACGTTGGACGTCGTCCGCGCCACGGTGGTGACGGCGTGTTCCACCGCCACCCGCAGCGCCGCGGTGGACCACAGGCGCCGCTCGCACCGGTGCAGCAGCACGGCCACGCACGACGCGGCGCACACGTGCCCGGCGACCATCCACGCGCCGGGAAACAGGGAGGCCACCAGGTGGTCGCCCACCCCCGGCCCCACCACCGACACCGCGGTCGGCGCCGAGCCGGCCCCGCCCGTTCCCGGGGTGTGGTGCGTCGCGAGCACGAAGGCGGTGTGCAGCGCGGCCTGCGCGGCCAGGACGGCCCCGAGGACCTGCCCCAGCGCGCGCTCCCGGTCGGCCAGGCCGTAGGAGACCCGGGTGAGCAGGCCGGCGCCGGCCGCGACCAGCAGCGTGGACGGGCGTTCCCCGCCCACGGCGACGTGCGCCGCGAGCGCCAGGCAGGCCGAGGAGACGCCGAAGACGGCCGCTCTCGCGAGCCGGCCAGTCCCTGGCGTTCCTGTCACAGTCAGCAAGCCTGCCACGCGGGGACGTCGTCGGCCTCAAGGACCACATTCCCTGTCAGGGGACGGACAGCCCTGATACCCCCGGCACGCCCGACACCTCGGACGAATCGGATATCTCGGGCTGGCGCCGCAGGGTCAGCCACGCGGCGAGCCCCAGCCCCACCCCGGCGCCCAGCGTCACCGCGGTGAGCACCCGGACGACGGGCACCGGGCCGACCACCGGCGTGCCCGAGCGGACGAACACCCCGAGGTCGGGCAGGCCGCCGAGCACGGCGAGCAGCAGGCCGGCGCTCACGGCCAGGTAGAGGCCCGTCGGCGAGCGCCGGAGGATGAGGACCGTGCCGGCCAGCGCGCCCGCCCAGACGGCGATCTGCATGGCGTTGCCCCAGACGAAGGCGTCGAGGCGACCGTCCGCGTTCGCCGCCGCGACCAGGGCGGAGTGCGTCGCGTCGACCGCCGCCAGAGCGGCCAGCGCGGCGGCGACCGGCCACCGCGCCCGCCGCAGGAGGCCGAGCGCGGCGGTGCCGGCCAGCACCGCGACCGTGGCCGCCACCCACGGCCACGGCGACGGGCCGGGGATCCAGTCGAGCGTCCCCGTGTAGACGGCCGGCCGCCCGTCGACCGTGAGCGGGACGGACCAGTCCTCGACGCGGTGCCGCCGGTCCGGTTCCGCGCGCACCGCGGGCGGGTCCGCCGACCCCATCCAGTGGACCCGGTGGTCGTGCCAGAAGGCCACGACCTGGCCGCCCCGCGCCGCGGAGACCAGCGCCCACTCCGGCGGGGCCGCCGGGTCGACCACGTCGGCCGGGCCGGGGTCGTCGCCGGTGCGGCTGGCGTTGAGGTAGGTGGCCGAGGAACGCCGGTTCTCCCACACTCCGCGGGTGTCGAGGCGTAGGTAGGGTTCCTTTTCGTATCCCTCGACGAGGATGGGGAAGCCCGCGGTGGCCGACAGCCGCACCCGGTTCCCGTTCTCGACGACGCTCAGCCGCACACCGGGAACGGCCGGGTCCCCGGTGAGCGTGGTGTGGTAGTTCGTCGGGCCGGCCCCGCCGACGGTGTGCGCGGACGCGGGGCTGGCGAACGCGACCAGCCACAGCGCGCCGAGCAGGGACGCGAGCAGGGCCGCCCCCGTGCCCCGGGCCGGGGCGGGCACGAGGCGCGCCGGCCGGGAGGTGGCCCGAGGGGTGGTCCGGGCGCTGACGGTGATCCGGGCACTGACGGTGATCCGGGCGCTGACCATGGCGGTCTGAGCGTACGGTCGCGCGGAACATGGCGAGACGGTTTCACCCGGCACCGACGGATTCGGCCCGGCACCGTCGGGGATCCGTCCACCGGCATCGGCGATGGGAAGGTATGGACGCCAGCAGCGAGGCAGGCGCGACCGCGAGCCCCGCGGTGGGTCGCGTCGTCCGGCTCTTCCGGTACTTGGTGAAGGGGATGACCCCCGAGGCCCTCCCGGAGGTGCCGCTCCATCCGGGTGACGGCGTCCCCGGTGACCGCGTGTTCGCGCTCGCCCGCCCGGACACGATGTTCGACGAGGACGACCCCGAGGTCCTGCCCAAGAGCCGTTTCGTCATGCTCCAGAAGGACGAGGCGCTCGCGCGGATCCGCACGTCGTTCGACCCGGCGTCCGGGACGCTGGCCTTCGGCCTGGGTGAGCCGGCGGCGCGCGCCGGGGACGGGCCCGGTGACGTGCGCCGGGTCGACCTGAACACCCCGGCCGGGCGGGCCGAGCTGGAGGACTACGTCCTCACGGTGCTCGGGCCCCGGCTCGGCGGCCGGCCGCGGCTCGTCGCGGCCCGCGGGCGGCACCGTTTCACCGACACGGGCGGCCACGGGGACACCTTCATGCACGCCGTCTCAGTGATCAATCTCGCCTCCGTCCGGGATCTCGCGGAGCGGGTCGGCGAGCCCGTCGACCCGCTGCGGTTCCGGGCGAACGTCTACATCGACGGGATCGCGCCGTGGGCGGAGCTCGGTTGGGCCGGCCTGGAGCTCGGTCTCGGCGCCGCTCGTGCCCGCGTTCTCGCCCGGACGCCACGCTGCGCGGCGACGACGGTGAATCCCGAGACGGGGATCCGTGACATCCGGATACTCAAGGAACTCTCCAGCAACTACGGACATACCGACTGCGGGGTCTACGTCACCGTGCTGACCGAGGCGATCCTGCGCCCCGGGGACCCGCTCACGCCGCCGGACGGACGCGAGGAGGACGTGCTGTGCGGGTCGTGATCGCGGAGGACTCCGTGCTGCTGCGCGAGGGGATCCGACGCCTGCTGACCGACGCCGGCTGCGAGGTGGTCGCCACGGTCGGGGACGGCCCCGGCCTGGTCACCGCGATCGTCGAGCACCGGCCCGACGTCTCGGTGGTGGACGTGCGGATGCCGCCGTCGCACCGGGACGAGGGGCTGCGGGCCGCGATCTCCGCGCGGGACAAGGTGCCCGGCACGCCGGTGCTCGTCCTGAGCCAGTACGTGGAGAAGCAGTACGCCAGCGAGCTGCTCGCCGACGGTGCGGGCGCGGTCGGCTACCTCCTCAAGGACCGGGTCGCGGACGTCCGCGAGTTCGTCGAGGCGGTGCGCCGCGTCGCCGCCGGCGGCACGGTGATGGATCCCGAGGTGGTCGCGCAACTGCTGGTGCGCAGCCGCCGCAACGATCCGATGGCCACGCTCACCCCGCGCGAGCGCGAGGTGCTGGGGCTGATGGCCGAGGGCCGGTCGAACACGGCCATCGCCGCGGCGCTCGTGGTCAGCGCCGGGGCGGTGGAGAAGCACATCTCGAACGTCTTCGCCAAGCTGGGGCTGGAGTCCTCCGGGACGGACCACCGCCGGGTCCTCGCCGTCCTCACCTACCTCCGGGAGTCCTGACCTCCGGCCTCCGGGAGTCCTGACCGGGCTCAGCCCAAGGCCGCCGGCGTCCGGCCGGCCGGACGCCGGCGAAACCGGCGAAACCGGCGAAACCGGCGAACGGGCCGCTGCCGGCCCGCGCTCGGCGACCTCTACTTTTGGGTGGCCCAGTCCCTGCGCGCCGGGTCACGCACCCGAGATGTTGGTGGAGGTCGCCATGACGGTCAGCGCGTCCCCGGAGCCCGGGACGACCCCGGCGCGGCCGGCGCATCCCCTCGAACCGCTGTCGGCCGCCGAGATCGGCCGGGCCGCCGCGATCCTGCGGGCCGGCGAGAACCTCGGGCCGGAGTTTCGTTTCGTTTCCATCGAGCTGAACGAGCCACCAAAGGCCGCCCTCGTGTCACGCGAGGCCGAGCGGGACGCCGACGACGAGCTGGCCGCGCCGGACCGGCAGGCGTTCTGCGTCCTGCACGAGCGCGGGGCGCGGCTGACCCACGAGGCCGTCGTGTCGCTGTCCGCCGGGACGGTGGTGGAGATGTACGCCGTCCCCGGCGTGCAGGCGGCGATGATGATGGAGGAGTTCCTGGCCTGCGAGGACGTCGTCCGCGCCGACCCGGGCTGGCAGGCGGCGATGCGCCGGCGCGGGGTCACCGACTTCTCGCTGGCGATGATCGACCCGTGGTCCGCGGGCTACACCGGGCGGGAGGACGACCCCGCCCGGCGGCGCATCGCGCGCCCGGTGACGTTCGTCCGCTCCGGGCCCGGCGAGAACGGCTACGCCCGGCCGGTGGAGGGCCTGCAGGTCGTCGTCGACCTGGAGGCGATGGCCGTCGTCGAGGTGACCGACCACGGCCAGGGCCCGGACGGCCCGGTGCCGCTGCCGCCGCGCCCCGGGAACTACGCGCCGGCACTGATGACGGCCGACCCGGCGAACGTCCCCGCGTTCGACCGGCTGCGCGACGAGCTGCGCCCGCTCGAGGTCACCCAGCCGCGCGGCGCCAGCTTCACCGTGGACGGGTACGCGGTGCGGTGGCAGAAGTGGGACCTGCGCGTCGGGTTCACCCCGCGGGAGGGCCTCGTCCTGCACCAGGTCGCCTACACCGACCGGGGCCGGCGGCGACCGATCCTGCAGCGCGCCTCGGTGTCGGAGATGTTCGTCCCGTACGGCGACCCGGCGCCGACGCACCGGGTGAAGAACGTCTTCGACATGGGCGAGTACGGGGTCGGGGTGACGGCCAACTCGCTGCGGCTCGGCTGTGACTGCCTCGGCGACATCCGGTACCTCGACGCGGTCGTGAACGACTCCGACGGCAACCCGGTGCCGATCCCGAACGCGGTGTGCCTGCACGAGGAGGACACCGGGATCGCCTGGAAGCACACCGACTTCCGGACCGGCCAGGTCGAGGTCCGGCGGATGCGCCGGCTGGTGATCTCGATGATCTGCACGGTCGGCAACTACGAGTACGGCTACTTCTGGTACCTCTACCTGGACGGCACCATCGAGTTCGAGGTGAAGCTGACCGGGGTGATCTCCACCGGGGCGGTGCGGCCGGGCGAGTCGCCGTCGCACGGGGTGCTCGTGGCGCCCGGCCTGTACGGGCCGCATCACCAGCACTTCTTCAACGTGCGCCTGGACCTGGAGCTCGACGGCGGCCCGAACTCGGTGCACGAGATCGACTCGGTGCCCGACCCGATCGGCCCGGACAACCCGACGGGCATCGCCTGGCGGACGCGGGACACGCCGCTGGACTCGGAGCGCCACGCCCAGCGCAAGGTCGACCCGTCCGTCGCGCGGTTCTGGCGGATCACCAACCCGCGCGTCGAGGGCCCGCTCGGCCGTCCGGTGGCCTACCGGCTCGTCCCGGGGCACACGGCGCCGCTGCTGGCGCATCCCGACTCGCACCAGGCGGCGCGCGGGCGGTTCGCGTCCCGCAACCTGTGGGTGACCGCGCACGACGAGCGGGAGCGGTACGCCGCCGGCCGCTACCCGAACCAGAACGCGGGCAACGAGGGCCTGCCGCAGTACGCGGCCGCGGACCGGCCGGTCGCCGACACCGACATCGTCGTCTGGTACAGCTTCGGGGCGCATCACGTCGTGCGCCCGGAGGACTGGCCGGTGATGCCGGTCAGCCGGATCGGCTTCGAGCTGCGCCCGGACGGGTTCTTCGACGGCAACCCGGCCCTCGATCTGCCCCCGTCCGAGCCCGCCGGTGCGGCCACGCACGTCGGTGGGGCCACCCACGGGCCCGATTGTGCCGTTTAGCCGGGGCGTCGGCGACCCGGCACGCCCGCGACACGCCCCGGCCGGAAGGGACGGCTTGCCCCGGAACGGGGGTAGCTGCCCTAGGCTCCCGGAGTTGTGAGTCCCGTTCTCGCCACGAACCGGGCCGGGAACCTCGTCCGTGCTCTGATCACGATCGCGCTGCTGGTCCTGATCATGCGCACGGCCTACCTGCTCTGGGTCTTCCACACGCCGGCCTGGACGTCACGCCCGCACGACGTCCACTACTGCGGTGGCTGGTACGAGCGTCAGGAGACGGCGGACGTCTCCGGGGCCCAGGCCCGCAAACTGGCCGGTGGACGGCTCAGGCAGGTCATGCGCTCACCCGTGCTGCGGCCCATCGCGGCCTACCGGTCGGGGTCGGCCTGCCCGCGCTACATCTTCGCCAAGGTCGGTGAGGACACCTACGTGACCTACCAGGTCACCGACGACTGAGCCGGCGCGCACCTGAACCGATCCGCGCCCGAGCCGACCCGCACCCGCCAGCCATGACGCCGGCCGGGACCCGGCGTCACTGGTGGCTGAGCCGGCCCGCCGGCCGGGCCGCGGTGTGCACGTGCACCCGGGCGTGGATGGACGTCCGCTGCGCGAGCGCGGCGCGCACGGCGCGGTGCAGGCCGTCCTCGAGGTAGAGCGCCCCGCCCCACTCCACGACGTGCGGGAACAGGTCCCCGTAGAACGTCGAGTCCTCGTCGAGCAGGACGTCGAGCGCCAGCACCCGTTTCGTCGTGACGAGCTGGTCGAGCCGCACCTGACGCGGCGGGATGGCGGCCCAGTCCCGCTGGCCAAGACCATGATCGGGGTACGGGCGACCGTCACCGACCAACTTGAAGATCACCGGCACCTCCTTCTCGCGGGGCGAGACACTGCCCGACCACGACAGCCTAGAATCCTCCGCCCGCGAACCGGATCGCGGTGCCCTTCCGGCGCCGCGTTGCGCGGACATTGGGAATCGCGACCACTGTTGATCTGAGACAGGGAACCACAACCGGACAAAAGGCTTGACCACCGGGCTCCCGCCGACTTAAGTAAGCCTTACCTGATGACAGGAGGAGGCCCGGTGACGAGTCCAAGCTTGGACGTCGACATGCCCGTACTGGCCGAGCAGGCGAGGACCATCCTCGCCGGCGGCCGCTGCGCGCTGCTCACGCTGCCCTGCGCCCACGTGCGGGGCTGGGTCGGACTCATCGACGACGGCGGCGAGCCCCTGCTGCTCGTGGGCGCCGACAGCCCGCCCGCGCGGTGCGCCGACTCCGGCCGCCGCGCCCGCGTCGACGTGCCCGGCCACAACGGGGAGCGCCTGGTCCTCGCCGGGGTGCTGGCCTCGGCGACGGAGACCGCCGACGAGCTCATCCAGCGCCTGGGCAACCTGGGGCGCAGCATCACGGTGACCTCCGGTGACATCTCGGACCTGCGGGTCCTCTCCGTGGCCGTGGACGAGGTGCTCATCTGTCTGCCCGGCCGCGCCGAAGCGCCGGCCGGCGCCACCCTGACACCGGGCGCCGGCCGGCCGGCCGCCAGCCCCGTGGCCGCCTCGGCCGAGCGCGCGGCCGGCACCGAGCCCGCGCGCGCCGGGTCGGCCGCGGGCCCGGAACCGGTTCCCGGCGCGGAGGAGGCGGGCCCGGAACTGACGGCGGGCACCGAGGTCGCGCAGGCGCCGGCCCCCCGGCGGGCCCGGATCGCCCGCCGGGCGCGGGGAGCGCGCCGCGACGCGGCGGCCCGCCCGGGCGGGCGCTGGTCGTCGCTCGGGCCGGCCCGCCGCGTCGAGATCACCTCGTACGCCCTCGCCGAGCCCGACCTCGTGACGGCCTACGCCCCGGACCTGATCGAGCACCTCAACAAGGCCCACGCCGCCCAGATGCGCCAGCTCGCCGCGCGTGGCGTCCCGGCGGCCGGCGGCGTCCCGGCGGCCGGCGGCGTCCGCCCCGACGAGGTGATCGGCGCGTCGGTGGCCTCGCTCGACCGGGCCGGCCTGGACATGTGGCGGATCGGCCCGGAGGGCGCCGACGCCGTCCGGGTGCTGTTCCGGTCACCGCTGGCCGAGCCCCGCTCGCTCGGGCACGAGCTGCGTCTCCTGCTGGAAGAGGCGGAGCACGGGACCGCCGAATGAGCCGCGCGGACGCACCGGGACCGACCGCCGACGGGCCCCGCCCCGCCGACGGGCCCGGGGTGCCGGACACCGCCGCGGCTCCGGCCCCGGCGGCGGTCGGTCCGGCGGCGGTTCTGGCGGCGGTCGTCCCGGCGGCGCGTGTCGGCGGATCGCGGGTTCTCTCGCCGTTCGACCCACGGGTGGCGGATTGGGCGCGGGCGGTGTCCGTACCGGCCCCCAGGCCCGGCGGGCGGGGATCATAATCGGCAGCGGACTCCCCTGACCCTCCCGCCCGGAGGTCCGATGCCCCACCTGCCCCCGCCCGTCCCGGCACCGCCGACCGTCCCGCCAGCGGCCGGGCCCGCGTCGACCGTCCCGGCGGCGACCGCGCCCGCGTCGGCTGTGCCCGCGTCGCCCGCTCGGCCGGGCTCGATCCGTGGCACCGGTGGTCCGCGCCCGCGGAGGACGTCCGCGTTGGTCGGCGGCCTGCTCGTCGCCTGCCTGGCCGTCGCGGGCTGCTCGGGCTCCGGCGACGACGACGCGCCCGCGCCGGCCCCGGCGAGCGGCACGGCGGGCACCGGCCAGGGCGCGAGCTCCTCGGGAGCACCGGCCGCGGGAACGCCGCAGGCGAGCCGCACCACCCGCTTCCAGGGGGCCGACGGCGACATCGAGGTCGGTTTCGTCGCCCTGCGCGTCGACGGCCAGCTGGCCCGCCTCGATCTGCTCTTCACACCCCGGTACGCCCGGGACCCGGGCACCGGCATCACGCTCTACGACATGGCCGGCAAGCGCGACGCCGCGGTCACCCTGGTCGACGCCCTGAACCTGCGCCGCTACACCGTCGTGCGGGACAGCGCCGGAGTGGCGCTGGGCGCCGCCTCGGGAACCACCCGGACCCGCAACAACGTGCCCGTCGCCGGCTCGTTCACCTTCGCCGCGCCGCCCGCCGACGTCACCACCGTGGACGTCTACCTCAACGACCGGGTGATCGTCGACGACGCCGCGATCACACGTTGAGCGCGGCCGTGGGCCGGGCCGCCCGGCTGGTGCTGGTCACCGCGGCGCTCTGCGCGCTGGCCGGGGCGGCGAGCCCCGGCGCCCTGGGCGCGCCGAGCACGCCGCCACCGAGCGCACCGCCGCCGGGTGACGTGCCCGCCGGGGAGATCACCCGCTCGGTGCGCCCGCTCGACGCCGCCGGCTCGGTCCTCACCATCGACCCGGCGGACTCCGTGCTCCCGCTGGTCACCGAGGAACGGTCCGGCGACCGGGTCACCGTCACGGTCAGCGCGGACGTCCTGTTCGCCTTCGACTCCGACGACACGACCGAGGCCGCGCGCACGGAGATCGCCCGGATCGCCAGCCGGATCGGCCCCGGCACCAGGACGGTCACGGTGCTCGGGCACACCGACAGTCTCGGCACCCCGGCCTACAACGTGATCCTCTCGCAGCGCCGGGCGGACGCGGTCGCGGATCTGCTCCGCCCGGCCGTGCCGGGCGGGACGCGGGTCTCGGCGACGGGCCGCGGCGCGGCGGACCCCGTCGCCCCGAACACCCGGCCCGACGGGTCCGACGACGCCGCCGGGCGGGCGCTGAACCGGCGGGTCCAGATCAGTTTCCCGGCCGGCTGACCGGGACGCCGTCCATCCGTCCGTCCGGACCAGGCCGGTCCGATTTCCGGTCCGATTTGACATCCGGATCGACAACCGTTTTCATTTTCCTCATGTCGCCCCCGCCCCGCCGCCCCGCCGCCGCCCTGCTCACCGCGGCGGCACTCGCCGCCACCCTGGCGGCCTGCGGCGGCTCGGGCGGGGGTTCCGGCGCCGGCACGGACGGTTCGGCACCACGGGTGGTCGCGACGACCACCTACGCGGCGGATTTCGCCCGCGTCATCGGCGGCGCCGACATCGAGGTCCGGCAGATCCTGCGGCCGGGTGTCGATCCGCACGACTACGAGCCCTCACCGGCCGACCTGGAGGCGATCGGCTCCGCGGACGTCCTGATCGAGAACGGCGTCGGGCTGGAGAGCTGGCTCGACGACGCGATCTCGGCCAGCGGCTTCGACGGCGTCGAGGTCGTGATGGCCGACGGGGTCGCCGTCCGGGGCGCGCCCGAAGGGGAGGCGGACCACACCGGCGAGGGCCAGCACGCCGGGGGCGACCCGCACATCTGGCACGACCCGCGCAACGCGAAGATCATGGTCACGAACGTCGAGAAGGGGCTCGCGGCGGCCGATCCGGAGAGCTCCGCCACCTACCGCGCCAACCTCGCCGGTTACACGACCCGGCTGGACGAGCTCGACCGGGAGAACCAGCGGAAGATCGACACCATCCCGGCGGACCGGCGCAAGCTGGTCACCAACCACGACTCGTTCGGCTACTACGTAGACCGGTACGGCCTGGAGTTCGTCGGCTCGATCATCCCGAGCTTCGACACGTCCGCCGAGCTCTCCGGCCGGGCGATCGACGACATCGTCAGCCGGATCCGGGCGTCCCACGTCGTGGCGGTGTTCTCCGAGTCGTCCCTGCCGCCGCGGACGGCGCAGACCATCGGCCGCGAGGCGGGCGTCCGCGTCGTCGCCGGCGAGGGCGCGCTCTACGCCGACACGCTGGGCCCGGCGGGGTCTGATGGTGCCACCTACCTCGAAGCCGAGCGGCACAACACGGATACCATCGTCGACGCCCTCCGGTGAGACAGGACCCACAACCAGGATCTACAGGATGGACCGGTGGTCGATCATGACCGGTAACGCTCAGGCCGCGTGCCTGACCGCGCCGGACGGGCCGGACGGAGCCTCGGCGTCCTCGCCGGTGGCGGTACCGACGACCGCGGCGCCGGTGGCGGCGGTGGCGACAGCACTGGCGGCCGACGCGGCCGCCGCGATCGCGCTCCCCGGTCAGGTCGGCACCGCGATCCCGGCCGAGACCGAGGGCGGCGGCCGAGCCGGAGCCGGAGTCAGGACCGGGGCCGTTCCCGCCGCGCTGTCGCTGGAGCACGCGAGCATCGCCTACGGCCGGGTGCCGGTGCTGCACGGCGTGCACGGCGTGCTGCACCCCGGCCGGACGCTGGCCCTCATCGGGCCCAACGGCGCGGGCAAGTCGACGCTGATCAAGGCGCTGCTCGGCCTGGTACCCGTGGTCGACGGCCTGATCACGGTGCTCGGCCGTCCCCCGGGCGCCGCCCGCCGGGAGGTCGCCTACGTGCCACAGGCGGACACACTCGACCCGGACTTCCCGATCTCGGTCGGCCAGGTCGTGCTGATGGGCCGCTACCGCGGGATCGGCTGGATCCGCCGGCCCGGCCGCGCCGACCGGGCCGCGGCCCAGGCCGCGCTGGAGGCCGTCGGACTGGCCCACCGGGCCCGGGACCGCTTCGGCACGCTCTCCGGCGGCCAGCGCCAGCGGGTGCTGCTGGCCCGCGCCATCGCCGCCCAGCCCCGGCTGCTGCTGCTCGACGAGCCGTTCAACGGCGTGGACGTCGTCTCGCAGGACGCCCTGCTCGCCGCGCTCGGCACGCTGACCGCCACCGGCACGGCTGTCGTCGTCTCCACCCACGACCTGGCCCTGGCGCAGCTCATCAGCGACGAGGTGTGCCTGCTCAGCGGTCGGCAGATCGCGTTCGGGCCGCCCGCCGAGGCGCTCACCGCGCAGCCCCTGCGGGCCGCCTACGGCGGTGCCGCGCTGGAGATCGACGGCCGGGGCGTCGTCGTCACCCGCTCGTGACCAGGCCGTGAGCACGCCCGGCGATCTCCTGATCACGCCGTTCGAGCGGCCGTTCATGTACCGGGCGCTGCTCGAGGTGCTGCTGCTCGGGACGCTGAGCGCCGTGGTCGGCGTCCTCGTCCTGCTGCGCCGGCTGGCCTTCCTCACCGACGCGCTCACCCACGCCGTCTTCCCGGGCGTCGTGGTCGGCTTCCTGATCGCCGGCGACTCCGGCATCGTGCCGGGGGCGCTGCTCGTCGCCGTCGCGGGTGCCGCCGGGTTCACCGCGTTGGTCTCCACCCGGCGGGTCACCGAGGACGCGGCGATGGCGATGCTGCTCACCGGCTGTTTCGCCGTCGGCGTCGTGCTGGTCTCGCGCCGGGAGTCCTACACCTCGGATCTCACCGCCTTCCTGTTCGGACGGCTGCTGACCGTCGACTCCACCGACATCACCGTGACCGCGGTGACCGCCGCCGTGGCCCTCGCGGTGCTCGCACTGATCCACAAGGAGCTGCTGCTGCGGGCGTTCGACCCGGAGGGGGCGCGCGCGGCCGGGTACCCGGTGTGGCTGCTGGACCTGGTCCTCAACCTGGTGATCGCGCTCGTCGTCGTCGCCGCCGTCCGCGCCGTCGGGACGGTGCTGGTCATCGCCCTGATCGTGATCCCGGCGGCGGCCGCCCGGCTGCTCAGCGACCGGCTGGTGGTCATCGTGCTGGCCTCGATCGGGCTCGGGGTCCTCGGCGGCTGGCTCGGCCTGGTCGCCAGCTACGAGGCGTCGGTGCGCCACGAGATCCGGCTCGCCGCCGGCGCGTCGGTCGTCCTGGCGCTGGTCGCGATCTACGCGCTGGCGCTGCTCGTCGCCATGCTGCCGCGCCGGTCGCGCGCCGCGCGTTCCCGGCCCCGGGAGAGCCGGCGGCGGCGGCCCGTGTCGTCGGGCGGGGCGACCTGATGGCGCTGTTCGAGTCGCTGGGCGACGGCTACACCCGGCGGGCCCTGATCGAGGTACTGATCGTCGGGACGCTGTGCGGCGCCGTCGGCGTACACGTCGTGCTGCGCCGGCTCAGCTTCCTCACCATGGCGATGACCCACGCGACCTTCCCGGGCGTGGTGATCGCCTCCCTGATCGGGATGAACCTCGTGCTGGGCGCCGGGCTGTTCGGCGTGCTGGTGGTGAGCGCGGTCGCCCTGCTCACCGGCACCCCGGGGCACTCGGCCGCCGGCGGTGGCGGTGGCGCGGGCCGGGGTGGCGGCGGCTCGGGCGGTGCCGGCTCGGGCGGCGGCGCGCGGCGCGCGGGCACCGGCGGGCGGGACGTGAGCACCGTGACCGGCGTCGTGCTCTCCGGCGGGTTCGCGCTCGGCGTCGCGCTGATGTCCGCCCGGGACGGGTCGAACCGTGACCTGAGCGCCTTCCTGGTGGGCTCGGTGCTGACCGTCCAGGAGAGCGACCTGGTCGTCAGCGGTGTGACGGCGGTCGTGGTGCTCGCCGCGCTCGTGACCCTGCGCAAGGAGCTGCTGCTCGGGGCGTTCGACCCCACCGCGCTCACCGCGGCCGGGTACCCGTCCCGGGGGCTCGGGCTCGTCCTGCTGCTGCTCGTCGAGGCGGCGGTCGTCACCTCGCTGCCCGCGGTGGGCACGATCATGGCCGTCGCGCTGGTCGTCGGCCCGGCCGCCACCGCCCGGCTGTGGTGCTCGCGCACATCGACGATGACCGCGGTCTCGATCGCGGTGGCCGTGGTCTGCGGTGTGGTCGGGCTCGCCGTCAGCGAGCAGTGGGACATCGCCGCCGGCGGGGCGATCGTGCTGACGCTGGCCGCGGCCCTGGTGCTCTCCCTCGTCCTGGCGCCCCGGGGCGGGCTGTCCGGGACGCCGGCGGCGCGGATCGCCGCGGCCACCCACCGCGGGTGAGGCCACGCCCACGGCACACGGGGGCGGGAAATCCAGTCGACACGGCATCTACCCTGGGCACTATGGAGTTCGCCCAGTCCGACAAGCTCGCCGACGTCTGCTACGACGTCCGAGGTCCCGTCCTCGACGAGGCGACCCGGCTGGAGGCCGCAGGCCAGCGCGTGCTGAAGCTGAACATCGGCAACCCCGCCCCGTTCGGCTTCTCCGCGCCGCCTTCGGTGCTCGCCGCCGTGGTCGAGAACCTCGCGGCGGCACAGGGCTACAGCGACTCCAAGGGCCTGCTCCCCGCCCGCGAGGCCGTCGTGCGCTACGCGGCCGGCAAGGGGATGACCAGCGTCACCCCCGACGACGTCTACCTCGGCAACGGCGTCTCCGAGCTGATCATGATGTCGTTGCAGGCGCTGCTGAACAACGGCGACGAGGTGCTCCTGCCCGCCCCCGACTACCCGTTGTGGACGGCGGTGGTCAGCCTCACCGGCGGGCGGCCGGTGCACTACCTGTGCGACGAGTCCGCCGGCTGGAATCCCGACCTCGACGACATCATCCGCAAGATCACCCCACGCACCCGCGCGATCGTGATCATCAACCCGAACAACCCGACCGGCGCCGTCTACGACCGGCCGGTGCTCGAGGAGCTCATCGAGGTCGCCCGTCGGCACAACCTGATGCTGTTCTCCGACGAGATCTACGATCGCATCCTCTACGACGGCGCGGAGCACCACTCGCCCGCCGCGCTCGCCCCCGACCTGTTCTGCGTCACGTTCAACGGGCTGTCGAAGGCCTACCGGCTGGCGGGCTTCCGCTCCGGGTGGATGACCCTCTCCGGGCCGCGCCAGCACGCGTCCAGCTACATCGAGGGCCTGAACGTCCTGGCGAACATGCGCCTGTGCGCGAACGTGCCCGGCCAGTTCGCGCTCCAGGCGGCGCTCGCCGAGGGCGGCGGCGCCGGCGATCTCGTCCTGCCCGGCGGCCGGCTGCTGGAGCAGCGCGACACGGTGGTGAAGCTGCTCAACGACATCCCCGGGGTCTCGTGCGTGCCCCCGCGCGGCGCGCTGTACGCGTTCCCCCGCATCGACCCCGAGGTCCACCCGATCGACGACGACGAGAGCTTCGTGCTCGACCTGCTGCGGGCCGAGCGGATCCTGCTGGTGCAGGGCACCGGGTTCAACTGGCCGCGGCCCGACCACGTCCGGCTGGTGACCCTGCCCTGCGTCGACGACCTGACCGACGCGGTCGGTCGGATCGACCGTTTCCTGACCGCCTACGCTCGGACCTGAGCGTCTCGTCCCGCTTTGCCGGACGGCGCCGCGCAGGCGATGTCCACAAGGGACGGCACCCTGTGGACAGAACCTGTGGACAACCGGGTGGAGGACGCGCGTGTACTGGCCGAGCCGGTCAGTGGAACCGACCGGCCGGCCGGCGCCGGACACACGTGAAACAATCGGGCCGCGCGGCGCGGGGGACGTACTGGCGCTGGTCACGGTCAGCCTGTTGGCGGTCGTGGTCCAGGCGGTGCTCTGGGAGCGTTTCCGTCAGCCGCTCTGGTACGACGAGCTGTGGCGCCCGCACTTCGTCGCCGAGCCGGCCGGGACCTTCTGGTCGGAGCTCTCGGTGGCGAACACCCCGTCCGCGATCGGCTCGATGGGGCTGCTCCGGGTTTGCGGTGACGTGTTCGGGTGGCATGCCTGGGCCCTGCGGCTGCCGTCCGCGGTTCCCCTCGTCACGCTCGCCGCCGGCACCTGGCTGCTGGGCCGCCGACTGACCGGCCGCGCGGCGGCGTTCGCCGCGGCGCTGACGGTCACCCTCGCCGGCACCGTCGTCGACCTCGCCTCCCAGGTCAAGCCGTACACCCTCGACGCGGCCTGCGCGGTGGCCGTGGTCATGCTGTGGACGCGGGCCGCTCCCACCACCCGAGCGCTGCTGTGGAGCCGGTTCGCCGTCGGTGTCCTCGCGCTGTTCTCGCTGCCCGCGCTCTTCCTCATCGTCCCGCTGACCGTCCTGGACGTCGCCCGGCCGACCGCTCGCGCGGCTGCCGCCCGGCCGGCGATCCGTTCGGCCGTTCACGCCGTGCTGTGCGATGCCCCCGCGGTCGTGGTCGCCGGGCTGCACGCGGCGCTGTTCGTGTTGCACCAGTCCGGCCAACGGGCGAGCACCTTCTGGGACGACCACTTCCTGGCCGGGCGAGGCCCGCTCGACGGGATCCGCTTCGTCGCCGACCAGCTCGCGGCGACCGCGGCCGGCGCGCCCCCGGGGATCGACCGCTACGACCCGAACCTGGTCCACCCGCTGACCGACTCGTCCGACCCGGTGGTGATCGTGCTCGGCTGCGCCGTCGCGATCGCGTTCGCGGCCGGGGCGGTCACGCTGTCCCGGCGCCCGGACGGCCGGGTGCTCCTGGTCGCCACCGGCGGCGCCGAGCTGATGGTGCTGGCGGCGAGCGCCGGGCGGTACTGGCCGTTCGGCGCCGTACGGACGAACGTCTTCGTCGTCCCGCTGCTCACCGTGGTCGCGGCCGCCGGCGCCGCGGCGCTGGCCCGCGCCGCCCGCGACGCGTGGGCGGGGGCTCGCCCCGCCGGCGGGCAGGCGGCCGGCCGGCGCGGCGCGGCGGCGGTCCTGCTGGCCGCGGTGACGGCGGTGACCGTCCTCGCCGCGGCCGCGGTGCCCGCCGCCGCGGTCAGCGCCCTGCGCCCGCTGTGGGAGGAACGCGGCGAACGCCGTCCGATCGACCTCATGGTGGACGCGACCGTCACCGCCCGCCGGCTCTACCGGCCCGGTGACCTGGTCGTCGTAGGCGGCCGTCTCGCCCGCGCGGGCTGGCTGTACGGGATGGAGGTCAGCCAGGACGGCGCCGCCGACAACCGCACGCCCGGCCAGGAACGCCCCCGCCCGGGCGCCGAGGTGGTCGCCGGGCCGGTGGGACCACGGGTGCGCCGCTCCTCGACCGTCTTCCTGACCGCGATCGGAGACGGCGGCGTCGGACGGACGCTCGCCCGGCGCGCGCCGGGGCCGGCCGGTCGGGTACTCCTGTTCGTCCTCGCCTACGACCGCCGGGGCACGGCCCGTGCGCTCGCCGAGGCACAGGCCGCGGGCTGGTGCCCCGCCTGGACTCACGACTTCGAACTCACCGGCACCCTGCGCGTCCTCACCCCGTGCGAGGGCCGGGCCGGCGACACCGCCTGAGCATCCCACCGGGCCCGGGCCGGCGGCGAACCTCGGGCCCGCACCGGCCCGACGGTGATCTCAGCCGGACACGGTGCCGTCGGCGCCGTCAGTACTGCCGGTGCTGTCAGTGCTATCGGCGCTGCCGGTGGCGGCCGGTGGGGTCGGCTGGGCGGTGGCCATGGGGAGCCCTACCCGGGTGGCCAGCGTGTCCCAGTCCCGGTCGCCGTCGGCGAGCGCCTCCCGGACCTGGGCCTGCAGCTGCGCGGCGGGGACCCGCGTGCCGTCGAAGAGCTGCGCGCAGGTGCGCGCGGCGGTCTCGTAATGGCCGGCGCCGCTGGTGAACAGCCGCTGCGCCTCAGGGTCCGGCCCGGGCGTGAGCCCGCCGGCCTGCTGCCCCTCCGCCGCGAGCTGGACGCACAGCGGTCGCAGCGAGGCGCCGTCCTGGGCGTCGAGGTAGGCCCGCGCGGACGCGACGCTGGTGGCGATACTGCCGCGCATCCCCTGGGTGGACGTGTACCAGGAAGCCAGCGGGCTCTGGTCGACTTCCACCCCCACCGGCGTCGCCGCCGTGGAGCCCTCGGTGAAGTCCGAGCCGGCGGTCAGGAAGCACCCGACGACCAGCACGACCGCGCCGAGCACCGCGGCACCCGTCGCCGCCGGGGTCAGCGGCGGCTCGGCGATCCGCCACGACTCCCCCCGCAGCCAGGCCGGACGTCCCGCCACCCACCACCCCCGGATTGCCCGCCACCGTATTACCGAGAGCAAAGGGTACGGGACGGACATTCCGGCGCCTCAAATGACCTCAGTGCTGGTCACCAGGCCGACCCGGAGGCAACCGACGGCAGCGAGGCCACCCGGGCCGTGCCCGGCCCACGCCCGGCTCCGCCGAACGCGGCCTGCGCGTGGGCTACGTGGGCTACGTGGGCTACGTGGGCTAACAGTCGACGAAGTCGGGCCGCTGGTTGAGCACCTGCGCCCGCGGCGAGACGAACGCCTGGTACTGCGCGCGCCCGACGGCGTCCGGGGCGAAGACCGCGACCCGGTGGCAGTTCTGGAACGCCAGCGCGACACCGAAGTGCCGTTCGAGCGCCGACCGGATGGACGTGCTCGCCAGGGCGCGCAGCAGCTGCCCCCGGGCGGCCTCGTCCGGCGGGGGCACCTGGTTGTCGGCGAAATCCCGGCCGGCGGGGCCGGCCGCGGGCAGGGCCGCGACCAGTTCCTCGACCAGCCGGTAGGCGTACGGGAGCGAGGCACGCACGCAGGCGACGAAGTCCTCGTCGGCCATTCGGCCCTCGCCGGCGGCCTCGACCAGCTCGGGCGTGACGGTCAGTGACATCTGGAACCTCCAGGGACGTACCCGGATCGGCGACAGTAGGCGCCGATGACGTCACACACCGTCGCACGAAATGAAAACCGATGTCAACACCGTTCCCAGTGCGGGAACTGAGGAGATCGCGCACCCTCCAGACGGGCCGGGTAGATGAGAGAGTGGATGTCGTGGCGAGTGTGGAAGACGAGCGGATGAGCTCCCCGCGCGGCGGGTCAGCGACTTCCGACCGGGTGGCAGGCGGCTCCGGCGCTGGCTCCGGTGACCGCTCGGGCGGGGCGGTGCCCCGCCCGGGCCGGGGCCGCGGCACCTCCGTGCGGGCCACCCGGCAGGGCGACGCGGTCTCCTCCGCCCTCGCGGCGACGGACGCCTTCACCAGCGCGCAGGACCTGCACGCCCGACTGCGCCAGGAGGGCCAGTCCGTCGGCCTGACGACCGTCTACCGTCACCTGCAGGTGCTCGCCGACCGCGGCGAGGTGGACGTCCTGCGCCGCGACGACGGCGAGACCGTGTACCGGCGGTGCACCACCGACGGTCACCACCACCATCTCGTGTGCCGCCACTGCGGCCACACGGTGGAGATCGCCGGCCCCGAGATCGAGACCTGGACGTCCTCCGTGGCCAGCGCGGAGGGCTTCACCGACGTCGTGCACACGGTCGAGATCTACGGAACCTGCGCCCGGTGCGCCGCCGCGCGCACCGGTGGCGACGGCGGCGGCGACCCGGCGCGCTGAACGCGGCGCTCAGCGGCAGACGCTGCCCGCATGGCCGAACCCGGGCTGGGAGAGGTCGAGGTCGAGCGTGTTGCCCCGACCGCTGATCGGCTTCAGGTCCATGACGCACTCGCGGCCGTTCGCGGTATCCGTGACGGTGACGCGCTGCGCGCCGGCGTAGAGCGCGCCGCTGCTCCAGTTCGCCGCCCCCGAGCTCGTGAAGACGGCGAAGGACGAGATCGGGTACCCGGTCGACGAACGGGCGTCCCCACCGAAGATGAGGAACTTCACCCGGTCGCGGGCCGGGGTCAGTCCACCGTCGGTGAGCCGGCCGCCGACCTGAGCCGTGCCGGGATCATTGAGGGTCGTCAGTTTGATCCGGCCGACATACGCCGAGTACGTCCAGCCGTTGGCCCGATGGTCGAAGACGTCGATGTAGAAACGCGAGTGGACGAACTCGGCGTCCCGGTCGACCTGCGGGTAGAACTCGAACGAGAGTCCGGCCGTGCGCCGGCCCCAGCCGGTGTTCAGCGTGCCGCCGTTGACCAGGTCGGGCTGGCTGTCGCCCATGAAGTACCCGTTGGGGAAGACCAGCCCCTTGCCCGTGGCGAAACGCGTGTACGTCGCGTAGCTGCCCCGTTCCTGGCAGGCGTTGACGAAGGTGTCGCCGGTGCCGGTGTTCCGGTTGTAGTTCTGGCACGGCAGGTAGGGCTGCTGCGTCGAGCCGAGAACCAGGTCGACGCCGATGGCCCCGGAGATGGGCACCGGGCCGCCGTTCTGGTCCGTGAGGCCCTCGAACGGGACGGCCGCGCCGTTGCCACGGGTCGAGTCGCCGGCGTACTGGGTGGTGTCGGCGGCCAGGGCGGGCGACGGAGCCCCGACCACCACCAGCCCGCCGCCGGCGAGAAAGACGAAGGCGACGAGTATCTTGCGGCCGACGCCGGCGGCCAGTCCGCGGCGGCTCGACCTCTTGCGCAGGGTACGCGACACGACACTCCCGGATCGACAGAGGCTGGGACGAGGCACCCGAGGCAGGCGCCGATTTCGCGACGCGTCTTCTCGCCAGAGACCGGCGTCACGCGTCAACGAAAGACGAGAAAGAGCAGGAAAGGACGGGAAGGCATTTCCGGGGCACTGTGATGTGGCGACGTCGGCACCACGCGTGCCGGCTTTTGTCACGGCTTCCTGCGAGCCAAGGTACAGCAGAGTGAAGCCCCGGCGGAAAACACCGGGGGACAATTACCTGAACGGGTGGGCGGAGGTCCGCCGACCCGCCCGGGAGTGCTGTTTACCGGGGGCCGGAGCCGATTACCGGGGAAGCCGCCGGCTGACGCGGGGAAGCGCGGGCTGACGCGGGGAAGCGCGGGCTGAGGGGAGAGCCCCTACCGGGGGGAGCCGCTGACCGGGGCCGCCGCTACCAGGGGGCGGTGCCGGCGAGGTCCGTGCAGTCGCGCAGGCTGTTCCACCTGGTCAGGGCCTGGCTGGCAGCGGCGCCCGCCAGCGGGCGCGGGGCCCCGTCGACGATCCGGCCGGGTACCCAGCTGGCCGTGGTCACCGCCCGGCCCTGGAAGGTCAGCTCAAGCACGCCGGTCTCGGTGTTGGGGCCGCCGCCCGACGCGTAGAAGACGAAGTTGCCCAGGCCGTAGCCGACGTACACGCCGTCGTGGTTCCACCCGGCGCCCTGCAGGACATGCGCGTGCCCGCCAACCAGCGCGTCCGCGCCCGCGGCGACCAGCGGGGCGACCAGGCTGGTCTGCGTGTCGCTCGGGCAGCTCTCGCGCTCCACCCCCCAGTGCAGGTAGACGATCACGGTGTCCACGGTCGGCCGCACCTCGCGGATCGCCGCGGCCAGCCGCTCGACCTTCTTCGCCGAGGCGAGCCCGGGTTTGCCGGGCCCGGCGGTCCACGCGGAGACCAGCTCGTCGTCGAGAACCTGCGTCGCACCGAAGATCGCGATTCGCTGGCCGTTCACGGTGGTCACGTACGGGGCGTAGGCCGCCGCGTCGTCCGCGCCGATACCCACGGTCGGGAAATCGGCCTCGCGGGCGCTGCGCAGCGAGTCCGCGAGACCTTCGACTCCGTAGTCCATTCCGTGGTTGTTCGCCATGTTCACCACGTCGACACCGGCGGCGCGCATGGCGGTGAACGCGGTGGGCGGCGCGCGGAAGACGAATGCCTTGGTGGCCGGCGTGCCGCCGGTCGTGACAGCGGTCTCCAGATTGACGATGGCCAGATCCGCCGCGGCCAGGGTCCGCGACATGGGACCCACCGCGGTCCGTGGATCGGCCGCGAGCCGCTGCCCGGGCGCGCCTTCGAAATGGACGTCCCCACCAAAGGCGATGCGGACCGGATTTCCGGTCGGCCGCCGGGCGCTGTTACCCGCCGCCTGGCCGGCGGGGGCCGACGATTCAGCGGGCAGCGGTGACGGGGGTGCCTGCGGTGACTGGGCCGGCTGGGACGCGCCCTGCGGGGCCGCGGGCTGGCCGGCCTGGCCCGGCCCGGTGCCGCCGAGCGCGGCGAGATTCCCCGAGGCGTCGTCACCGCCGCCCATCAGGCCGAACGTGGCCAGACCGACGCACACGGCGACCGCGAGAACAGTGCCTCCCGCGACCGCGGCGCCCCAGCTTTCCCGGAATCCGCCGGATCGACGCGTGGGGTCCGATCGCCGGCCATGCCGGCGCCTGGAGGTTGGGCCCTGCCGGCCGTCTCCGTCATCACCGAGCATTCGTCCGACCCCCGCCCGCGATAATCATCGAACGAAAGTCACCCTACCGGGAATCCCCCGTGGCGGCCCATCACCGCTGTGCCGCATGGAGCCCACCGATACATACCGGACGCACTCCGGTACTGGATCCGATGTGAAAACGGCACGACGCCCCGGTCTGATCAGGAAATCGGCACCGGGCCGTAATATCGCCGCGTGCGCCGGCCCGGGGCACCGAGTCGCGTTTACGACACGGAACGCACCGGGCCGGGAGGGCCTCGGATCCGGGCGGATCCCGCCCGTGATTGCGATTCGCCAAAATATCTTCTACCGGGCCAAGCTCTCAATCCCTCCTAAAAGCAACGTGGTGTCGCGGCGGAGCCTCAGCGCGACCCGGGCCGGGGGCCCGCTCGGGGCCCCGCGCCAGGGGCCCCGCCCGGAGACCGTTTCGGATGCCTCAGAGCGACAGCAGCGCCGGGGCCAGCTCGCGCCACTGCCAGCGCGGCAGCCCCCGGCGGTCGAAGTCCAGAACCTGCACCGCCACCTGGTCCGCGCCCGCGTCCAGGTGCTCCTTGATCCGGCCGAGCAGGACGTCGGCGTCCCCCCACGGGACGATCGTGTCGACCAGCCGGTCGGACCCGGTGCCGGCGAGATCGTCGTCGGTGAAGCCGTAGCGACGCAGGTTGTTCGTGTAGTTCGGCAGCCGCAGGTAGGACCCCGTGTGCCGGCGGGCCAGCTCGCGCGCCTCGCTCGCGTCCCGGTGCAGGACGAACGCCTGCTCGGGCACGAGCAGCTTCCCGGGCCCGAGCGCCGCGCGGGCGTCGGCGGTGTGCTCCGGCGGCACGAAGTAGGTGTGCGCGCCGTCCGCGCGCTCCCGGGCCAGGCCGAGCATCTTCGGCCCCAGCGCGGCCAGCACCCGCGGCTGGACCCCCTCCGGCGGAACCGCCCGGTACTGCTCGGCGGCCATCCGGTCCAGCTCGTCCAGGTAGGCCCGCATCTGGCCCAGCGGCTTCGCGTAGGTCGCGCCGCGGATGCGCATCAGCTCCGCGTGCGAGACCCCGAGCCCGAGCAGGAACCGCCCCGGGTACGCCTCCGCGAGCGCGAGCTGACCGGCGGCCATCGTCAGGGGGTTGCGCGCGAGGATCTGCGCGATCCCGGTCGCGATCGTGATCCGGGACGTCGCCGCGAGCATCAGACCGGCGGTGACCAGCACCTCGCGGCCCTTGACCTCGCCCGTCCACAGGGTGGAGTAGCCGAGCCCGTCGAGCTCGGCCACCGCCTCGCGCACCGTGGCGGCGTCGGAGAAGTCGAACTGCCCGCTCCAGATGCCGACCTTGCCGAGGACCGCCCCGACCGGCGGGCGTTCGCCGGGGGGCTCCGAGCCCCGCGGGCTCCCGGTGGTCGCGGCGGTCGCGGCGGTCGCGGGCGGGCCGGGGTGGCCCGCCGAGCCGCTGGCCGCGTCGCCGCCCGAGCCGCTGGCCGCGTCGCTCACGCTCACTGGGTCGTCGCTCACTGGGTCGCTCACGGGGTCACCGTATCGGGGGCACCCGGCCACGACCCGCCGTGCCGGGCGTCGCCCGGCGGCGTCCCACCCGGCCCGGCGGACATCGCCTTGTCGGGTTGCCGCGGTCGGGACGAGGACTATCGTTTGCCCGTGTGACGGAGCTCGTGCAGCTGCTCACCCCCGACGGCCGCCGCGTCGCCTCGGACTCCGGGCAGGAAACCGACTACCAGGAATTCGTCGACGGCGTGACCGACGACGACCTGCTCGGCCTGCTGCGGGACATGATCATTGTGCGGCGCCTCGACGACGAGGGGACGGCGCTGCAACGCCAGGGTGAGCTGTGCCTGTGGGCCAGCCTGCGCGGCCAGGAGGCGGCGCAGGTCGGCTCCGGGCGCGCCCTCGGCCCGTCCGACATGGCCTTCCCCTCGTACCGGGAGCACGGTGTGGCCTGGTGCCGGGGGGTGGATCCACTGGACGTGTTCGGCCTGTTCCGGGGCACCTCGCTCGGCAACTGGGACCCGGCCGCGCACGGGTTCGCGCTCTACGCGATCGTCGTCGGGTCGCAGACCCTGCACGCCGCCGGCTACGCCATGGGCATCACCCGGGACGGCGGTGACGGCGCCGCCATCTCGTACTTCGGGGACGGCGCGTCCAGCGAGGGCGACGTGAGCGAGGCCTTCGGCTGGGCCAGTGTCTTCTCCGCGCCGCTGGTGTTCTTCTGCCAGAACAACCAGTGGGCGATCTCGGAGCCGTACCGGCGGCAGAGCCGGGTGCCGGTCTACCAACGGGCGCGCGGCTTCGGCTTCCCCAGCGTGCGGGTGGACGGCAACGACGTCCTCGCGACCCTCGCCGTGACCCGGTGGGCCCTGCGGCAGGCCCGCTCCGGTGGCGGTCCCGTCCTGGTGGAGGCGTTGACGTACCGGATCAATCCGCACACCACCGCCGACGATCCGTCGCGCTACCGCCCGTCGGACGAGGTGTCCAGCTGGCGGCTGCGCGACCCGATCGAACGGCTGGCGATCCACCTGCGGGCCCGCGGCGCGCTGACCGACGAGCAGGAGGCCGGCCTCGCCGCCGAGGCGAACGCCGTCGCGACGGATCTGCGCGCCCGCTGCCTCACGCTCCCCGACCCGCCCGAGACCGCCCTGTTCGACCACGTCCAGGTGACGGAGAACAATCTGGTCGCCGCCGAGCGCGCCGCGTTCACGGAACTACGGGGAGCACTGCTTTGACCACCAGCGATACGGCCACGGGGGCGGCGACCGGCGCCGCCTCGGACGCGGTCGGTTCCGTGGGCCCGGTGCTGGGCGGGGAGCCGGTGGCGGGCGGGGAGCGGGCGGCGGGCGGAGCGCCGGCGGCGGGCCCGCGCCAGACCCTGACACTGGCGAAGGCGCTGAACACCGGCCTGCTCGCCGCCATGGCCGCCGACCCGAAGGTCGTCATCATGGGTGAGGACGTCGGCAAGCTCGGCGGCGTCTTCCGCATCACCGACGGCCTGCAGGACCGGTTCGGCGAGGACCGGGTCATCGACACCCCGCTCGCCGAGTCGGCCATCGTCGGCACCGCCATCGGCCTGGCCATGCGCGGGTTCCGCCCGGTCTGCGAGATCCAGTTCGACGGCTTCGTCTACCCGGCGTTCGACCAGATCGTCAGCCAGCTCGCCAAGCTGCACTACCGCTCGGCCGGGCGGATCCGGCTGCCGGTCACGATCCGCATCCCCTACGGCGGCGGGATCGGGGCGGTCGAGCACCACAGCGAGTCACCCGAGGCGTACTTCTGCCACACCGCCGGACTGCGGGTCGTCACCTGCTCCAGCCCCGCCGACGCCCACCTCATGATCCAGCAGGCGGTGGCCTCGGACGACCCGGTGATCTTCCTGGAGCCCAAGCGCCGCTACTGGGAGAAGGGCGAGGTCGACACCACCGCGCTCGCCCTCCTGCCGGCCCAGGAGCAGCTCGCGCTGCACACCGCGCGGGTCGTGCGGCCCGGGACCGACGCCACCCTGGTCGCCTACGGCCCGATGGTCCGCACCTGCCTGGACGCCGCCCAGGTGGCCGCCGAGGACGACGACCGCTCGCTCGAGGTGATCGACCTGCGCTCGCTCTCGCCGCTCGACCTCGACCCGGTCGTCGAGTCGGTGCGCCGCACGGGACGTCTCGTCGTGGTGCACGAGGCACCGTCGAACGTCTCGCTGTCCTCGGAGGTCGCGGCCCGGGTCACCGAGCAGGCGTTCTACCACCTGGAGTCACCGGTGCTGCGGGTCACCGGGTTCGACACCCCGTACCCCCCGGCCCGCCTGGAAGACCACTACCTCCCCGACGTCGACCGGATCCTCGACGCCGTCGACCGGTCGTTCGGCTACTGAGGAGATCTCCGGTGACCCATCGACAGTTCCGCCTCCCCGATCTCGGCGAGGGGCTGACCGAGGCGGAGATCGTCCGGTGGCTGGTGGAGGTCGGCGAGACCGTGACGATCAACCAGCCGCTGGTCGAGGTCGAGACGGCCAAGGCGGTCGTCGAGATCCCGTCCCCGTTCGCGGGGGTGCTCGTCGAACGGCACGGCGAGGCCGGCACCGAGCTCGCCGTGGGCTCACCGCTGCTGACCATCGACGAGCCCGGCGACGAGCCCGCGACCGGCCCGGGGAGCGCGGCGGGCAACGCCGTGCCCAACGGCGCGGCCGCCCTGCCCGTGTCCCGGGCCGGCGAGGCCGCGGACGTCCCGGGTGGTCCCGGCGCGGCGGACCTGTCGTCGATGGCCGCCGGACGCACCCCGATGCTGGTGGGCTACGGCCCGCGCAGCGGTGACTCCGGCCCGCGGCGCCGGCGGCGCCCCCGCGGCCTGGACGCCTCCCCGCCCGGCCCGGCGGCGCCCGCGGTGACCGTCGCCGCCACGGCGGCCGACACGGCGACCGTGCCCGGCACGGTTCCCCCGGCCGGCACGACGCCCCCGGCCGGCACGACGCCCCCGGCCGGCACGACGCCCCCGGCCGGCACGGTTCCCCCGACCGGCACGACGCCCGGGGGCGCCGCGGCGCCTGTCGTGCCGATCGGGGCGGCGGCGCGGGGGCGCGTCGCGGCGAAGCCACCCGTCCGCAAGCTGGCGCGTGACCTGGGCGTGGACCTCACCTCGCTCGCGGGCACCGGTCCCGCGGGCACCATCAGCCGCGCCGACGTCGAGGCCGCGGCCCGCGAGGCCACTCCCCATGTGCCCGCTCCGACGCCGGTGCCGGTGCCCACAGGCGCGGGTTCCGGCACAGGGGCCACCGCGGTCGGCGGCCCCCGCCATCCGGAATCAAACGGCCACGTGGAGACCACACGCCGGGTGCCTGGGTCCATCCCGCCCGACGCCGGCTTCGACGACACCGACCGGATCTGGCGGATCCCGGTCACAGGCGTACGGCGCACCATGGCCCGGGCGATGGTGGCCAGCGTGTTCTCGGCCCCGCACGCCACCGAGTTCCTCAGCGTGGACGTCACCGAGACGATGGCGGCCCGCGAGCGGATCGCCGCCCTGCCGGACTTCGCCGGTGTCCGGGTCACCCCGCTACTGCTGGTGGCGAAGGCCCTGCTCACCGCCGTCCGGCGGCATCCGATGATCAATTCGACCTGGGTGGGCGACCCGGCCGGGGAGAACGCCGAGATCCAGGTACGCGAGCGGGTCAACCTCGGCATCGCCGTGGCCGGCCCGCGCGGCCTGGTCGTCCCGAACATCCCGGACGCCGGGTCGCGCGGCCTGGTCGACCTCGCCCGTGGCCTGCACTCGCTCACCGAGGCCGCCCGCGCCGACCGGCTGCGCCCGGCCGACCTCTCCGGCGGGACCATCACCATCACCAACGTCGGAGTCCTCGGCGTGGACACCGGGGCACCGGTGCTCAACCCCGGCGAGGCCGCGATCCTCGCCCTCGGCGCGATCCGACCGGCTCCCTGGGTGCACGAGGGCGAGCTGGCGGTACGGACGGTGGCCCACCTCGCCCTGTCCTTCGACCACCGCGTCGTGGACGGCGAACTCGGCTCGGCGGTGCTGGCCGACGTGGCGGCGGTCCTCGCCGACCCCGTCCTCGCCCTCGCCTGGAACTGATCCCGCCGGTCACCCGGACCGGTCCGGGGATCGGGATGAACTACGCGTTTTTCCACATACACCCCCCCGGGAACAACGGACGCATAGGGGTGCACAACGGAGACAGGTGTCCTGCCTGGTACGGTTGCGCCTCACACCCGGCATCCGGCTCAACTTCCACCACGAAGAGGTGAACGCATGACGCGCGTGGAGGCTCTGCAGGCCGCCGACGAGTTCGTCGCGAAGGTTCTGACCTCCGCCAGCACCAGCGGCCGGTTCAACGGGGCGCTCAACCTGGCCGAGCGCGTGGACCTCACGCTGCGGGTCGCCCGGTTCCTTCTCGAGGGCCAGTCGTCCTCCGAGGCCGACGACCTGCTCAAGCGGGACATGCGCAACGAGCTGGACCAGGCCTTCCCGCCGCTGCGCACCACCTGAGCCCCGGCCCGACACGGCCGAGGTGGCCCGCGGCCGCGCCTGTCGTCAGCCGACCTCCGCCGAACCAGCCAGCTCCACCGAACCAGCCGACCGAAGATCCTCCCGGGGCCACGCGGACACGACCGCGACCCCGGGAGGATCAGACCGACCACGGTGGCCGATCAGGTTGAGCCGAGTTGGGACGACCTGTCAGGACGACCCGTCAGAAGGCCTCGTCGGACATCTCCATCAGCCCGAGGCCGGTGCCCTCCAGCACGGTTCGGCGCGCGCGCAGCTCGGGCAGGACGTTGGCCGCGAACCAGCGGGCGGCCGCGATCTTGCCCTCGTAGAACGCCCGGTCGCGCTCGGCCGGGGAGCCGTCCAGCCCGCGCAGCGCCGCGTCGGCACCGCGCAGCAACAGCCAGCCGACGACGAGGTCGCCGATGCTCATCAGCAGCCGCGTGGTGTTCAGCCCGACCCGGTAGACCTGGGCCTTGTCCTGGGCCGAGGCGGTGAGGAACCCGACCATCGACCCGACCATGGCCTGGCACTCGTCGAGCGCCGCGCCCAGCGACTCCCGCTCCGCGCGCAGCGCGCCGTTGCCGGCCTCGCCCTTCACGAACTCCTGGACCTGCGTGAACAGCGTGGTCAGCGCCCGCCCCTTGTCCCGGACGATCTTCCGGAAGAAGAGGTCCTGGCCCTGGATCGACGTCGTGCCCTCGTACAGGGTGTCGATCTTCGCGTCGCGGATGTACTGCTCGATCGGGTAGTCCTGCAGGTAGCCGGAGCCGCCGAGGACCTGTAGCGAGCTCGCCAGCAGCTCGTACGAGCGCTCCGAGCCGACGCCCTTCACGATCGGGAGCAGCAGGTCGTTCATCCGGACCGCGTTCTCGTCCGCCGCGCCGCGGGCCGCCGCCAGCGTGACGGCGTCCTGGAAGGTGGCGGTGTACAGCACGAGGGCGCGCATCCCCTCCGCGTAGGCCTTCTGCTGCATGAGCATCCGGCGCACGTCGGGATGGTTGATGATGGCCACCCGCGGCGCGGTCTTGTCCGACGCCTGGGTCAGGTCCGCGCCCTGGACCCGCTCGCGGGCGAAGGCCAGCGCGTTGAGGTACCCGGTGGACAGCGTGGCGATCGCCTTCGTGCCGACCATCATCCGGGCGTACTCGATGACCCGGAACATCTGGGCGATGCCGTCGTGGACGTCGCCGACGAGCCAGCCGACGGCCGGCTCGCGCTCGCCGAAGCGCAGCTCGCAGGTGGTCGAGACCTTCAGGCCCATCTTCTTCTCGAGGTTGGTGACGTACGCGCCGTTGCGGGCGCCCGGGGCGCCGGTCTCCGGGTCGGGCATGTACTTGGGCACCACGAACATCGACAGGCCCTTGGTCCCCGGCCCGTGCCCCTCCGGGCGGGCGAGCACCAGGTGGAAGATGTTCTCCGGGATGTCCCAGTCACCGCTGGTGATGAACCGCTTGACGCCCTCGATGTGCCAGGTCCCGTCCGGCTGTTCGACGGCCCGCGTCCGGCCGGCACCGACGTCGGAGCCGGCGTCCGGCTCGGTCAGCACCATGGTCGCGCCCCACTGCCGTTCGATGGCCCAGGTCGCGAACTTCTTCTGCCACTCGGTGCCGATGCCCTCGAGGATGGCGGCGAAGGTCGGCCCCGCCATGTACATGAACACCGCCGGGTTCGCCCCGAGGATCAGTTCGGAGGCCGCCCACGCGATGGTCGGCGGGGCGCCCATGCCGCCCAGGTGCGGCGGGAGGTAGAGCCGCCACCACTCGCCTTCCTGCGCCGCCGCGAAGGACCTGTGGAACGACTCGGGCAGCGTGACGGTGCCGGTGGCCGGGTCGAGCGTCGGCGGGTGCCGGTCGGCGTCCTCGAAGGACTCGGCGACCGGTCCGACGGCGACCCGCTCCAGCTCGGCGAGCACCTCGTGCGCTGTGTCGCGGTCCATCTCCGCGAAGGGCCCGGTCCCGAGCGTCCGGTCCACGCCGAACACCTCGAACAGGTTGAACTCGATGTCGCGGAGATTGCTCCGGTAGTGCCCCATGGACGGCTCCTCCCCTCCGGCTCACCGCATGATCATCGGCGGCGCGGGCGTAGTTACTCGCTGGTAGGTGATGCCCATGCTACCCGCGAGTAACCAAGGTTCCAGCTGATCCGCCGACGAAAACCGCATCTGTTCGGAGCCGGGTGGAAAGTGCGTCGAGTCAGTAATGTCCGGCACGTTTAGTCTTGCGGCCATGACGGAGGGCAGGGTGGCGGCCGCCGACGAGTCCGACGACGGGTCGACCCAGGAGGTCAGGCTCGCGGTCGTGATGACCGGCGGCGCGAGCCTGGCGGTGTGGATGGGCGGCGTCGCCCGGGAGATCAACCTCCTGACCAGCACCTCCGCGCACCGCGACCGCGCCGCGGATGCCGGTCACGACGGCGCGGCCGGGAGGGAAGCGGACAGCACCGGATCGGCCGGCACCGACGCGGCCGACGGCGGAGCGGCCGACGGCGGAGCGCGGGGACTGTCGGCCGCCGACGCGGCGGCCGCGTCCCGTTGGGCGGCCCTGCTGGGGATCCTCGACGTCGAGGTGTCGGTGGACGTCCTGGCCGGCGCCTCGGCGGGTGGGATCAACGCGGCGCTGCTCGGCTACGCCAACGCCCACGACGCCGATCTGGGCCCGCTGCGCGATCTGTGGATCACACTGGGATCACTGCGCGAACTGATGCGCCGCCCGGACGAACGACGGTTCCCGTCGATGCTGCGGGGCGACGCGGTGGTGCTGCCCGCGCTGCGGACCGCGCTGCGCGGCCTCGAGACCCGCCCCGCGGTCGCGCCCGCCGCCGCGGCGCGCCGCGCCCGGCCCGCGCGCACGGTCCGTCCGACCTCGGTGTTCATCACCACCACGATCCTGCGCGGCGAGGCCGCCCACTGGTCGGACGACCTCGGCGGCATCGTCCGCGACCTCGATCATCGCGGCCTGTTCGTCTTCGGCGAGGACGACCTGACCGACCCCGAGGCGGCCAACCGCCTGGCGCTGGCCGCCCGGGCCAGCTCGGCCTTCCCCGGCGCCTTCGAGCCGACCTACGTCCCCGTCCGGAGCTCGCCCGACGCGGACCATCCCGACATGGCCGACTACGTCAACGCGGCCAGCGGCTTCTACGGCTCCGACGGCGGCATCCTGGTGAACCGCCCGATCGGGCCGGCCCTGCAGGAGATCTTCGACCGGCCGGCGCACGGGCGGCAGGTCCGCCGGGTGCTCGCCTACGTGGTGCCCGCGCCGAATCCCCCGGACGGCGCCGAGGACCACACGGCGCCGGGCCGTCGCGGCGGGTCGACGCCGATGGTCACCGAAACGCTGCTCGGGGCCCTGGGCGCGGCCCTGAACCAGTCGATCGCGAGCGACCTGCGACGGATCAGGGACCACAACGAGGCGGTACGCGGCGTCCGGGCGAGCCGGCGCGGGCTGTTCCGCCTCGCCCCGGCCGGCGGCCCCCGCCTCGCCGACGAGGGAGTCTACGAGGCCTACCGGCACCGCGAGGCCGAACGCGCCGCGGACGCCGTGCTGAGCGCGCTGGACCGGATCGTCACGGACACGAACGTCGGCTCGACCGTGGGCACGTCCGCCGGCCCGGGTTCGTCGGCCCAGGGCTCCTCGGTTCCAGGCTCGCCGGTTCCAGGCTCGCCGACTCCGGGCTCCGGGTCGGCCGCGGGCGGGACCGTCCCCGCGGACGCCGCGGCGCTGCTCGCGGACCCGGTCGGCCGGACGGACCTGCGGGCCACCGCGGTCGCGGCCGCGCTGGCGGAGTCCCCGGACCGGCTGCCCGGCCCGGACGACCTCGGTGAGCTGTGGCGGCTGGGCCGCCCCGCGGTGGACGCCGCCAAGGGCATCCTGATCTCGATGATCAACGAGGCCTACGTCCTGTCCGCCGATCCGGCGGACAGGACGGCGTTGGCGACGCTGGCCCGGGAGGTGCACGCGGCGGTCGTCGCGCCCCGCGAGCGGGCCGGTGCGCACCTGCTCCCGCTCCCGTCGACACCGGCGAACCGGGGCGAGTTCACCGTCGTCCGGCACACCCTGCGGGACCTGGCGGGGGCGTCGTCCGCCGCCGTGGTGGCCGAGGCGACCCGCCGCTGGCTGCGCGGAGCCGGTGACGAGGAGACCAGCCGGACCGACCTCACGCTCGCCTGGAGCACGCTGGGCTCGGTCACCGAGAATTTGCGCGGCCTCCTGACCGGCATCCTCGCCCGCTCGGCACCGGCACGGACCGCCGCCACCGACGACCCCACCGACCACACCGACCACGGCGGCCCCACCCACCGCGACGGTCCCACCCACCGCGACGGCTCGACCCACCGCGACGGCCAGGACAAGAACCGGCCGTTCGGGCCCGCGGCGCTGATCGCGCCGGGGCCGCGCACCCACGCGAACGGGCTGAGCCTCGCCGGCCGGCGCCGGGTCGCCGCCCGCACCCTGCGGGACTTCGTCGGCTACCTCCCGACCCGGCGGACGCGGGCCGCGCTGGCCCTGCTCGACCTGCACCTGGTCACCCATGCCCTGACCGGCGGCGACGTCGTCGACCAACCGGTGGAGCTGGTCCAGGTCAGCGCGGACATCCGCTGTGATCTGGACCCGTCGCGGGCGAGCGCCGACCGGAAGCTGACCGGGCTCCAGCTCGGGAACTTCGGGGCGTTCGCGAAGTCGTCCTGGCGGGCCAGCGACTGGATGTGGGGCCGGCTGGACGGCGCCGCCTGGCTGGCCCGCATCCTGCTCGACCCGCGCCGCCTGGTCCACTTACGCGACGCCGCCGCGCCGGACACGCGACCGGGCGCGCGGTCGAACACGCAGGCGGACGCACAGGCGGACAAGCGACCGCCGGAGGGCGCCGCGACCTGGCTCACCGGGTTCCTGGAGCTGCTGGCGACCGTCGCGGCCAGCCCCGCCCCGGCGGACGTCCGCGCCGAGCTCGCCTGGCTCGACGACCCGGACGCGGCCGTGCCGGCCGCCCTGCCCGAGACCGCGGCCTGGGTCGCCGCCGGGATCCAGCGCGAGATCGCCGCCGGTGAGCTGACCAGCGTCGCCGACGCCGTCCGGGCGGACATCGCGGGTGCCGGGGCCGGCTCCGCGCCCACCCGGGAGTTCCTCGCCGCGATGGCACCCGCGCCGGCCGGACCCCGTCCCGCGACCGCGACCACAGGCCCGGCCCCGGCCGGGCTCGATCCCGCCGACGCCGCCCGCGCGCTGCGGGCGTGCCGGGTCTCGGACGAGCGGCTGACCGACCGGGCCAACAGCCCGATCCTCGCCGCCACGGTCGCCCAGGCGCTGGCGGTCCTCACCGGCTGGCTGGCGTCGCTGCCGGCGCTTCCGCGACCGCTGCGCCCGGCGGTCTCGGCCGTGCGCGCCGTCACCCGCGTCGCCTACGCACTGGTGGACGACGTGACCCGCGGCCGGCGCCGGGCCACGATCGCCCTCGGCGCCGGGCTGCTCGCCGCCGGACTCGCGGGCGCGCTCACCCTGTCCGGGCCGTCGGGTGGGGTGGGCCTGCTGGTGGCCGTCACGGGACTGCTGCTGATCAGTCTCACGGGCTGGCGGGTACTGCCCGCCGGGCTGGCCGTCGTGGGCGCCGCGGGGCTGGCGGCGGTGGCCGCGGCGGGGGTGATCCCGGTCGTGGGTGACCATCTCTTCCCCTGGCTGCACGACGACGCGCTGCCCTATCTGGCCGATCACCCCTGCGCGTGGGCGGCCGTCTTCGGCCTGCTGATGCTCCCGCCGGTGTGGTCACTGGCCGACCTCCTGCGTCCGCGCCGGCGGAGCCGAAACCACCCGGCCCGCTGACCACGGTCAGGACCGGCGGGCCGGCCGCGCTCAGGAGACGTCGGCCCAGCGCATTCCGCCGTCGGGTTCACGCAGGCAGGTGACCGGACGGCCGTCGGCACCCGGGACGATCTGCCCCACGTCGACGGGGTCGCACTCACTGCCCGGCTCGGGCCGCGACCGGGTGGACTGCGTGGGCTCCTCCGGCGACCACCGGCCGGCGGTCGCCGACCCGGCACCCGCCCCGCCCGGTTCCGGCGCGCAGTAGAGAACCAGGCCGTTGACGGCCACGGCGGGCTCCACGTCGTGGCCCGGGACGCACGCCTCGCCCAGGAACACCGGCGACGGTGCCACTGACGGCAGGTCGGGCACGACCGGGCCGGTGGGCCCGGCGGCCGGTGCGCCCGGGGTGGTCCGCGCGCTCGGGCCGGCCGGTGTGCGCGGGTTGGCCGGTGTGCGCGGGTCGGCCCCCGTCTGCGGGTCGGTACCCGGTGTACCGGGACCGGCGCCCACCGAGGCCGACCCGGTCGCCGCGGGCCCGACCGCCGCGGAGCCCGCGCCGGGAGAGCCCGCGCCGGCCGTGGTCTGGCCGTCACCTTCCGGCCCGGCGGCGCCGGCGGGACCCGCGGCCGGGGACGGGCCCGTTCCCGAGGGCTGCGCGGCGGCGGCCGGCGCCGGCTCGGGCCGGGTGGTCGTCGTGTCGCCGCCCGCCTCGCCACAGGCGGCCAGCACGGCGGCGAGCGCCACGCCGACGATCACCGCCCGGTGACCGACCCGCGGGCCACGACCGGCACGCGGACGACGCGGGGGCCGAACCGGGGTGTCGGAGTTGTTTCTCCGTAGTTCGCCGAAGTCGCCGGAGACAACTCGAAGGTGCCCCGACGAGGTGCCACGGGAGGTCGCGCCGAACGGGTGATCACCGGTCACGGCGTCCCTCCCCTCGCAGGTCCGACCCACGGCCTCGATCCAGCTTAGGTAGCCGCCGGTGCCGAATGCGGCCAGTTGACCGGAACGGGCGCCGGGCGGCGGCCGGAACGGGCCGGCGATCCGGGCCCGGGACCGTCCCTCTGTCGCCTTTTTTGTTGCTCCTTACTAGTGGTCTGGATGTGATCCCAGACCTGGTGGTCGACGGTCTCCGGGAGGCTCCTCCATCCGGCCCGGATCGGCGCGGGCGTCCGGCCGCGGGGGTCTCCTACCCCCTTGCGGCCCACATTCCTCCTACGGGTGTCGACGAGTCCGCCATCCCCTGGTGCCACCGGGTCGCCCCAGGCTCCGGCGGGCCCGGCGGGCCCGGCGGGCCCGCCGGAACCGGTCGGAGCCTGGTCAGCGGGTGTCGACGGACACGAGCGCGGCGGCCAGCCCGACCGGGGTTAGCTGGCCGTCCGCGGTCAGCTCGGAGGCCACCGCGGACAGGGCGACCGGCTCCCGTGACGGCAGCGGGACGGCGTCCGAGAGCGTCCCCAGCTCCACCCAGCCGAGCAGCTCCTCGCCGCCGGTCAGGCCGAACACCGCGCGGACCTGGTCGCTGTCGGGCAGCGGCGTCGACTTCCACGCCGAGGCGACGCCCTGGGCGTGCGCGGCGAGGCAGAGGTTCTGGGCCGCGGCGGCGGCGGACGCGTCCTGCTCGGCACGCGGGACGCGTGCGCCGGGCACCCGGGAGGCGATCACGGCGATGAGGGCCGGTGAGCGGGTGGCCTTGCCCGCGGCCTTGCGGATGACCGGTTCGGCCAGGCCGCCGACCGCCTCGGCCGCCGCGGTGATGGCGTTCGCCAGCACCTCGCGCGCCTCGCCGCGGACCACGACGAACCGCCACGGGCGCAGCATCTTGTGGTCCGGCGCGGTCGTCGCGGCGGCGAGCATGACGGCGAGCTGTTCGTCGGTGGGGCCGGGCTCCACGAGCCGGGTCGCGGTACGTCGGGTCATCAGGCAGGCGAGGGCGTCCACAGCAGCTCCATTCGGTTCGGGTTCGCGTCCGCGCGTCGCGATTCGGCCGACTTCAGCGTTCGGCCGAGTCCGGCGTTCGGCCGAGTCCAACTTTCGGCAGAATTCAGCCGGTATCAACCCGGATCGGTGCCACGCACGCCGGGGCGCCGATCGTTCACTTTCCGCGGACGAGCTCTTCCCATTTCACTGAGGCAGCCTCATAATAGATGAGACTCAGCGATCGAGAGGCGGGCCGTGTACCGGCGGACCGCGCACCACCAGCGGACGCAGGCCGCGCACCACCAGCGGAGAGGACGGTCGGCATGCCCCCACCCGACACCGGCGATGAGGTCGTCGACCTGATCCTCGCCCTCGGCCACCAGGTCAGGCGCGGGGTCAACGAGTCGCTGCGGGCCGGCGCCGGCCTGACCCTGCCCCGGCTCAAGGTCCTGCGGCTCGTCGCGGAGACCGGCCCCCTGCGGCTGCGGGACCTGGCCAGCGCCGTCTCGGTGGCACCCCGCACGATGACCGAGACGGTGGACGGCCTGGAGGCCGACGGCCTCGTCCGCCGCCAGATCGACCCCGCCGACCGCCGCGCGATCCTGCTGGAGCTGACACCGGCGGGAAAGACCACGCTCGAGACCGGGCGCGCCTGCGCGTCGGCCGCCGTCCGCCGCTTCACCGACGGGCTGTCGGCGGACGATCGGGCCACTCTGGGCCGGCTCCTGGCGCAGGTGCGGGACAACGCGGCTGCCGTTAACACGCTGCCGTTACCGTGAGGTGAGCACCTGGGCGCGCCAACCCGAGGAGGCCACGGTAACCGGAGCTCTCGCGGTGGGTCACGCCCCCCGCCCCGCCCCGGCCAGCGGGCCCGGTACCGGCACGGACACGGCGCCGGCGGTGGTCGACGTCCACCGGCTGACGAAGCGGTACGGGCGGGTGGAAGCACTGCGTGACGTCTCGTTCACCGTGCCCGCCGGAGCGGTGACCGGGTTCCTCGGCGCCAACGGGTCGGGCAAGACGACGACACTGCGGATCCTGCTGGGCCTGGTGGCCCCCACCGACGGGCACGCCCTGATCAACGGCCGGCCGTACCGCGAGCTGCCCGCTCCGGCCCGCACGGTCGGTGCCGTGTTCGAGCCGGCGGCGCATCCGGCCCGCACCGGGCGCGACCACCTTCGCTGCCTGGCGCTGCCACTCGGCCTGCCCCGGCGTCGGCGCGGCCCGGCCGTGGACGAGGCGCTGACGGCCGTCGACCTCACCGCCGCCGCCGACCGCCCGGTCGGCACCTACTCGCTGGGGATGCGCGGGCGGCTCGCCATCGCCGGCGCCCTGCTGGGGGACCCCGAGCTGCTCGTCCTGGACGAACCGGCGAACGGGCTGGACCCGGACGGCATCCGCTGGCTGCGCCGGTTCCTGCGCTCGTGGGCGGCCAGCGGGCGCAGCGCGCTGCTGTCCAGCCACGTGCTCGCCGAGGTCACCCAGACGGTGGACCACGTCGTCATCGTCGACCGCGGCCGGGTGGTGCTGGCCGCGCCCGCCGCCGAGGTGGGCCGCGGGCACGTCGAGGTCCACACCCCGGAGGCGGACCGGCTGGCCGGACTGCTGCGCCCCGCGGACGTCGTCCGGACCGGCCCCGACGGCCTGCGCCTGCCGTACGGCCTCGCCGAGCACGTCGGGCGGCTCTGCGCGGCCCACGGGATCCCACTCGTCGAGCTGCACACGACCGGCCCCGACCTGGAGCGGACGTTCTTCGACCTGACCGGCCGGACCGGCGACGAGGCACCCGGCCGGATCGACGGCGAGACGCACGGCGGGGCCGGCGACGAGGCACCCGGCGCGGCCGATGACGGGGCGGCCGATGACGGGGCGCGCGAGTGGGCCGGAGGCCGGTGGCGGTGACCGAGGCCCGCCCGACCGTCGAGGTCGTCCGCCGGTCCGGCCGCCCCCGCGGGCGCCGGGGCGCGGGGCCGGGCACGGGCCGGCTGGTCGCCACCGAGCTCCTCAAGATCGCGACGGGACGCTGGCAGCTCGTCGGCCTCGGCGTCGCCCTGGCGATCCATGTCCCGCTGCTGCTGCTGTGGGGCGCCCAGGCCGAACCGCTTGTCGCCTGGAACGGCCTGCGCTCGCGCTCGGGGTTCCTGCTCGCCTACGCGATGATGTTCTTCGGGGTGATCCTGGTGACCGGTGAGTACCGGTATCGCACGGTCACCCACGCCTGGCTGCTCACCCCGCGGCGGTCCCGGGTGCTGGCCGCCCAGGTGCTCACCGTGCTCGCCGTCGGCGCCACCCTGAGCACGGCGACGTTCGCCGCCTGGTGGGCCCGCGGGGCCGCCCGGCACGGCACGGCGGCGATGCGCGCGGACCGGCCGGCGGAGCTGCTGTCGGCCTGTGTGATCGTGGTCGTCATGGTGTGCGCGGCCGGGGTGGCCGGAGTGGGGGTGGGGACGCTGACCCGCGGCTCGACCGCGGCCGCCGGCGCCATCGCCCTGTCCGGGCTGGCCGAGGCGGTGCTCGACGTGGCCCGCTTCCACGGCCCGGTGACCGCACCGTTGGGCGTCCTGCTCTGGCCCACCAGCGAGACTCGTGTCTCTTCCCTGCTCGCCGCGATCTCGTGGGCGGTGGTTCTCACCGCCGCCGCGAGCGCCTCACTGCACCGGGACCTGCCATCCTGAACAAGGGACCAACCGAATCCGTGATGTGGCATAGGTCACTGCCGGCGCGGCGCGTGTCCCCATCCCCTGCCGCACCGCACCGCGATCGGCCTACGATCCCGCACATGGTGCCGTGCCCGACATGCGCGGAGGAGAACCCGAAGCGAGCGCGCTTCTGCTCCGAGTGCGGGAACCCCCTGCCCGTCGCGGGCAACGGGTCGCGCAAGACAGTGACCATCATGTTCGTCGACATAACCGGTTCGACGGACATCGGTGAGAAGATCGACTCCGAGCCGCTGCAGCAGGTCATGTGGCGGTTCTTCACCACCGTGCGTGAGGTCATCCACGCTCATGGCGGCACGGTCGAGAAGTTCATCGGGGACGCGGTGTTCGCCGTGTTCGGCATCCCGGTGCTGCACGAGGACGACGCGCTGCGCGCCGTGCGGGCCAGCCTGGACATCCGCGCGGCGATGGAGGAGCTCAACGCCGACCTCCAGCGCGAGTGGGGCCTGCGGCTGCGGGTGCGCATCGGGATCAACACCGGCGAGGTGACCGTCGCCGGCGGCGGCGCGACCGGCGACCCGGTGAACGTCGCCTCCCGGCTGGAGGAGGCCGCGCCGCCCGACGAGATCCTCATCGGTGACAGCACCTACAAGTTCATCCGGCACAGCGTCACCGTCAGCTCGGTGGGCCCGCTGGTCGTGCAGGGCAAGCGGGAGCCGGTGCGGGCGCACCGGCTGATCGGGCTGGTCGACCCGACCGCCGGCCCGGGCAGCCGGGCCCCCACCCAGGGCTTCGCCGCGCCGGTGATCGGCCGCAACCGGGAACGCCGCCGCCTCCAGGACGCCTTCGAGGCCGTCGTCGAGGAGCGGACCTGCCACCTGTTCACCGTGCTCGGCCCGGCCGGCATCGGGAAGTCTCGGATGGTCGGCGAGTTCTGCCAGGCCACCGCCTCCCGCGCGACCGTGCTCACCGGCCGCTGCCTGTCCTACGGCGAGGGCATCGCCTACTGGCCGCTGATGGAGATGGTCCGCCAGGCCACCGGCATGTCCGCCGACGAGAGCGCGCCGGACGGCCGGCTGCGCCTCAAGGAGCTGCTGGCGGACGTCCCGCAGGCCGCCGAGGTGGTCGACGCGCTCGCCCCGCTGGTCGGGCTCGGCGGCGCCGAGCTGGGCGCCCAGGAGAGCTTCTGGGCGGTCCGCACCTTCTTCCAGGCGCTGGCCGAGAAGCGCCCGCTGGTGCTGTGGTTCGACGACGTCCACTGGGCCGAGCCGACCCTGCTGGACCTGATCGAGCACGTCGCCGACTGGTCGCGCGACGCGCCGATCCTGCTGCTGTGCCTGTCCCGCCCGGAGCTGCTGGAGGACCGGCGCGAGTGGGGCGGCGGCAAGCTGAACGCCACGTCGATGCTGCTGGCGCCGCTCACCGAGGCGCGCTGCCACCGGCTGATCCGCACCCTGATGGGCTCGGACGACCTCGACCCCGCGCTCGTCTCGAGGATCACCACCTCGGCGGCGGGCAACCCGCTGTTCGTCGAACAGATGGTCGCCGCGCTGGTCGACGACGGCCTGCTGCGCCGCGAGGGTTCCCGGTGGATCGCCACCGGGAACCTGCGCGGGGTCACCGTGCCACCGACGATCTCCGCCCTGCTGGCCGCCCGGCTCGACCGCCTGGAGCCCCCGGAGCGCCGGGTGCTGGAGCGCGCCGCCGTGGTCGGCGAGCGGTTCTACCTGGACGCCGTCGTCGAGCTCTCCGACCCGTCCGAGCGTCCGTACGTCACCGAGCACTGCCTGTCGCTGGTCCGCAAGGAGCTCGTCCACCCGGACCGCTCGGACCTGCCCGGCGTCGACGCCTACCGGTTCCTGCACGTCCTGCTGCGCGACTGCGCCTACCAGGCGGCGTCCAAGCGCCAGCGCGCCGACCTGCACCAGCGCTTCGCCGGCTGGTTGCAGGCGCGGATGGTCGGCGGGCCGGGCGAGCACGACGAGCTGGTCGGCTACCACCTGGAACAGGCCTACCGCTACCGGGTGGAGCTCGGGCAGCGTGACACCGAGATGATCGAGCTCGGCCGGGCGGCGGCCACCTGCCTGATCGAGGCGGCCGACCGGGTCCGCCAGGGTGACGAGACCGGCGCCGCGCAGCTGCTCAAGCGCGCGATCACGCTGCTGCCGGAGACCGACCCGCTGCGGCTGCGGGCCGAGATCGACCTCGGCTGGGCGCTGTACTCGTTCGGCCGGCTCTCCGATGCCGAGCGCATCCTGCGGCAGGTCACCGAGCGGGCGCGGCGCGCCGGCGAGGACGGCCTGCGGGCGCACGCCCGGCTCGCCCAGCTGCGGGTGCTGTTCGCGACCGACCCCGAGGGCCTGGTCGCCAGCACGCTCACCGAGGCCACCGCGGCGCTGGCCGCCTTCGTCCGGGACGGCGACGACGTCGGCGCCGCGCTGGCCTGCCGCAGCCAGTCGGCGGCGTACGGCGCGGCCGGCCAGTTCGCGGCTGCGGAGAAGGCCATGGAGGCCGCCGTGCTGCACGCCGAGGAGTCCGGGGTGCCCCGGGCCGCGCACTCGCTGCGGCGCGAGCTGGTGCTGCTGCTGAGCCTCGTGCCGCGCCCGGTGCCGTACGCGATCGCGAAGGCGACCAGGGCGCTGGAGGCGGCCGGCGACGACCGCGGGCTGCGCCGGGCGGTGCTCGCCCAGCTCGCGCTGCTCAACGCCATGTCCGGGGACCTGGAGGCGGCGCGCACCCATCTCAAGGACGCCGAGGAGATCGTCGGGGACATCCGCGGCGCCCGCACCGACCCGTTCCACAGCGGCTTCGTGGTGGCCCGGGTGGCTCTGCTGGCCGACGAGCCGGAGATCGCCGAACGCGAGCTGCGCCGCAGCTGCCGCCAGCTGTCCCGGATGGGCGAGCGCGCGCACCTGGCGACCCGCGCCGCGTTGCTGGCCGACGTGCTGGTCCGGCGCGGCAAGCTGGAGGAGGCGCAGAAGTACGTCAACCGGTGCCGGGACGCGGCCGCCGGCGACCAGCTCCCCGCCCAGGCGGGCTGGTGCTCGGTGCACGCCAAGCTGCTGTCGATCTCCGGGCGGGACGCCGAGGCGCTGCGCTTCGCCGACACCGCGTGCGACCTGGCCGGGCGCACCGACGACATCGACGGGCAGGGCAACGCGCTGCTGGCCCGCGCCGAGGTGCTCTACCGGGCCGGGCGCAAGGACGACGCCGCCGAGAGCATGGAGGCGGCCAGCGCCCGGTTCCTGCAGAAGGGGAACCGGGCGGCGGCGGCCACCAGCCGGCGGCTGTTCGAGACCCTCGACGCCGAGCGTTTCGGCTGACCCGGCCGGCTCAGGTCAGTTCCGGGCCGGACCGACTCCGGGACCGGGATCGGCTCAGGTCACCTCGGGCTTCGGGAGCGGGTTGAGCCGTGTGGTGCCGTAGGTGAACCCGGCCAGGTCGATGGTCTGCGGCGTGGCCGGCTCGTACGAGGTCCCGCCGTCGCCGAAGGTCGCTGTGACGAGAATCCCACCGATACGCAGGTCGTTGGAGATCCGCGGGTTGAAGCTCTGCTCCTTGTGGACGAGCTGACCGTCCAGCCAGGCGAGCAGGACACCGTCGGCGAAGCCCTCGAAGTTGAGTTTGACGCCCTGTTCCACGCAGATCCAGCGGCCGACCGGCCAGTGCCACGCGCCTTTGCCGATCACATTGATCGGGTGATCGGAGCGCGCGGTGTTCGCGTAGACGATTCCTTCGTCACCGTCCCGCCACGCGAAGCGGGTGGCCAATCCGCTGCGCAACGTCTCCGTACGCTGACGGTTCTTGACGATGGTGCCGAACAATCCCGGGAGGCGACCGCCCTTGCCAAAGGCGAAACCCTCCGGGAACCGCAGGTAGTAACGCAGGTACAGCTCGTAGGGTGATCTCAGGGTGTGATCGACGAAGAGCTGCGTCCCGCCGTAGGTGGGCCCGTCGCCGTAGATTCTCGCGTCCGCGGGGTTCATCGCGTCAACCGGAAGTGAGATTCGCAGGAATTTCGGGAAGCGTGGATCGTCCGACGGCATCATCTGCGCGCGGTCCAGCCCGAAGCTCGACCGGCCCTGGGCCACCAGGTCCTTGCCGAAGAACTCCTTCGCCGCGGCCGGGTCCGCGAGGGTGCGCCGCGCGGCGGCGGTGGTCGCGGGCGCGGCGGCGGGCGTCGCCGTGTCCGGCGGCAGGATCTCGCTGGCCGGGTCGAACGGCTGGTCGTCGGAGACCAGGCCGCAGCCCGTCCCCGCCAGCGCGAACGCGCCGAGGGACGAGGCGAGCAGCGCCCGCCTCGTCCAGCCGCGCCGGTCCGGACCGGCCTCCCCCGGCCTGCCCGGACCGCTCATACGTTGGGGCGGCCGAGCGCGTGGTAGATCCAGCCGGCGGCCCGCCACCGCTGCGGGTCGAGGGTGTTGCGGCCGTCGATGATGACCGGGCGGCGCACCAGCGACGTCAGCAGCGACGGCTCGATCTCACGGAAGTCGGCCCACTCGGTGAGATGCAGCACGACGTCGGCGTCGGCGACCGCCTCGGCGACGCCCGAGGCGTAGCGTAGGTCGGCGAACTTGCGGGCGGCGTTCGCCATGGCCGCCGGGTCGTAGACCGTCACCCGGGCGCCGGCCTTGCGCAGCGCGTCGGCGACGTCCAGCGCCGGCGAGTCGCGGATGTCGTCGCTGTTCGGCTTGAACGCGGCCCCGAGCACGGCGACCCGGCGCCCGGCCGCGCCGCCGCCGAGCAGGTGGATGGCCAGCTCGACCGTCCGGCTGCGCCGGCGCAGGTTGACCCGGTCGACCTCGCTCAGGAAGCCGAGCGCCGGGCCGGCGCCCATCTCCTCGGCGCGGGCCTGGAAGGCACGGATGTCCTTGGGCAGGCAGCCGCCGCCGAAGCCGAGGCCGGCGCCGAGGAACCGGCCGCCGATCCGGGTGTCGTAGGCGAGGGCCGAGGCCAGGGTCTTGACGTCGGCGCCCGCCACCTCGCATACCTCGGACATCGCGTTGATGAAGGAGATCTTCGTGGCGAGGAACGCGTTCGCGGCCACCTTGACCAGCTCGGCGGTGGCGAAGTCGGCGACGACCGCCGGCGTGCCGGCGGCCAGCGCGGTCGCGTACACCTCCCGCAGCCGGGCCTCGACCCGGATCCGGCGCCCGGTGTGGTTGCCCTGGTCGGTGCGGTCGGCCACGCCGTACCACTCGTCGTCGGCGGGCAGGCCGAAGACCAGCCGGTCCGGGCGCAGGGTGTCCTCGACCGCGAAGCCCTCCCGCAGGAACTCGGGGTTCCACGCGAGATCGACCTCGGGGGCCTCCCGGGCGAGCCAGTCGGCGAGGCGCACGGCCGTCCCCGCCGGGACGGTCGACTTGCCCACCAGCAGGGACCCGGCCTTCGGCTGGGCGGCGAGGAGCCGCTCGACCGCGCCGTCGACGTAGCTCATGTCGGCCGCGCCCGAGTCCGCGCGCTGCGGGGTGCCCACGCACAGGAAATGCACGTCCGCGCTCGCCGCGTCGGCGAAGGAGGTCGTGAAGGCCAGCCGGCCGGTCTCGAGGTTCTTGCGCAGGAGCTCCTCGAGGCCCGGTTCGAAGAAGGGCACCTCGCCGTCGGCGAGCCGGCGGACCTTGTCCTGGTCGACGTCGACGCCGATGACGTCGAAACCGAGCTCGCTCATGCAGATCGCGTGCGTGGCCCCGAGATATCCGGTGCCGATAACGCTGATCCGGAGCGGGCTCCCCGCTTCTGGTGTGCTCATTGTGTGTATCCCCCCACTCAACGTCGGGCTTTCGGGCCGCGGAGCGCATTGTGGCCCGCTCGTGTTTCCGGCGGATGAGGCGGGGTGCCGGGGCGACCCGGCCACCGCCACAGGTAGCCACTCGACTACCAAACGTTGCCAGTTTGCCCCTGGTGGAGGGTGGGTACGGTGATCGGTTACGCCCAGTCCTGACCACTGCTAATGTCTGCCTCGGCTATCAATGGATAGACATCAGCGACCACCGGCGGGGGTGCGGTGGGGACTTGAGCCACCCGGCTGGCGCGCCGGATGGTTCGTACACGTCCCAACGCTTGCCCATGACCCTGGCGTTCTCGGTGGCCTGCAGCTGGGGGGGCAACGCACAAGATGGAGTGGTTCGGCGTCGCGTTCGATTTCGTACGCGACCATCGTTCTCTGGTCCCGATCGGGATCGCGGGCGTCGTCTCCTGGGTGGTGTGGCTCACACGCCGCCTGCTCTCCACCCGGTACCGCCCCGTCCGGAACAACTTCCGAGCCAGCACCTCGGTGGTCGTTCCCTCGTTCCGGGAAGATCCCGACGTCCTCCTCCGCTGCCTGGAGACCTGGCTCTCCCAGCAGCCGGACGAAATCATCATCATCCCGGACGTGGAGGACACCGAGCTCATAGCGAGACTCGCCGAGCGCGCCGACCCGACGGTCCGCGTGATCCCGTTCGTCCACGAGGGCAAGCGCTCGGCGCTGGGCGTCGGCCTGTCCGCGGCGACCCGGGACATCGTCGTGCTCTGCGACTCCGACACCGCGTGGGAGCCGGGGCTGCTCGCCGCGGTGCAGATGCCGTTCGTCGACCCGCAGGTCGGCGGGGTGGGCACCCGGCAGAACGTCTACGAGCCGCGCAGCAGCGTGTGGCGGCGGGTCGCGAACTGGCTGGTCGACATCCGCTACCTCGACTACGTGCCGGCGCAGGGCCGGGTCGGCGCCGTCGCCTGCCTGTCCGGGCGGACCGCGGCCTACCGGCGCTCGGCGATCCTGCCCGTGCTGCACAACCTGGAGCACGAGTTCTTCCTCGGCCGGCGGTGCATCGCCGGTGACGACGGCCGGCTGACCTGGCTGGTGCTCGCGTCCGGCTACAAGACCATGCACCAGCACACGGCGCACGCCATGTCGATGTTCCCCGACAACCTGAAGGCCTTCATCAAGCAGCGGGTGCGCTGGAGCCGGAACTCCTACCGGACCTACCTGACCGCCATCTACAAGGGCTGGCTGTGGCGGCAGCCGCTGATCACCCAGGTCAGCGTGCTGCAGATCGTGCTCACCCCGGTGACCATGGGTGTCGCGATGACCTACTTCGTGCTGTGGATGTTCCGGCCGGAGGCGAACGCCCCGATCATCGCGATCGCCTGGCTGCTGCTCGGGCGGTTCATCCGCGGGCTCTCCCACCTCAAGGAGCATCCGCGGGATGTCTTCATCCTCCCGTTGACAGTGCTGATGATCATCGTCGTCGCACTGCCCATCAAGGCCTGGGCGCTGGTGTCTATGAACAAGCAGGGCTGGCTGACCCGGCGCTCCGACATGATCGGCGGGGAGGGGCAGACCGACGCCTCCACCCGCACCGGCCCGGCCGCGGGCGCACGCCCGGCGACGGCGACGGGCGGTGTCCGATGAGGGCCCCGCTCCCAACCTGGATACGGCGGGCGGGGCTGACCACCCTCGTCGTGGCCGCGATCGGGAGCGGTGGCCTGCTCACCGCCCTGCCCGCGCACGCCGAACCGGTGGCGCCGCTGCCCCCGGTCAGCTCGGCGGACGCGAAGAAGCAGTCCAACCTGGTCGACGCCGAGGACATCCGGCTGCGCTCGATGTTCGAGCGCTTCGGGGTGCTCACCGCGCCGACGCTCGTCGAGGTCGCCGGCAGCCTGCCCACCCTGCTGCTGCCGGCACGCCAGGCCCCGTACACCGCGGGGGACGTCGTCGCGGCCGGCGGCGGGCGCCGCGAGGTCGACGGCGCCGTGCTGTTCACCGCGAACGTGCTGGTCGGCCCGCAGGCCCGGCTCGTGATCGATCCCAGCATCAGCACGCTGCGGCTGGCCAGCGGCGCGTCCGGGTTCGCCTCCGTGGCCACCTGGCGCGGCGGGCTGGAGTTCGCCGGGCGCTCCCCGGAGCAGCCGCTGACCGTGGTCGGCTGGGACGTCCAGAACCTCGAGCCGGACAAGCTCACCGTGGACGGCCGCGCCTACATCCGCACCATGGGTGGCGAGCTGATCATGCGCAACACCAGTGCCAACCACCTCGGCTTCTGGAACGGCCGGACCGGCGGCGTGGCCTGGACGGGAAGCAAGGGCGAGCCGAGCACGGGCGGCGCGGCGAACTCGACCCTGAGCGACAACATCTACGGCGCGTACGTCTCCGGCAGCGAGGGCATCCAGATGGTCGGCGTGCGCCTCGTCGACAACGAGCGGTCCGGCCTGGCCGTGCACCGCGACGCCATCACCACGCTCGTGTCCGGGGTGACCTCGGCCCGCAACCACGGCGACGGAATGACCATCGACCGGGCCTCAGGCTCCCGGGTGATGCGCAGCACGGTGAGCGACAACAGCGGCGACGGCATCTCGCTGGACGGCCGTGGCCTCGGCGTGGTCGCCACCGCGACCGGGGTCCAGGTCAACCAGATCAAGGACACCCTGATCGAGGAGAACACCGTCTCCGGCAACGGCCGGTACGGCATCCGGGTCGTCGGCGGCGAGAACACCGTCGTCCGCATGAACACGATCAGCGGCGGCCAGCTCGGCATCGTGGTCAAGAGCGGCGCCAACGGCACCCAGATCACCGGCAACAAGGTGACCGGGGCGGACGAGGCCGGCATCCAGATCGGGCCGGACGCCCGCCGCACCGCCATCGTCGACAACAAGCTCGCCGACGGCCGTCTCGGCGTGCTCACCCAGGACGCCCTCACCACCATCATCAGCCGCAACCAGGTGCGTGGCGCCACCGACTTCGCCATCACGCTGCGTGGCGCCTCGGACGGCAGCACGATCCAGCACAACATCCTCGCCGGCGAGGGCTGGCGGGCGGTCGACACCCGCAAGGCTCTGGGGGTCCGCTCCCGCGACGTGCACAGCAACGACGCCGACGCCTGGGTGTCACGCACTCCGCATCACTGGTACACGCTGTTCCGCCGCCATCCCGCCCTCATCGTGTGGGGTCTGGTGGCGCTCTTCCCACTCGCCGGCTGGTGGGCCCGGCGGCGGGCCCGGCGACGGCCGCCGCGACACCCCTATCCCGAGTCCGAGCTGCTGGTCCGCCGCCTGACCGGGGGCACGATGCGACCGGATCCCGCCTTCTCCGGCATCCCCGACCAGCGGACGGGGTCCTCGGTGGCCGATTCGCCCGCGGGCACCGCCCTTCCCCGGGTGCCCGCGGAGCGCTATCCCACGCCGGGCCGAGCGCAGCCGGCCCCGGCCGGCGCGGGCATTCAGATCCTCCCGACACCGGTGCTCGCCGCGGCGGGCCCGGCGGCGGGAGGAGCGCTGGACGTCCAGCCGGCTCCCGGCGGGCGGACCAGGTCCGGCTCGCGGCGCCGCTCCGGTGCCGCGGAGCCGAACGGCTCCCCGGCGAAGCGGCCACGGCCCGCGACGGCCGGCTCCGACGACACGACCGTCCTGCACACCGGCGGTCTCCGGGCCGGCCGCTCCGGCGCCGACCGCTCCGGCCCCGACCACTCCGGAACCGGTCGTCCCGGAACCGGTGGCGCTGACGACGACCGCCGCGGCACCGACGACGTCGGCAACGCGCTGTCACCGTCCGCGACCCTGACGCCGGCCGCCGCGCCGATCAGTGAGGACGCCCACCCGACCCTGCGCGGCCTGCGCTTCTACCGCACCCCGCGGGACCTGGCGGCCGGACCGGACCTGTCCACCGGACCGGACATGCTGGCCGCGCACGACATGCTGGCCGGACACGGCATGTCCGCCGCGGAGGTCACGACCGAGATCACGACACGGCCGTTCGACGGCGCCGACCACCCCGCGGGTCCCACCCAGTGGCCACGCGCCGGGTGGGAGCAGCCTCCGGAGCCGGACGCCTACTGGTCCGGCGGCCAGGGTTCGGAAGACCAGCCGGACGGCGACCCGAACCTGGAGATCATCGATCCGGTGGACGGGGCGCCTGGTCGCCGCCGCCGCCGTTCCAAAGGGGGAAACAGCAGGTGAGGACCATTTCGCCGGGACAATCCCGGCGACGGGCCGCGATGCTGCGGACGGCCGGCACGCTCGCGGCGGCCTCGGTCGCCCTGGCCGCCTGCGGCTCCGGCGGCGGGGCGGGCCCGCAGCCCAGCGCCACGCCGACCGCCGGCACCGGAACGGGCGCCCCGGCCAGCGCCCCGGCGACCGCGGCCGCCGACCCGTTCCCGACGGCGGCCGCCGTCACCGCGCAACGGCCGGTCGAGTGCCCCGCCGGCGGGACCACCGTCAGCAACGCCGGTGACCTGCGCAGCGCGCTGTCCGCGGCGAAGCCGGGCGCCGTCATCCGGATGACGGACGGCACCTACGGCGGCGACTTCCGGCTGGCCGCCTCGGGCACCGAGGCCGCGCCGATCTGGCTGTGCGGCTCGCCCAAGGCCGTCCTCGACGGCGAGGACGACGCGGACTACGTGCTGCACCTGGACGGCGCGTCCTGGGTGCGGGTGGTCGGCTTCACCGTGCGCAACGGCCAGAAGGGCGTGATGGCGGACCGCGTCCAGCACTCGATCATCGCCCAGCTGCAGGTGAACACGATCGGCGACGAGGCGATCCACCTGCGCACGGCGAGCTCGGACAACCAGGTCATCGGCAACGTCATCCGCGACACCGGCAACCGGCGGGAGAAGTTCGGCGAGGGTGTCTACGTCGGGAGCGCGAGCAGCAACTGGTGCAAGTACACCGACTGTGGGCCGGACCGCAGCGACCGCAACTCGGTGATCGGCAACGACATCGCCGGCACGACCTCGGAGAACATCGACATCAAGGAGGGCACGACCGGCGGGGTGATCAGCGGGAACACGCTGTCGTCGGACGCCCTCACCGAGGCCGACTCGTGGATTGACATCAAGGGCAACGGCTGGCTGATCGAGGACAACACCGGAATCGGCGGCGGCGCCCTGGAGGACGGTTTCCAGACCCATGTCGAGCAGAAGGACTGGGGCCGGCAGAACACCTTCCGCCGTAATCGACTCCCGGTGAACGCCAAGGGCTACGGCATCTACATCCACGAGGGCGCCGAAACCGAGAACATCGTCAGCTGCGACAACCAGGTCAGCGGGGCGTCGTCGGGGCCGTCCAACATCGACTGCTCGTCCGCCTGACGCGGGCCGGCACGACGCCGGCGCGGTCAGCGACACGGCACGGCCAGTGACACCGGCACGGCCAACGGGTCCGGCTCAGGGCACCATCGCCCTGAGCCGGACCTGTTCCTGCAGCCAGTAGAGCTCCTGCGCCCAGAGCCGGAGCCGGGCGACCGCCGTGAGCTGCGCCGACAGCGCCCGGGCGACGACCGGCCTGGCCAGATTCTGCGGCGACTCCGGCGGCCACTGCCAGTCGGCGGCGTCCTGGGCCGCCCGCCGGTAGGCCGCTCCGCGCAACGCGACCTCCGCCAGGGCGAAGTCCACCTGCTCGGTGACCATCGCGAGGCGGGCGCGCATGTCCTCGGTACTGACGGTCGGACCTCCCCCGCCGGCGGAGAGATCCGCGCGTCGCACAGACATGGTGAAGGAAGGGTACGAGGAGTTGGGCTGGGAGCACAGCACCGGATAGCCCACACTCTGGCGACCTGGCGCACCGGGTGGGTGATTACCCGGCTCGGGTGAGTCCGGGACCGCACCGGCCCCCCGCGTGAGGTGACCTCCGGTCCGGGTAAGCGGACCTGCGGGGACACCGATCCGGCTCCCCGACGGCCCGACCACTGGGGGCACTGGTGGACCTGACATCACCGGCGATTCTGATCATGCTCGGCTTCCCGCTCGTCGCGATGGCCGGGATGTTGATGATGAGCCGGCTCGAACGCAGCCTCACCGTTACCGTCACCGGTGCCGGCACCGGTGACATGACCGGCGACAACGTGAGCGGCCGGCTGGACGGCGGCTCAGTGGCCGTGGCCGCGGCCGGCCTCCTCCACCCTGAGCCGGCCGGCGAGCCCGGTCTCGCGGACGAGCTCGACGAAGGCCGGCGCGGCCGCGCGGATACGCAGCTCGGCGTGGACCCGACGGAGCAGGAGGTCCGCGCGGAGCAGGGCGGCGAGCCCCGCGATGTCGATCGCCCGAAGTTCGGCCACATCCACCGTCACCACTCCGCCGCCCCGGCCCAGCAGCTCGCCGACCTGCTCGCGGAAACGTAGCCGGCCGACCGTGTCGAACTCGCCCCCGAGCTCGATCACGACGTCGTCCCCGGTCCGCCGCACCGTCATCCGCGTGGCTGTCGCGTCGACCCGCATGCGTGCGCCCCCCCGGACTCCAGCCGTCGCAGCACGGGCACCGCCCCGTGAGTCGATTACAGAGAGTAACATAGATCAAAGAATCGTCGAACCTTGCTGACTGATTGACGGCGCCGACGGACTGGCAGCGCCCAGCCCAGCCCCTGACCGGGCCGGACTGGGCGGTCGCGGCTCAGACCGACCGGAACAGATTGATCAGCGCGTTGGTGGAGCTGTCGTGCCGCGGCGGCGCTGACGGGTCGGTCAGCTCGGGGATGATCCGCCCGGCCAGCACCTTGCCCAGCTCCACACCCCACTGGTCGTAGCTGTTCACCCCCCACACGACACCCTGCGTGAACACCTTGTGCTCGTAGAGGGCGACCAGCTGCCCCAGAGTGAAGGGTGTCAGCTTCGGCGCCAGCAGAGTGTTCGTCGGGCGGTTGCCGGCGAACGTCCGGTGCGGGACGAGAGCGGCGTCCACCCCCTCGGCCGCGACCTCCTCGGCCGTCCTGCCGAAGGCGAGGGCCTCCGTCTGGGCGAAGAGGTTGGCCATCAGCAGGACGTGCTGGTCGACGTCGCCGACACCGGGATGGTTGGGCGAGAGGAAGCCGATGAAGTCGGCCGGGACGACCGTCGTGCCCTGGTGCAGGAGCTGGAAGTAGGCGTGCTGGCCGTTCGTTCCCGGGGTGCCCCACACCACCGGGCCGGTGGGCACCGGTACGGGCCGGCCGGCCAGATCAACTGACTTGCCGTTGCTCTCCATGTCCAGCTGCTGCAGGTACGCGGGGAAGCGGTCCAGGTACTGGCTGTAAGGGAGCACGGCGTGGCTCTGGGCGCCGAAGAAGTCCCGGTACCACAGCCCGAGCACGCCGAGCAGAACCGGCAGGTTCCGTTCGAACGGGGTGTTCCGGAAATGAACATCCATCGCATGGAATCCGGCCAGCATCTCCCGGAAGTGCTGCGGGCCGATCGCGACCATCAGGGCGAGACCGATGGCCGAGTCCATCGAGTACCGGCCGCCCACCCAGTCCCAGAACTCGAACATGTTGGCCGTGTCGATGCCGAACTCGGCCACCTTCTCCGCATTCGTTGACACGGCAACGAAATGGTGCGCGACGGCGTCCTGGCCGAGCGCGGCGGTGAGCCAGGCCCGCGCGGCGCGGGCGTTCGCGAGCGTCTCCAGCGTGGTGAACGTCTTGGACGCGACGATGAAGAGCGTCTTCGCCGGGTCGAGGTCGTGGGTGGCTTCCCAGATGTCCGTCGGATCGACGTTCGAGACGAACCGGACGGCGATCGAGCGGTCGGAGTAGTCGCGCAGCGCCTGGTAGGCCATCGCGGGCCCCAGGTCGGAGCCGCCGATGCCGATGTTCACGACGGTCGTGATGTGCTCGCCGGTCGCCCCCGTCCACACCCCGGAGCGGACCCGGTCGCAGAAGGCCGACATCCGGTCGAGCACGGCGTGCACCTCGGGCACCACGTCGACGCCGTCCACCTGGATGGCGGTGCCGAGCGGGGCTCGCAGCGCCACGTGCAGCACCGGCCGGTTCTCGGTGATGTTGATGCGCTCGCCGCCGAACATCGCCTCGATGCGCCCGGCGAGGCCGGCGCCGCGGGCCAGCGCGAGCAGCAGTTCGACCGTCCGGGCCGTGACGATGTTCTTCGAATAGTCGAGCCGAAGGCCGTCCGCCTCGACGGTGAACGAATCGGCGCGGCCCGGATCATCGGCGAAGAGCTTCCGCAGGGTCACTCCGGAGATCTCCGCGTGGTGCGCGGTCAGTGCGGCCCACTCCGGGGTCCGGTCGACGACCGTTCCAGCGGCGAGGGCGGTGGACTCGGTGTTCGCCATGACGTTGCCAGGTCCTTCCTCGGAGGAGTGCTGTCGTGTGCCGCGCCGTCCGCGCGCCCACACGGCCGAACACCTGTCGACGACGACCAGCATGGTGCAGTCGCGCATCTGACGCGCCTGTCGGGTCCCTACGAGGGGCGGAATGTGGGGGAACAGGCCGTAGGATCGCCGAGAACGCGACGAAGAACACCAAAAGACCGCGGTGCACCCACGCGACCGCGTCTCGCCCGACGAACCGCTCTGAACCCCGCCCGATGAACCGAGGTGGAACCAGCACCATCCAGCGCGGCGACGAGTACGAACAACCCGCGGGACAGCCAACGCACGACCCGCACGATGTGGCCCTCGGGATGTCACCACCGCGTGGTGATCGTGGTGACGGCCCGGCAGCCGGCGACGGACGGAACCGACCTTGCTTATCGACAGATCTCTCGTGGAGGCGGCACTCCCCGGCTACGCGGTCGAGGGGGACCTCGGCAAGGGGGGCTACGGCCTCGTGCTCGCCGGGCAGCACCGGCTGATCGGCCGCAAGGTGGCCATCAAGATCCTCCTTGACACGACCGACGACCCCGATCTGCGCGCCCGCTTCCTCTCCGAGGCCCGGGTCCTGGCCGAGCTCGACCATCCGCACATCGTGCGCATCCACGACTACGTGGAGCACGAGGGAACCTGCCTGCTGGTGATGGAGCTGCTCTCCGGCGGCACCCTCAAGCAGCGGATGACCGCCGGCAAGCTCTCCCCGGAGACGATCTGCGCCGTCGGTGTCGCCGCGTCGGCCGCGCTCGCCACCGCGCACCGCCAGGGCGTGCTGCACCGCGACGTCAAGCCGGACAACATCATGTTCGACGGCGCCGGGCTGCTCAAGGTCACCGACTTCGGCATCGCGAAGATCTTCGACGGCGCGGAGACCACGGCCAGCGCCATCCTGGGAACACCGCGCTACATGGCGCCCGAGCAGATCATGGGCGCCCGGCTGTTCCCCGCCACCGACCTGTACGCGCTGGCCGGCGTCCTCTACGAGATGTTCGCCGAGCGGCCGCTGTTCGGGCGCCCGATGGCGGTGCAGCCGCTGACCCATCACCACCTGACGGTGCTGCCCGACCCACTCACCATGGTGCCGCCGCCGATCTCGGCGGTCATCATGCGCACCCTGGCCAAGGACCCGGGCGCCCGCGTCTCCGACGCCTCCGAGTTCGCCCTCGAGCTGGCCCGTGCCGGCGCCAGCTCGTACGGGCCGAACTGGGTGGCCCGCTCGGACGTCAAGCTGCGGGTGGACGACGAGATCCGCGGCGCGATCGGCGGCTCGACCACCTCGGGCAACTCCGGCGGGTTCCCGGCCGCCACCCGTCCGGGGCCCGGCTACCCGGGCCCCGGCGGGCCGGGCGGGCCGGGCGGGCCGGGCTACGCGCCCGGGCAGCCGGGCGGGCCCGGTTACCGCGGGCCGGTGCCGGGCTCCGGCCCGCAGCAGCCCGTCGGCGGTGGCTACGGGGTGGGCGGGCCGGGCGGGCCCCGGCCCGCGCAGCAGCCGCGTCCCACCGGCGGGCACCCGTCCACCGCGGGCTTCCCCGGCGCCGCGCCGGTCAGGCCCGGACCGGGTGTGCCGGGCGGGCAGGGTGTGCCGGGCGGGCAGGGCCGGCCCGGCCCGACGCCCGGGACGCCCCCCGGTGGCTGGCGCGGCTACGGCCCGCCCGGCGGGGCCACCCCGCAGCCGATGCCGCTCGCGCCACCCGGCGCGACACCTCGCCCCGGCCCGCTGGGCCCGCCCAGCTCCACGCCGCCGGCGCGCCCCATCCCCGGCTACGGCGGGCAACCCGGGCCCGGCCAGCCGGGGCCCGGCCAGCCCGGGCCGAGCGGCCCGCGGCCCGCCGGCGCCCAGAACTTCGGTGGCCAGGGCTGGCAGGGCTCCGGGCCCCGGCCGGCCGTCCACCAGCCCCCGCCCCGGCCGGCCGTGCACCAGCCCCCGCCCCGGCCACCCGTGGGCGGCCACCGTCCCCAGCAGGGACCCCCGAGCCACAACAACCAGAACCGCAACAACCGCACGCTGATCCTCGCCGCCGTCGGCGCCGCCGTGGTCGTGGCGCTGATCGTCGGTCTCGTCGTGGGCCTGTCCGGCGGCGGCGGTGGCGGCGACCCGAGCCGCGACGAGGCGTCGCCGCTCCCGATCTCCGGCGTCGCCTACACCGGCGCGCCGGTGACGGTGCAGGGCCTCAGCCCGTACAGCGTCGCGATCGACCCGCAGGGCACGCTGTTCATCACGAGCCTGTCGTCCGACCGGGTCCAGAAGGTCACCAGGACCGGGCAGGCCTCCGACCTCGCCGGCACCGGCGCGGAAGGGTTCGGCGGCGACAACGGCCCCGCCACGGCCGCCCAGCTCAACGGCCCCGGTTCCGCGGTGCCGGACAGAGACGGCAACATCTACATCCCGGACGCGCAGAACTACCGCATCCGGAAGGTCACCCCGGACGGGATCATCACCACGATCGCCGGCACCGGCACCGCGGGTTTCTCCGGCGACGGCGGCCCCGCCACCGCCGCCCAGATCAACAGCGCGGAGAAGGTCGCCGTCGGCCCGGACGGCTCGATCTACATCGCCGACTACGACAACCACCGCATCCGGAAGATCACCCCGGACGGGATCATCACCACGATCGCCGGCACCGGCGTCCAGGGCTACTCCGGCGACGGCGGCCCCGCCACCGCGGCCAAGCTCGACGGCCCGAACGACGTCGAGCTCGGCGACGACGGAACGCTCTACATCGCCAACCTCGGCAGCAACACCCTTCAGAAGATCACCCCGGACGGGATCATCACCACGGTCGCGGGCAACGGGCAGAAGGGCTTCTCCGGCGACGGCGGCCCCGCCACCGCCGCCCAGCTCTCCGTCCCCTCGGTGTCGCTCGGCCACGGCGGGGAGATCTACATCGCCGACTACGGGAACAACCGGGTCCGCAAGGTGGACCCGAACGGGACGATCACCACGATCGCCGGCACCGGGGACGAGGGCTCGGCCGGCGACGGGGGTCAGGCCACGGCCGCCCAGTTCAACGAGCCCAGCTCGGTCGCCGAGGACGCCGACGGCGCGCTCTACATCGCCGACTCGGGCAACCACCGGCTGCGCCGCATCGCCCCGGACGGGACGATCGTGACGGTCGCGCAGTAGGACGGCGGGAACATGACCCGACAGCGAGCAGGACGTCCGACCCGCCGGGCCGTCGCGTGACGTTCGTCGACACGAACCGCGTCGCCGCGGCCCTGACCGGCTACGAGCTCGGTGGCGAACTCGGCCGGGGCGGCTTCGGTGCCGTCCTGGCCGGTCGGCACCGACTGATCGACCGCGACGTCGCCGTCAAGGTCCTGCTGGAGCCGGGCGGCGGCGACCACGGCGGCGGCGACGCCAGCGGCGACGGCGGCGACCTGCGCGGGCGGTTCCTCTCCGAGGCCCGCGTCCTGGCTGGCCTGGACCACCCGCACGTCGTGCGCATCTACGACTACGTCGAGCAGGACGGCCTGTGCCTGCTTGTGATGGAGCAGCTCACCGGCGGGAGTTTGAAGAACCGCGGGCCGGTCCTGCGCGACCCGCGGGCCGCCTGCGCGATCGGGCTGGCCGCGGCGAGCGCGCTGGCCGCCGCGCACGACCGCGGCGTGCTGCACCGCGACATCAAGCCGGACAATCTCCTGTTCACCGGGGACGGCATTCCCAAGGTCACCGACTTCGGCATCGCCAAGATCCTGGAGACCACGGCGGCGACCACGACCGGCCTCGTCGGCACCCCGCGGTACATGGCTCCGGAGCAGATCACCGGCGGCCGCCTCGGGCCGGGCACCGACCTGTACTCACTCGGCGTCGTCCTCTACGAGCTGCTCGCCGGGCGGACCCCGTTCCCGCCGGGGCTGACCGTCCCGGCGCTGCTGCACCACCACCTGTCGGTGGCCCCGCTGCCGCTGGTCGAGGCGCCGCCACCACTGGCGTCGGTGATCCTCTCGACGCTCGCGAAGGAACCCGGGTGGCGCCCGCCGACGGCCCGCGACTTCGCGCTCGCGCTCGCCGGCTCGGCGACCTCCGTCTTCGGGCCGGGCTGGCTGGCGGCCTGCGAGGTGCCGGTGCGACTGCCGGACGAGATCCTCGCCGCCGCGGGCCACACCCAGGGCACCACCCCCACCCCCGGCGCGCTCGCCGCGCACCTCGGACGGCAGCGGCCCGGACCGCCGCCCACCGCGCCCATGGGCCACTTCCGGTCCAGGCCGAGCGGGCCATCCGGGCCCGGCGGGCCGGGTGGCTCCGGTCCGTACGCGACGCTGGCACCCACCGCGGTCGACCGGGACGGCGCCGGCCGGCGGGCGGCCGGCGGACGGCGGCGCGCGAACGGCGGCCGGCATGGCCCGGGGCGCCCGACGGCACTGATCGCCTCGGTCGCCGTCCTCGCGGTGCTCGCCGCGGCGATCGGGATCGGGTTCTGGCTGTCCGGGCCCGGCGACGATCCGGACCGCCCCGCCTGGAGCGGCCCCGCCGCCGAGGTCAAGGGCCTCTACACGACCGAGGGCCTCGACGTCGGCCCGGACGGCTCCCTCTACGTCGTCGACGGCGGCGGCTCGTCCGGCCAGGGCCAGGTGCTCCGGCTCCGCCCGGACGGCACGGTCACCCGGACCGCCGGGGTCGGCCCGCCCGCTCCCGTGCCCAGCGCCACGGCGACCGACAGCGGCAGCGGTACCGGCGCGGCCACCGGCAGCGCCAGCCCGTCCCCGTCCCCGTCTCCGTCCCCCAGCCCCACCCCCGTGCTCGGCGACGGCGGCCCGGCCCTGGCCTCGAACCTGATCGGGCCGGCCGGGGTCGGCGTCGGCCCGGACGGCGAGGTGTACGTCGCCGACAGCGACGGCGGCCGGATCCGCCGCGTCGACGACAACACGACGATCACCACGGTCGCCGGCGCGGGCCCGGGCACCGGCTTCGGCGGGGGCGCCGGCCGTGCCGTCGACGCGAAGCTGTCCAGCCCCTCGGCGGTGGTCGCCGCCGAGGACGGCACCCTCTACATCTCCGCCGGCTACCGGGTCCGCAAGGTGACCACCGACGGCCTGATCTCGGTGGTGGCCGGCAGCTCCGACGAGTCGGGCACGGCCGGCGACGGCGGGCCGGCGGTGAACGCCACCCTCACCGCGCCGTCCGGGCTGGCACTCGCCGCCGACGGCACCCTCTACGTCGCGGACAGCGGCGCCCACACCGTCCGCAGGATCACGAAGGACGGAAAGATCACGATCGTCGCCGGGAAGCCCGGCCAGTCCGGGTACGAGGGCGACGACGGTCCCGCGGTCGACGCGCTGCTCTCCTCCCCGGAGGACGTGGCCCTCGGCCCGGCGGGCGAGCTGTACATCGCCGACACGTACAACGACGTGATCCGGGTGGTCACTCCGGACGGTAAGATCACGACGTTCGCCGGCAGCGACGAGTACACCGCGGACGACGCGGACGGCGCCCTGGCCACCGAGACCCGGATCTCCTCCCCCACGGGGCTGGCCGTCGACACGTCCGGGGCCGTCTACGTGAGCGAGGGCAGCTACGGCGTCGTACGGCGGATCGCCCCCGACCTCACCGTGACGACCGTGCTGCGGCAGGCGGAGAAGTAAGCGGAGCAGGCGAAGCAGCACAGGCGGAGAGGTGTACAGGCCGGGCGAGGTGCCAGGGCCGGGCGGGGATGAACGAGACGGGCAGCATGTTCGATCGGCGCGGGATGTTGCGGCTCGCCGGGGCGGGCCTGGTGGCGTTGGGTACCGGTGGGCTCGGCGCGGGCCTCACCGGTTGTAGCGGCGGTGACGACGCCGCCGAGCCGACCGAGCGGGACTGGAACCGGCTCGCCGACCGGCTCACCGGCCGGCTGGTCCGGCCCGGCGCCGCCGAGTATCCCGCCGCCGGCCAGCTCTTCGACCCGGCCTTCGACCGGATCCGGCCGCGGGCGGTCGCCTACTGCGCCTCCGCGGCCGATGTGGCCGCCGGTGTGGCCTTCGCCAGATCCGCCGGGCTCCCGTTCACCGCCCGTGCCGGCGGGCACAGCTACGGCGGCTACTCGACGACGAACGGCCTGGTCCTCGACGTCTCCACCCTGAACTCGGTGCGCCCGGGAACCCGGTCGGGGATGGGCGGCCCGACCGGCGGCCCCGGAACCGCCGGCCCCGGAACCGCCGGCCCCGGAACCGCCGGCGCCGGGATCGCCAGCTCCGGGATCGCCAGCTCCGGGATCGCCACGATCGGCGCCGGCGCCCAGCTCGTGGACGTCTACGCCCAGCTCGCGGCGGCGGGCGCCGCGCTGCCGGCCGGCTCCTGCCCGACGGTCGGGATCGCCGGGCTGGCGCTCGGCGGCGGGATCGGGGTCGTCGGCCGGCGCCACGGCCTGACCTGCGACCGGATGCTCGCCGCCGAGGTGGTCCTCGCCTCGGGCGAGACCCTCCGGGTGGACGGCCGGCGCGACGCCGACCTGTTCTGGGCGTTGCGGGGCGGCGGTGGCGGCAACTTCGGCGTGGTCACGTCCTTCACCTTCGCCACCCACCGGGCGACACCGCTGACCCTGTTCGCCTACCGCTGGCCCTGGGCCGCGGCCGCGGGCGTCGTCGCGGCCTGGCAGGAGTGGAACCTGCGCCCGGACGCACCGGACGAGCTGTGGTCGACCTGTGTCGTCACCACCGTGCCGACACCCGACGGGACGGGAACGCCCGCGATCCGGATCAGCGGCGTGATCAGCGAACCGGCCGGCACGGCGGGCGGTTCCGGCACGGGGTCAACTGCTTCGGGGGCGGGTGGCGCGGGGGCGGGCGAGGGCGTTCCGTCCTCGGCGCGCGCGCTGCTGGCGGAGCTGGTCGACGCCGTGGGCAGCGCGCCGTCGTCCACCTTCGCCGCCCAGCGCGACCCGCTGGAGGCGATGCTGATCGAGGCCGGCTGCTCGGGGCGGACGGTCGCGCAGTGCCACCTCGCCGGACGGAGCCCGGACGGGGCCCTGCGGCGGGTCGCCCAGCTCGCCGCCTCGAACTTCCTCACCGGGCCGCTGTCCGCGACCGGGGTGGAGGCGCTGCTGGGCGCCGTCGAGAGCCGGCAGCGGGAGGCCGGCCTGCGCTCCGGCGGGGTCATCCTCGACTCCTGGGGCGGCGCGATCGGCCGGGTCGGGGCGGGGGAGACGGCGTTCGTGCACCGTGACGCGCTGGCCAGCGCGCAGTACATCGCCGGCTACGACATACGGGACAGCGCCGAGCTGCGCGGCCGCAACGCCGAATGGCTACGGGGCACGGTGGCGGCCCTGGCGCCCCACGTGTCGCCGTCGGCCTACCAGAACTACATCGACCCGGAGCTCCGGAACTGGGCAAAGGCCTACTACGGGGCGAATCTGCCGCGCCTGCGGTCGGTCAAGCGCGCCTACGACCCGGACAACGCCTTCAGCTTCGCCCAGAGCATCCCGCCCGCCTGACCACCCCGGGATAATTACTCCGGGTAGTCGAGCGGGAGGGCTGGCTGTCGCTCCGAGCAGGGAGTCGACGTCAACCTGCCCGGAGCGACACGGATCAGTACACCCGTTGACCCCCCGGTCCGACTACTGGCTACGGATGGTCTAACCACTGTCCACCCTGTGTCTTCCGACACATAGCGGTGTTCGCCTGGCGACAGACGTTCCCGGCATCCGGCCGCCGCCCGCGTCGGCGGGGCCCGGCAGCGGTCCGGACGAAGACCGCACCCCCGTCGAGGAAGCCGAACGACGGCATCGGAGGACCACCGGGAGGCCCAACGCGGACCCCGCCGTGGCACGGCGGTTCCCCTTGCGACCACTACTTAAAGTCAGTACACACGCTCTGTCGGTAACCACCGACGGTTACCAACGGCACCGGTGACTGACGCCGCCGGCTGCCCACAGTTCCCCAGGAGGACCCACATGAAGCAGCTGATCTGGCCATGGGGTGTGACCATCTTCATCATCTTCTTCTTGGTCACCTCTCCGGGAGACGCAGCCGATGTGGTCCACAGCGCGGTCGGCGCGCTGGGCACCGTGGCCGACGGTCTCAGCAACTTCGTCTCCGACGTGGCCGCCGTCTGACCCGCCCCGCTCCCGGCAGAGGTCCCGAGCCGCCCAGAGGTTCCGAGCCGCCCAGAGGTTCCGAGCCGCTCAGAGGTTCCGAGCCAGCGGACGGGTGACCGCGACGACCGTCGTCCAGTCCGACAGCTCCGAGAGCACGACCCCCCACCGTGCTCCCTTCGCCGCGATGACCTGCCCGTTCCCGACGTACATGCCGACATGGCCCGGGGCCAGGGCCGTTCCGTCCGAACCGGGGGTGAACAGCAGGTCGCCGGGCTGCGGGTCGACGCCCGACACCCGCGGGCCGAAGGCGAGCTGGTCGGTGGTCACCCGGGGGATGGAGAGGCCGATCGTCCGGTAGGCGGCCTGGACGAGCGACGAGCAGTCCCATGCTCCCGGCCCGGTCGCGCCCCACACGTAGGGCTTGCCGATCTGGGAACGCATGAACTCGATCACCGGGACCAGCGCCTCGACGGACACCGTCTCCCCGGTGTCGAGGGCGTCGCCGTACACCTGGGCCTGCGCCAGGATGGTGCGCACGTAGTTGCGCGTCTCCGGGTAGGGCGGCACCCCCGCGAAGGCGAGCACGGCACCCGGCCCGGCGTTGTAGGCCGCGAGCATCTTCTCCTGCCCCGACCCCGGGACGGACGCCACCGACGCCGCCACCGCGCAGTCGTAGCGCGCCGCGGCCGGGATCGCGTCCACCGGGTTCCACACGTCGCCGGTGCCGTGCGAGGCCCAGGTGCCCGGCATGAACTGGGCGATGCCCATGGCGCCGACCGGTGACTGCGCCCGGGGGTTGAACCCGGACTCCTGGCGCAGCTGCGCCGCCAGCACCGAGGGCGTGACCTCGGGGCACCCCGCCGCGTTCGCCGCGTCGATGATCATCTGGACGTACTCCGCCGGGATGCCCTCGGAGTTGACGATCGTGCGGCTGCCGGTGTTCTGGTCGTCCAGGAACGGCGCGGCGATCAGCAGGATCAGCACGGAGATCAGCAGGAACGATCCGGCGATGGTCACGAAGCCGCCGACACCCAGCCAGACCAGCCAGCTTCTCCGCCGGCCCGATCGCCGCGCCATCCCAGCCCGCCCCCGTCCGTCCCGCCGCTACCGGCCCGGCGCGTCGCCGGCGGCGTTCGCGAGATCGGCGCCGGCGAGGCGCCAGGTGCCGTCGGTGCCGACGAGCATGGTCACCGCGGGCGTGGAGACGGTGACCTCGGGCGGCCCGTCACCGGTCACGGTCTCCCGGCGCACGTTGAGCAGGAGCGACACCTGCCCGGAGGCGGTCGTGTCCGCACCCCCGACGGGGGTCGCGGCGAGCACCGTGACGGTTGACCGCGTGCCGGCGGCGCGCAGCTCGTCCCAGGCGCGGCCGGCCTGGGGGTCGGCGGCCGGATCGCCGGCGCCGGACCCGCCGGCGTCGGATCCGTTCAGTTCCCCGGTGAAATCCGGCGTCAGACAGTCACGGGCGCGTTCGACCCCGGCTGACGGGCCGGAGTCCGTCCGGGCGTCGAACGACTGCCATTTCGTGAAGCAGTCCCGCGCCACGGAGACCGGGTCCGTGGGATCGACCGTGCCCTGAGCGTCGGCCGTCGCGGTGGCGAGCGGGGGGCCGGGTGCCTGACTGGCGCCCGGCGGAGGCCCGGTGGTCGCCGAGGGTGCTGGCGGTTGGGTGGCGTCGCCGATCGCCCCGCAACCGGCCGTGACGACTAACAGCGACGAGATCAAAATCACGGAAGCCACGGGTGCCCCCGACCGAGAGCAACCAAAGTGCCGATGCGGTGATTCTTTCTCGTGCCTGCGTGGTCTCACTCGTGGCCGTCCAACCAGTCACGGACCCGGCCACGGCGGATCCGCCACTGATGCCCGACCTTGCGCGCCGGGATCGCGCGCTCCGACAGGAGCTTGAGCACGGTGCTCTCGGACAGCCGCAGCCAGGAGACCAGCTCGTCCACGGTCAGCACGTCGTCGTCGTCCGCATGACGCGGCGGGCGGGGCGTCGTCGCAGGTGGGGCGCCCGCCGCGGCGGGCGGAGCCATCGGCTCCGCGGTCCTGGAGACGGGCCGCGCGGGCATCCGCGCCGGGCGTGACGAGGCCACCGAGAAGCCGTCCTGCACCACCCAGGGCCCCTTTCCCAGCCGGCGACCGCCGGTCGTTACGCACCGGCGAGGGAGGCTAACACCGCAATGCCCGCCCTGGCGAGTCCCAACTGGCGCTTGTCATACTTGAATGGCTCGTGTTACATCGATCCGACCGCAGCCGAGAGCAAGTAACAGTAAGTAACCGTAACTGGCACCAACTAGCCCAGACCTGCAATCAGCCCAGACCGGCCAGGAGGGCGACGGCGCGTGAGCGATGTGCCACAGGCACCGTACGGCGAGGAAGGGGACGCGCGGCCCGTTTCGTTGATAGGTGCGCGAATCCCCTCACCTACGCCTTCCGCGGCCAAGCTCCCGGCTCGCGATGGCGAGAGCGACGACCGACCGGCGGCCAGGGAAGCCCGCCGTCGGAACCGTCGGCGCGGCGGTCCCGACGATCCCTCAGCCACCGACGATGGTGACGGATCGTGGCAGGACCAAGCGTTCCATCTAGAGGATGCGGTGTCCGGCGACCCGCCATCCGCAGGCCGATCCGGCATGTCGGGGTCAGACCGGGCAGGCGTCCCCCGCGACCCCACCCCGGTGCCGCGCGAGCCCGGGCAGCGCCGAGGGCGGCGCCTGCCGCGCACGCCGCCGGCCGCCGGGCGCTCCGCCGCGCCCGGCTCACCCGTCCCGCCGAGGTCGTCCGTTCCGCCCGGAACACCGGTTCCATCGGGCCGGGCTGTTCCGCCCGGCCCGCCCGTTCCGCCCGGCGATCCGGCCCGCGGCGGCCGCGCCGTACCGTCACGTTCGCCGCGCCCCGAATCGTCCAGGGCCGCTGACCAGGCGCGGCGGCTCGACGCCGGCGCCGCGGCGGCGACCGACCCGGCCGAGGGCTCCTTCGACGGCTCCACCCCGCCGCGCCGGCCGATGCTGCGCCGGGCCGCCACGCCCCGCGCCGTCCCACCGCCGGCTCCGATGGGCCGTAAGGACCCGAGCTTCCCGCCCGCGACCTCCACCGCCGCGGCTGCCGCTGCCGCCGCGGCGGCCGGCGCGGGCACCACGACCGCTCCGGGCCACCCCGGCGGCGCGGGAACCGCCGGGGGTTCGGCCTCGTCAACCGGCTCGGGTGGGTACCCGGGCTCGGCCACGTCTGGCGGCGCGGCCCGGCCCGGTGCCAGCGGATCAACTGCCGGTGGGCCCGGTCCCGGTGCTTCCGGTGTCGGCGGGTCGGCCGCGACCCGATCCGGGAGCACGCGGTCCGGGGGGACCGGCCGGTCCGCCGGTCCAGGTGGGTCCGCCGGTCCGGCCGGGTCCGCGGTCGCCCGCGGCCCACAGCGTCCTGAGGCCCCGGAGGCGCCAGGCCGGCGCTCCGGCGGATCGGGCGGCACCAGCGCGCCCCCGCCCGGCCGCCGGCCGACGTCGGCCGGCCCGCGCCGGCCCGGCCGCCCCTCCGCACTCGCGCCCCGGACCCCCGCCACCAGCCCACCCCCGGCCGCTCCGGAGACGGACTCGACCATGTGGCCCGCCCCGTCCAGCGGTTCGTTCGGCGAGCCCACGCCGGGCGTGGGGCCTGGGCCGTACGACGCGCCCGCGCCGTACGACGGGCCGTACGACCGGTCCGATCCGCTCACGGCCGGCGAGGCCCCCGGCGGGCCGGCGGTCTCGCCGGCCACGGCGTGGCCTCCGCCCGGCTACGGGCCGGCCGACGCCTCGCCCCCGGACCCGTCACCCGGCGGCCTCCCGGTGGAGAACCGTTCGCCGGGTGCCGGCCACCCGGGCGGCGAACCGTACTACGACCCCTGGGCCCCCCAGCCGCCGGCGAGCCCGTCCCCGGCGCCAGTGGCCGAGCCTCGCGAGTCGGCCGGTGCGCCCGCGTGGGGCGCCACCGACACCTGGCAGCAGGGCGGCGAACCGACCAGCCTCGGTGAGTCGACCCGGCCGGGTGAGGCCGTCCCACCCGGCGGTCCCGCCGACGTCGACGGCCCGGCGGAGCACGCCGGGCACGGCGCGGCGGCCGGCGCGACGGAGATGGAGACAGAGACAGAGGTCGAGACCGGGACCGGGACCGGGCTTTCAGCCGCGGCCGGGCTTTCGGTCGCTGCCGAAAGCCCCGTGGAGGGCGACACCTCGCCCGCGGGCGAGGGAACACCCACGGACGCGGCCTGGGCCGATGCCGGCGTCGCGGACTCCGGGCGGACGTCCACCGCGCCCGCGCGGCCGTCGACCGAGCTCGTTCCCGCCGGTCACCTCCCGAGGCCGGGCACCGGCTCCGACCACACACCGGCGCTGCCCGGCCCGGGCCGGGGCCTGTGGCCGTGGCAGGAGCCCTGGGACGACCTCGACGACCTGGAGCCGTGGGAGGAGATCCCGCTGCGGATCACTCTCTCGGACCGGGCCGCGGTGGCTCTGCCGGGCTCGTGGCGGATCGCCGTCACCTCGTTGTTCCCCTACTCCGGCACCACCACGTTGGCCGGGGTCGTCGGTCTCACCCTGGCCGGGGTGCGGGCCGAGCCGGTGCTCGCGCTCGACCTCTACCCCGGGGCCGCCACGCCCGGTTTCGTGCCACCCACCTCGTCGGAGAGCGACGAGATCGACGAGTCCCGGGGCGACAACCTGGTCGCGCGGGTCGGTAGCCGGGGCACCACCACGGTCGCGGACATCCTCCGCCAGCGGCGTTCCGCCGCCAAGGTGACGCCCGACGAACTGCGTTCGCGCATCGGCTCCCGGCGGGCCGGCAGCGTCTTCGACCTCGACGTGCTGCCGGTCAATCGCCCGGCCGGCGACGAGGAGACCACGAACGCGCTGGTGCCGGTCGACGAGCCGGTCACCCCGGCCATGCTGCGCTCCGCCCTGGGCGCGCTTGGTCATGCCTACCCGCTGATCCTGATGGACGCCCCCGCGACCGCACCGCTGACCCCGGAGGCGATCCGCGCCGCCGACGTGATTCTCCTGGTGACCCTCGCGACCGCGTCCGATCTCGAGGCCACCCTCGCTGACCTGCGCGATCCCCAGGGGTCGCTGGCGGGGGTCGGGGTCAGCGCGCGGGAGCGCGTCCCCTCAGGCCAGGCCCCGGGCCTGCCACCGCACGAGCGGACAGGCCCCGCGGTCATCGCGGCCGTCGTGTCGCCACGCCGCGGCCGCCCGTCACCACGGACACGCACCGCCACGGCGCGGCTGGCCCGCCACGTCGACGGCATCGTCCGGGTCCCGTACGACCCACGGCTCGACCCGAGCAGGGGGACCCCGGTCCGCATCCCACGGCTGCGGTGGGCGACCCGGAGGTCCTACCTCCGGCTCGCGGCCGAGACCGTGGACGCGCTCGCCGGCATCGCCGACGCCGATGTCGGGACACCGGCCGGCGGAGAACATCCCTCCTTTCAACCGCAGTTCGAACGACCGATACGCACCGCTCCGGTGTTGCCACGCAACGCCGATACTGATCACGCAGAGGTGTCAGGCGTATCATTTGGCGACCTGCGGCACGGAAGCACACCCACGCGGGTGTCCGGGCCGGATCGTCCGGGCGGCCAACCGCCCGCAGGAAGGGAACCACGATGATCGTCGATGCAGCCGCCGCCTCAGTAGCGGCCATTCTGGCCGTGGAGGTCAACCCGGACGACACGAAGGCGCCCGGCATCAACGCCTTGAAAGACCTGGTCAACGGCCTTGCGGCCTACGCTGTGATCGCCGCCGTGGCCGCCGTGCTCCTCGGGGGAATCGCGTGGGCGCTCGGCGAACGCATGGGTCTCGACCGTGCCTCGATGGTCGGCAAGAGCGGCGTACTGGCCGGCTTCGGCCTGGCGTTCCTGGTGGGTGCCGCCGCCGCCTTCGTCAACTTTTTCCTGGCGACGGGCGCCTCCGCCTCCAACAGCACCGACGATACGAACGGCATGCGCCCGCCCGCCGTGGTCCAGACTGTCACCCCCCAGCCCGCAGAAGACATCGTCGATGACCCCGACGTGGTCCATGAGCTGCCGTCCACAGGCTTCTAAGCGGTTCCGGGGGTATCTGGGCCCCGACATTGCGATGATGACCCTGCCGACACGGGAGGGGAGTAGGCGTTGGTGAGCCTGGCAGAGTGGGCAATCAGGCGCCTGATCATCGTCATCGTCGCGACAGCCACGGTGAGCGCGGTCGGGGCCGGAGCGTTCGGCTTCTTCGTGGGGCGGAATTCATCGGACGACGGTTCCAAGGCCTCGGCCGACCCGGAGCCGACCTCCAGCGTGCCCACCGAGGCGCCCCCGACAGGGGCGCCTGACGTGGTGGTGCCGCCGAGCAGCGACGCGACGACGGCGCCCGCCGCCGACAGCCCGATCGGCGCACCCACCCGGGTCAACGAGTTCGGCGTGCCTGTCGGCTACCCCCACACAGAAGCCGGCGCAATCAGCGCCTGCGGCAACTACATCGCGGCGACCAGCATTACACGCAACCGCGAACACACAAGATCACACGACTTGATCCTTTCGATCTCAGACGAAGAGACCGCAAAGAGACTTTCTGACCTACTCGCTGAAATTGATGCGGAGACCGCTAAAAATTTTGGCGTTCCTTCCGTAATCTCTCCACAATTCACCCTGAATCATCGAGTTATTGGATATCGCGTCAGCAATTTTAGTGGCGAAGAAAGTAAAGTAGAAGTGCTTTCTGCTATCGCCGCAGGAGTAAGTGGGGCAAGCCCCGATTTGCAACCCGCCATGCATTGGGGCACCGATATATGTACGATCAACTGGGACGGCTCGGATTGGAAACTGCGCGACGTCTCAGGTGGAGTAGAAGGACACGCGATGACTGAGCGGAGTTCAGAGGCCTTCGAGCGCTTCGCTCTTTCGGGGGTGACATCATGACCGCCACTCCCACAGTGGAGATTCTGGCTGTTCCAAATCCAGTGTCTGGCATTGGCGATGCAATCGCAGGCCTCGCCGGTGGTGCGGCTGACGAGTTTTTGGGGTCGGTTGGTAAAGCCTTTTGTAACATGGCGGCCGACCTTTCATCTTCTGTCTTCAGCTTTGCGGCGCAGAAGACAGCGGTCGACCTGAACGCGCAGTACGTCGTCGACAATTACAACATCGTCTTCGGCATGTCGGTGCTGATCGTCACCGGGCTCTTCCTCTGTTCGTGCACCGTGGCGGCCCTGCGGGGTGATCCGCACGTCTTCTTCCGGGCCCTGGCCACGACCGGCACCGCGATCATCGGGTCGTTCATCGCGCTGACGCTGCTGCAGATGGTCCTCGCCGCCTCGGACGGCATGGCGGAGGCGTTCGGCGACAACAAGGCCTTGGGCGCGGACCTGGTCGGGCAGCTGCGAGAACTACCCGAACAGGGCAATTTCGCCCTCGACCTGGTGCTGTCACTGCTCGTGGCGATCTTCTCGTTCGCGCTGTTCGTGGTGCTCTACATCCGGAAGGTCGCGATCATCGTCGTGGCCGTGTTCATCCCGCTGTATCTGGCGGGCCAGCCGACGATGACGACGAGCGCCTGGATGAAGCGGGCCACCGAGATGCTGGTGGCGTTGATTTTTGCGAAGCCGGTGATCTACGCGATATTCGCCCTCGGGGCCGGCATCGCCCAGGATCCCAGTGGATCGGCCGTTGATCAGACGCTGAGCATTCTCAGTGGTGTCGTTGTGATGATCGCGGCAGTGTTCTCGCCGTTTATGCTGATGCACCTGCTCGGGTTCGCCGACGTCCAGCTGATGCGCGCGGTCGGATCGGCCGGGCGCCGTAGCGCGGCGTCGTTCGGGCACGGAGCGGGTGCTCTGCTCGGTTCCTCGTCCCGGGAGACGTTCCGTGGCATCGGCTCGCGTCTGCAGACCCGGAACCGGGGAATGCTCGGCGACGCGGGTGCCATCGCGGGCGCCGGTGTACCGACGGCCCGCCCGAGTGTTCGCCCGGGTCGCGGTGGCATCGGCTCCCCGCTCGGAGTTCCGGCCCGAGCCGCCGCGGGGGCGGCCGGCGGAACCGCGGCGGTCCGCGGCGTCCGCGCCAGGGTGAACCGTTCCGGTGCGGCCCCGGCCGTGGCCGGGGGCCGCGAGGCGGCGTCCAGCGGTACGCGGGCGACCGCTTCCGTCCGGGCTACGTCCACCGCGCGGCCCCAGACCGCGCGGGCGATCACGTCAGGTGGCGGCGGCACGGCTCGTCCGGGCACGTCCGGCGGCGGGCGCGGTACCGCGCCCGCGCCGAGCGGGTCGGCGGGCGCGGCCGGCCGGCCCCCGGTGACGCCGTCACCACCGCCGCGGGTCACCCCGCCGGCGCGTACCGGGGGTGGGTGACCAGGTCATGGCAGCTGAACGCAGCTACCGCTTCGGGCCGCTGGAGCGCGCCGGTGTGCTCCTCGGCATGCGCTGGCCTCAGCTCGCGCTCCTGATCGGCGTGATGCTCTGTGTTCTGGGAGCGCTGCGTTCGCCGTTGGTCTTCGTGCCCGTGTGGCTGCTGCTGGCCGCGGGGTTCGCCTTCGTCGCGTTCGTCCGGGTGGAGGATCGTAACCTCGACCAGTGGGTGCCGATCGTGTTCGGCTTCACGATGCAGAAGGTGACGGGCGAGACGGTGTTCCGTGGAGGCTTCTTCCGGCTCGGCCCCGGCGACGACCGGATCACCAGGACGGTCCTGCCGGGTCCGCTGTCGAATCTGGTCATGCTGTCGGTCCCGGTCGGCGGCAGTCGGTACGTGGCCGTGGTCAAGGACGTGAAGAAGCAGACGTACACCGCCGTGCTCCAGGTGAAGGGCAGCCAGTTCGCGCTGCTCGAGTCCGGGGACCAGCAGGCCCGGGTGGACGCCTGGGGCGAGCTGCTGGCCGGGCTGACCGGTGGCGGCGGCCGGCTGTCCCGCATCCAGTGGCTGGAGCGGACGCTGCCGGACTCGGGTGACCAGCTCCAGCGGCACTGGCGGGTGCGCGGCCACCACGACGACTCGTGGGCGTCGCAGGCCTACGAGCAGGTCATCGACGCGGCCGGGCCGGTGGCGCAGCGGCACGAGACCTACCTCTCCTTCCAGCTGAAGGCGAAGGACGCCCGCCGGGCGATCCAGCGCGCCGGCGGCGGTGACCAGGCCGCGTGCGCCGTCCTGCTCGGTGAGCTGCGGACCATGGAGGCGGCGCTGGCCAGGGCGTCGATCAGCACCGTCGGCTGGCTGCCGCCGCGGGCGCTGGCCGCGGTCATCCGCACCACCTACGACCCGTACTCGATCGAGATGATCGACGCGCGGGGCGGGGCGAGCACCGACCTCGCGGGTGGGCTGAAGGGCCTGCCGTCCGGCATCGACCCGGCGATCGCCGGCCCGGTCCGGACGGTCAACGCCTGGGACCACTACCGCACCGACTCCGGCTTCCACACCACGTACTGGATCAACGGCTGGCCCCGGGTCCCGTCGCCGGCCGCGTTCCTCGCGCCGCTGCTGATGGAGACCACCTGCCGGCGCACGGTGTCGCTCGTCGTGGAACCGCTGCCCGGCCGGAAGGCGGAGAAGGCGGTCAACCGGCGGCGGATGGCGCACCTCGGTGAGCAGCAGATGCGGGACAAGGTCGGCAAGGTCACGACCCAGCGGGATGTGGCCGAGGCCGACGAGGTCGAGCGCCGTGAGCAGGAGCTGATCGCGGGCTTCGGCGCCTTCCGGTTCCACGGGTTCGTCACCGTCTCCGCCGACGACCTCGACTCACTCGCGGACGCCTGCGGTGAGGCGGAGACCCTGGCCTCGCGCAGCCGGCTCGAGATGGTCCGTCTCGTCGGCGAGCAGGACCAGGGCTTCAGCGTCGGCGCCCTGCCGCTCGCCGTGGGGGTGGCGTGACCGCCCGCCCGCCCGCGGTGGGGGGCGACGCCGCCTGGGGCGACCCGATCCGTTACGACGCCCCTGGCAGCGGCTCCGGCGGCGCCACCGACGGCTACGACGCGGGCTACGAGTACGACTACGACGACGCCGACCCGATCGACCCGGGCCACGATCCGGGCCGTGACGCCGACGGGTTCGTCGACCTCGGCGGCAGCCCGCGCACCCGCCGCCGGAGCGCGAAGACCGCGGCGGCGCACGACCGCCGGTCGCGGCGGGCCGAACGGGCCGCGGCCAACGCGGAACGGGCCGCGATGCGGCGCGCGCAGGCCGCCCTGCGCCGCGGTGCGCAGCCCCCGAAGCTGCTCGGCTCGTTCGCCGGACGGGCGTACCACAAGCTGCGCCTGCCAGCTCACATGGAGACCACGGCCCAGATCGCCGGGATCTATCCGTTCGTCGTCGACTCCGGGCTCGACGCGCCCGGCATGTACATCGGCCGGCACGTCTGGTCGGGCAACTCGTTCGACTTCGACGTCTTCGAGCTCTACCGGCAGCAGGTGATCGAGAACCCGAACTTCGCGGTGTTCGGCGCGGTCGGCTCCCGGAAGTCCGCGCTGCTGAAGACGCTGATCTCCCGAGGCTCGGCCTTCGGCTACCAGGCCGCCGTCCCCTGTGACCCGAAGGGTGAGTACACCCGGCTGGCGCGCCGGCTGGGCTGCGAGCCGACCTACATCGGGCCTGGCATGTCCACCCGGCTCAACCCGCTGGACGCCCCGCCGCGCCCACGCGGCATCGCGGACGCCGACTGGGCCCGTGAGGTGAAGCGGGCGCGTTCGTCCCTGCTCTCGTCGCTGATCGAGACCGCGAAGGGGGTGCCGCTCACCCCGGCCGAGCACACCGCCGTCGATCTCGCGCTGGACGTCGTCACCCGGCAGATCACCGGCGCGACACCGGACCGCTGGGCCACCCCGCTGCTCCCGCACGTCCTGGAGGCGATGACCGACCCGAGCGAGGAGGACTGCTCGGCGCTGCCGATGACCGCCACCGAGCTGCGCGACGCGTCCCGGGACGCGACGCTGACCCTGCGCCGGCTGACGCACGGTGCCCTCGGTGGTCTCTTCGACGGACCGACGACGTCCCCGCTGGACTTCGACCGGCCGATCGCGGTGCTGAACCTGGAGCGGGTCCAGGGCAGCGACGAGATGATCGCGCTGATCATGACCTGCGCGCAGGCGTGGATGGAAGCCGCGCTGATGCGCCAGGACGGCGTGCAGCGCTACGTGGTCTACGACGAGTGCTGGCGGCTGATGCGCTTCGCCGGACTGGTCCGCCGGCTGTCGGCCCAGCAGAAACTGGCCCGCCAGTGGGGCTGCGCCAACGCGATCGTGGCGCACCGCATCTCCGACCTGCTCTCGGCCTCCCCCGACTCCGTGGAGATCGCCAAGGGCCTGCTCGCCGAGACGGCGATCCGCATCCTGTACAAGCAGGCGTCCGACCAGATCGCGGACACCCAGGAGGCCCTCGGGCTCACGGACGTGGCCGCCGACCTGCTCCCCCGGCTCGACCCCGGCTATGCGCTGTGGCTGATCCAGAACCGGGCGTTCTACGTCGAGCACGTCGTCGGCGACCTGGAGATTCCGGTCGTCCTCAACGGCTCCAAGATGCACGGCGAGGTCGACGACACCAACCTCGTGCCGGACGACCTGGACCCCAGCGAGCTCGACCCGCCTGAGCTCGCCCCCCGGGCGTGGACCGATCCCCCCGGGCCACCCGCCTTCGTGCGGCGGGCCGCCGCACCGGCGCTGGAGACCGGGCATCCGCTGGGAGACCCGGCGCCGGGCATCCCCGGCGACCGGCCCGGCCCGGCCGACGGCCATCACGACAGCGGCCACCACGGCGACGTCCACTACAACGATGGCCACCACGACGGTGGCTACGGGTACGGGCACGACCCGGCGGAGGAGGTCGAGGAGAACCTCGTCGCCGGGCAGCCGCGCTGGTCCGCGCCATCACCCGCCGGGGACGGCTTCCACCACATCCAGGTGGGCGACCCGCACGGCCTCGACGCGCCGCCGCGCCACGGCCGCGGCGGCCACGCGAGCGGGCCCGACACCGCCGGCTGATGCCCGGCGCCGTCACCGGCGCAGCAGGCCACGCAGCCGGGAGCGGGCCGGCCACGACGGGGGCGGCCCGGCGACCTCGTAGCGCGGGAACACCCGCTCGGCGACGTCGACCAGCATCGCCACGTCGATCGGGCGCAGCACCACCCCCGCGGAGAGGATGTAGTCGGCGACTCCGGCCATCGGCAGCAGCAGCACGCCGTCGACCAGCGCCAGGCCGTTCGGCACCTCGGTACGGGCGAAGGCGACGACCGACTGGGCCTCGAGCTGCCATCCGGAGGGGAGCTCGGCGACGAGCTGGCCGGTGGCCTCCTCGCCCATCCAGGCGATCAGGCCGAGCATGGCGCGCAGCGGCACCTTGCCCGCCCACACCCCGGCCGCGTTCTGCCGGATCGGGCCACGGTGGGCGTCGGTCTCCACCACCCAGGCGCCCGACGGGCCGATGACCAGGTGGTCGATGTTGCCCGCCGAGTCGGCGAGCTGGCGGTCGTGCAGCACGGTGTAGCCCGCCCGGGTGAGACGGTCCAGCGAGCGGGCGGTACGGCGCTCGGCCTCCGCGTCCACCCGCCAGGCCTCGATCTCCGGCGGCACGCGATAGTGCCGGGCGGCCAGGACGCCGAGCACGGCCAGCCCGGCCAGCACCGCGACCTGCGCGACCACCCCGCTCGCCAGCCCGGCGGCACCGCACACCAGCCCGGCGAGCACGGCGGCACCGACGGCACCCGCCGCCGCGATGATCATCACTCGTCTTGATCTGTCGCCGCGTTCAGCGGCGTACAACTGTCTTCGGCGCAGATACTCGGCCATGGCTGACCTACCGGCCGACACGCGATCGGACGTGTCCGCGGTCACCACCTCCCGTCAGGTCGATACCGCCGCCGCGCTTCGGCGGACCGCAGGGGGGTAACTGCGAGTCTGCCGTGCCCCGGTCACCGCGCGCTACAGGGGATCTCCCCCATCAGAGTCACACTTCCATCCAATTCACAACCACGACAGCCCTGAAGCGTTGAATAACCGGAAGAACCACAGAGGACCCATGTCCCACCTTTGGGGAAGTGGAAGCCACCACCACGGGTTGTGTCCGGTGGGCATCCGCCCGCGGCGGCCCCACGAGGGGTAGCCGGGCCGCCGCCGTGGGGAGAACGCCCTCACGACAGGCGCCTTCTGAGGACCGAGGCGCCGGGAGAGGAGCCACTCGATGCCACCCTGCGTGACACCTGAGGCTTCTGGACGCCGACGACCGGGCACGACCGGCCAGGAGGCATCGGCCGCTCGACCCGGGGCGATCAGCGAGACAGATCACACCGCAGATCACATAGAGCCCACAGTTACCGGCAGCAGTCCTGCCACCAGCCCCGCCACGACGCCCATCGCCACCTTCGGCGATCTTCTCCGGCTCGCCGCCCGGGACGTGGCCCCGGCCACCGCGGGCGCGCCGGTTCCGGGCACGGGCACGGGCACCGCCACGGCGAACCGGGTCGGCATCGAGACCGAGTGGTTCGTCGTCGACGTCGCGAACCCGCACCGGCCCGTCCCCGCGGACGAGACCGCCGCGGCGGTGGCGGCCCGCACGGGCACCGACTCGCCACCGCAGCTTCCCGGCGGCAGCCGGCTCACCTTCGAGCCGGGCGGCCAGCTCGAGCTCTCAGGGCCGCCGCTGGACCTGACCGCCGCCGTGAACGCGATGCGCGCCGACCTCGCGTTCGTCCGCGGGGCCCTCGCCCGGCGCCGGCTCGGGCTGGTCGGGATGGGGGTCGACCCGCTGCGCGCCCCGGTCCGCCACACCACCGCCTCCCGGTACGTGGCCATGGAGCAGCACTTCCTGGCGCGGGACTGCGACGACGGCCGGACGATGATGTGCTCGACCGCCTCCGTCCAGGTCAACCTGGACGTCGGCGCGGACGCGACCCAGGCCGTCGAGCGTTTCCGGCTCGCGCACGCGCTCGAGCCGGTGCTGATCGCCATGTTCGCCGCGTCGCCGCTGGCCCGGGGCCGGCGGATCTCCTGGCAGTCGGGCCGCCAGGCGGTCTGGGCCGGCCTCGACCCGAGCCGCACCGGGCCCGTCCTGCCCGACCCGGCGGCGCCCGCGGCGGCGTGGCTCGCCCAGGCGGACCAGGACAGGCCCGGCGACGCCCTCGGCACCCCCGGTGCCCCTGGCGCCCTTGATGCCCTCGGCGCCCTCGGCGCCCCGCCAACCGGGGAGGCGCGGCTGGCCTGGCTCTGGGCGCGCTACCTGCACGACGCGGAGCTCATGATGGTCGGCGAACCGGACGGGCGGTACCAGCCGGTCCGGAACCGGACGACCTTCGGGGACTGGATGGCCGGGGCGGGCCCGGTGGCCCGTCCCCCGACCGCCCAGGACCTCGGCTGGCACGCGACGACGCTGTTCCCGCCCGTCCGGCCGCGGGGCTGGCTGGAGCTGCGCTACCTGGACGCTCAGCCGTCCGACCTGTGGCCGGTGGCCGTCGCTGTGCCGGCGGTGCTCCTCGACGAGCCGGCGGCCGCTCGGGCCGCGCTCGCCGCCTGCCTCCCGGTCGCCGGGCAGGGGCGCCTGGCGGCCCAGCTCGGCCTGCGGGATCCGGAGCTGGGGCGCGCGGCGGTGGCGTGCGTCGACCTGGCCCTGGACGCGCTCACCCGTACCGGCGCCGATCCCGGTCTGCGGGCCGCGGTGGAGGCCTTCGCCAACCGTTACACGCGGCGCGGGCGCTCCCCGGCGGATGACCTGAGCGCGCGTTTCGAGGCGCGCGGGCCGGCTGAGCTGCTGCGTGAGGAGGCGTCCCAGTGCGTTCCGGTGCCTTGACCGGCTCGGCGCCCGCCGCCGTCCACGACGCGGAGGCGCTGGCGGCGGCGCTGGCGGCGGCCCGGGCCCGGTCGCTCGCCTACACCGACCTCGCCGAGGGCGACCTGCTGCGCCAGCACTCACCGCTGATGTCACCGCTGGTCTGGGATCTCGCCCACATCGGCAACTACGAGGAGATCTGGCTGCTGCGCGCCCTGACCGGCGCGGCCGAGCTGCGGCCGGGCCTGGACGACGTCTACGACGCCTTCCGGCACAGCCGGGCCAGCCGGACCGCGCTGCCGCTGCTCGGCCCGGATGAGGCCCGCGCGTACCTGCGCGACGTCCGCGGGCGGACGCTGGACGTCCTGACCGGGCTGGACCCGGACCTGCTGCGCGCCCCGGAGACCGCCGGCGAGGCCGTGGCCCGGCGGGCTCGGCTGCTCTCGGGGTCGTTCGTCTACGGCATGGTCATCCAGCACGAGCACCAGCACGACGAGACGATGCTCGCGACGCTGCAGCTGCGCGCGGGCCCGCCCGTCCTGGCCGACCCGCGGCCGACGCCGCCGCTGGCACCGGCACCGCCGTCCCCGGCGGGCGGCGCCAGCCCGGTGGCCGTGGCGGCCGAGGTGGACGAGGCGGCCGAGGTGGACGAGGCGGCCGAGGTGGACGAGGCGGCCGAGGTGGACGAGGCGGCCGAGGTCCTGGTGCCGGCCGGGGAGTTCACCATGGGCACCTCCGCCGAACCCTGGGCGTACGACAACGAGCGGCCGGCGCACCGGGTGTTCGTGCCGGCCTTCCACCTCGGCCGCTACCCGGTCACCAACCGGGCCCACCTGGCCTTCATCGCGGACGGCGGCTACGACGACGAGCGGCTCTGGTCCGCCGAGGGCTGGGCGTGGCGCTGCCAGGAGGGCCTGACGGCGCCGCTTTTCTGGTCACGCGACGGCGACGTCTGGACACGCCGCCGATTCGGGCGGGTCGAACCGGTGCCTCTCGACGAGCCCGTGCAGCACGTGTGCTGGTATGAAGCCGAGGCCCACGCCCGCTGGGCCGGACGACGGCTGCCCACGGAGGCCGAGTGGGAGAAGGCGTGTGCGCACGACCCCGTCACCGGGCGTTCACGACGGTATCCATGGGGCGACACCAACCCGACTCCCGAGCTTGCGAACCTGGGGCACCGCATCGCGCGGCCCGCACCAGTGGGCGCCACTCCGGCCGGCGCGAGCCCGTACGGCGCCGAACAGATGATCGGGGACGTCTGGGAATGGACCGCCGGCGGGTTCACCCCTTACCCGGGCTTCGCGTCGTTCCCGTACCGGGAGTACAGCGAGGTCTTCTATCCTCGCGAGGCGGCCCCGGCCCGGTTCCGGGTGCTGCGCGGCGGCTCCTGGGCGACCGATCCCAGTGCCGTCCGGTCCACGTTCCGCAACTGGGACTTCCCGATCCGGCGACAGATCTTCTCCGGGTTCCGGCTCGCCCGCGACGCCGACGCCTCCTGACCCCGCCGCCACCCGCCCGTACCCGCACCGGCACCGGCACCGGCACCGACGCCCGCGTCCCCGCCGGCGTCGGTGCCGGCGGGCTGCCGCCCGGGGCGGGGCGCCGAGGCCCGCGCTCAGAAAGGTCACGCCTGCCCGTGTGCCGTCACCTGGCCTGGCTCGGTGCTCCGCGCACGCTCGCGGCGCTGACCCTCGACCGGCCGTCCAGCCTGCTGCGCCAGTCCTGGGCGCCCCGCCGGATGCGGCACGGGACCGTCAACGCCGACGGCTTCGGCGCCGGCTGGTACGCGCCCGACCTGCGCCCCGAACCCGCCCGTTACCGGCGCGCGGTGCCGATGTGGACGGACGCGTCCTACGCTTCGTTCGCCGGCGCCGTGACCTCGGGCTGTGTGCTGGCCGCGGTGCGCAGTGCCACCGTCGGGATGCCCGTCGAGGAGACCGCGACCGCCCCGTTCACCGACGGCCGGCTGCTGCTGAGCCACAACGGGCGGGTGTCCGCCGCCGGGGCGCTGCGCGTGCTGGCGGACCGGCCCGGCGCGCCGGTGCCGGACTCCCGCTGCGACTCGGCCCTCGTGGCCGCCCTGCTGTGGGAGAGCACGTCCCGACTGCCGCTGCCGCGGGCCGTGGCGGACGTCGTCCTGACGCTGGGCGGGCTGAGCGAGCCGGACGGGACGCCGTCCCGGCTGAACCTGCTGGTGACCGACGGTACGCAGATCGTGGGGAGCACCTGGCGGGACACCCTCAGCTATCGGGAGGAGGCGGACGGGATCATCATCGCCAGTGAGCCAGATGATGACGAATCGGGTTGGGTCGACGTACCGGACCAATATCTCCTGGTGGCCGACACACACAAAGTCACTCTTAGTAGTTTGATCTCTTAGAACGACTACGGTGAGTCGTACGAGGCAGACGGAGGGCACCACGATGACATCGAGGACACCGGCTACCGCCCCGGAGACGATTCCCGTGCCCGGCAGGCAGCCGCATCCCGCCACGACCGGCAACGGGTCCGACCCGTCGGGCGGACCCGACGAACCCGCCCGAACGGACCAGACCCCGCAGATCACCGTGGACCGCCACCTCACCGACACCGAACGGCACGCCTCGCTCGCCGCGGACGTGCGCGCCGGCCTGACCTCCCAACCCCGGGAGCTGCCGCCCAAGTGGTTCTACGACGCCACCGGCAGCCTGCTCTTCGACCGGATCACCCGCCTGCCCGAGTACTACCCGACCCGCCGCGAACACGCCGTGCTCACCGCGCACGCCGCCGAGATCGTGGCCGCCTGCCCGGCCGGCACCCTCATCGAGCTCGGCTCCGGCACCTCGGAGAAGACCCGCCTGCTCCTCGACGCGCTGCGCGCCGCCGGGGTGCTGCGCCGCTTCGTCCCCTTCGACGTGGACGAGGAGACCCTCCTCCAGGCCGGCCAGGACATCCTGCGGGCGTATCCGGGCATCTCGGTGCACGCGGTCGTCGGGGACTTCGAGCACCACCTCGGCCTCCTCCCCGGTGCCCGGCCCGGTACCGGCACCGGCACCGGCACCGGTGACAGCCACGGCGAAGGCCACCGAGAAGGCCACGGTGACCGGCGGCTCGTGGCCTTCCTCGGCGGAACCATCGGCAACCTGCGGCCCACGGCGCGCACCGCCTTCCTGCGCGCCCTGAGCGACCAGTTCACCGACGGCGACGCCCTGCTCCTCGGCACCGACCTGGTGAAGGACCCGCGGCGCCTCGTCGCGGCCTACGACGACAGCGCCGGCGTGACAGCCGCCTTCAACCGCAACGTCCTCTCGGTGATCAACCGGGAGCTGCGGGCCGACTTCGACCTGCGCGGATTCGCCCACGTCGCCGCCTGGGACGCGGAGAACTCCTGGATCGAGATGCGCCTGCGCAGCGTCCGCAGGCAGAAGGTCGCGGTTCGCGCCCTGGACCTGGTCGCCCGCTTCGACGCCGACGAGCAGATGCGCACCGAGATCAGCGCCAAGTTCACCCGCGACGCGATCGCCGCCGAGCTGGCCGCGGCCGGCCTGGCCGTCAGCCACCAGTGGACGGACCCGGACGGCGACTTCGCCCTGACCCTGGCAGTCCCCTCCTGACCTGGCCGCTCGCCCCGCCCCACCAGCCCGCCCCGCCCCGCCCAACTCCCCGTGAACACCGGCACGCGCTCGAAGCGAGTTGTCTCAGCCGCTCCATACGCCGCCAGGACGACTCGCTTCGGCGCCAGCCGCGTGGGGGCCGGCCCCGCTTGGCCCGGAGGGCAGGGGGGTGGGGTCAGGGCTTGGTGGCGTAGACGCGGAGGTAGTCGACCCCCATCCGCTGCGGGTAGTCGGTGGCCGTGGCGCCCGCGCCCTGCGAGTTCACCGCCACGTTGAGGATCACGTAGTGCTCCCGGTCCCACAGCCAGACCGGAACCTGCTCGCGGGTGACGGTCCGGATGAGCCGGCCGTCGAAGTAGAACCGCAGCGCGGACGGCGTCCACTCCAGGCCGTAGGTGTGGAAGGCCGCGGCGAGGTCGGCCCCGGCGTCGTACATCCCGCCGTTGCCCCAGGTGGCCTGCCAGTGAGCTCCCGCGGTGTCCACGCCGTGGACGTTCGTGTGCACGGTCGTGGGCGCCGTCGAGACGGCCTCGACGACGTCCAGCTCGCCGCTGGCCGGCCAGCCGACGGCCGGCATGTCGGAGCCGAGGAGCCACACCGCCGGGAAGGCGCCGCGGCCGGTCGGCAGCACGGCCCGGGTCTCCAGGTAGCCGTAGCGCATGGTCCGCTTGCCGAGCGTCTCGATCCGCGCGGACGAGAAGCGCGCTCCGTCGCAGGACGGCTCCCTGCGCGTGGTGATCACGAGGTTGCCGTGGCCGTCGGTCGCCAGGTTCCGCGGGTCGCGGGTGTAGCACTGCAACTCCTGGTCGCCCCAGCCGAAGCCGGTCTGGGTGATCCAGGTACCCGGGTCCGGTGCCGCGCCCGCCGCGCCGCCGAACTCGTCCGACCACAGCAGACCGGCGCCGTCGTCTCTCCCGGCGACCGGTGCGGGGCTGGTCGAGGGGCTCTTCGAGGGGGTCATCGCCCGCTCCACGGCGGGCTGCGGCGTGCTGGTGGCCGCGCCACCCGCGCCACCCGCGCCTGATCCCGGCATCCGGGGCTCCTGCCGGCCTGTGGTGCCCATGGCCTGGCCACCTCCCACCCTGCCCTGCGCCGCGCCCTCCCGAAGGGTCCCCGCTGGTGCCGGGCCCACTCCCGCCGCCCGCGAGCCCTCCCCCGCGGACCCGGTAGCCCCAGCCCCAGCCCCAGCGGCCCCGGCCCCGGCAGCACCAGACCCAGCAGCACCAGACCCAGCAGCACCGGACCCGGCGGCATCAGGCTCACCAACGCCCGGTCCTCCGGAACCCGGCCCCACGGCACCCGACTCGGCGGCACCCGATTCGGCGACACCTGACCCGGCCCCGCCCGAGTGGGTGGTGTCCGGGTCGGTGGCGCCGGGCGCCGCCAGCGGTCCGGGTGACCCTTTCAGCCCGGTGGGGATCTCCGCCGCACCGAGACGGGTCGGCCCGTCGCCCGATCTGGACCCGCCGGTACGGTCCAGACCCGCGACCAGGCCGAGAGTGGCCAGTCCGACCACCGTCACCGCGACCACCGCCAGTAGCAGCCGGGCCGGGTGCGAACGCGCCCGTGAACCCCCGCGCCGATGGACGCGAGGATTCACGGGAAACCTCACCCCACCCCCGGCAGGGCGAGCCGGGCGGACGCGACGAGCGAAGTGGCCGGGGCCGGTCCGGAGAACGTGACGGGTCCGGAGAACGCGGCGGGTCTCGGGGACGCGGCGAGCGCGAAGGCGGTCTGGGTGCCGGTGACGAGCCATGGCGAGGCGGATCTCCTGGAACGGTCGCGCCCCCCGCGGCCCCAGCCACGACCACCCGCACCCACCCGATCACTAGGTGATCAGATGGCTACCTGAAGTCGCGCCAAGCGAACAGACCCCACCTTCGCATACACACCGCGATCAACTCAGCTACCGAACGAGATCTCAGCCGGTAATGAGCCGGACGTCACGGACGGCACCGGTCGAAGCGGACGTCGCCATGGCCGCGTAGGCGCGCAGCGCGGCCGACACGACACGCTCCCGGTTCGCCGGGTGGTAGCCGCCGTTCGCCTCGATCTCGGTCCGCCGCGCGGCGAGCTCGGCGTCCGGCACCAGCAGGTCGATCCGGCGCCGCGGGATGTCGATCTCGACGAGGTCTCCGTCCCGGACGAGCGCGATCGGGCCACCGTGCGCGGCCTCCGGGGAGACGTGGCCGATCGACAGGCCCGAGCTGCCCCCGGAGAAGCGGCCGTCGGTGATCAGCGCGCACTTCGGCCCGAGGCCACGGCCCTTGAGGAACGCCGTCGGGTAGAGCATCTCCTGCATGCCGGGGCCACCGCGGGGGCCCTCGTACCGGACGATGATCACATCGCCCGCCTTGACGACCTTGTTCAGGATCGCGTCGACCGCGGCCTCCTGGCTCTCGACGACCAGCGCGGGTCCGCGGAACGTCCACTGGCTCTCGTCGACGCCGGCCGTCTTCACCACGGCGCCGTCGGGCGCCAGGTTGCCGCGCAGCACGGCCAGGCCGCCGTCGGCCGAGTAGGCGTGCTCCACCGAGCGGATGCAGCCGCTCTTCGCGTCGGTGTCGAGGGTGTCCCAGCGGTTCGTCGAGCCGAACGGCTCGACGGTGCGCACACCGCCGGGCGCGGCGTGGAACAGCTCGACCGCGTCCGGAGCCGGGTCGGTGCCGCGAACGTCCCAGCGGTCGAGGAACTCGCGCAGGCTGGCCGCGTGCACGCTGTGCACGTTCGGGTCCAGCAGGCCGCCGCGGTCGAGCTCGCCGAGGATCGCCGGGATTCCGCCGGCCCGGTGGACGTCCTCCATGTAGTAGTCGGTCGAGCTGGGAGCCACCTTGCACAGGCAGGCCACCGAGCGGGAGATCTGGTCGATGTCGTCGAGGGTCACCCCGACCTCGGCCTCGACCGCGGCGGCGAGCAGGTGCAGGACGGTGTTCGTCGAGCCGCCCATCGCGACGTCCACCGCGAACGCGTTACGGAAGGCCGCCGCGGTCGCGATCGAGCGCGGCAGGACGGCCTCGTCGTCCTTCTCGTAGTACCGGCGGGCCAGGTCGACGACCAGGCGACCGGCCTCGACGAACAGGCCACGCCGGGCCGCCGCGGTGGCCAGCGTCGTCCCGTTGCCCGGCAACGCCAGACCGAGGGCCTCGGTCAGGCAGTTCATCGAGTTGGCCGTGAACATGCCGGAGCAGGACCCGCAGGTCGGGCAGGCGGACCGCTCGATGGTCTCGAGGTCGGCGTCGCTGACGTTCGGGTTGACCGCCGCGGTCATCGCGTCGATCAGGTCGAGCCGTGAGCGCACGATGCCGCCGGTGACGACGGCGTTGCCGGACTCCATCGCGCCGCCGGAGACGAAGACGGTCGGGATGTCGAGCCGCAGCGCGGCGATCAGCATCCCCGGAGTGATCTTGTCGCAGTTCGAGATGCAGACCAGCGCGTCGGCGCAGTGGGCGTTGACCATGTACTCGACGCTGTCCGCGATGATCTCCCTGGACGGCAGGGAGTACAGCATGCCGCCGTGGCCCATCGCGATCCCGTCGTCGACGGCGATCGTGTTGAACTCCTTGGCCACCCCGCCCGACCCGACCACCGCGTCCGCGACGATCTTCCCGACGTCCCGCAGGTGGACGTGTCCGGGAACGAACTGCGTGAAGCTGTTCGCGATCGCGACGATCGGCTTGCCGAAGTCGTCGTCGGTCATTCCGGTCGCCCGCCACAGGGCGCGGGCACCGGCCATGTTGCGACCGTGGGTGGTGGTGCGGGAACGCAGAGCGGGCATCTCGACCTCTGAGCTGGGCTGTGGGGCACTGGAGACGGGCGGTGCGTCGGGGTGCCGGACGCGGGCTGGCGAACACGCCGCCGTGCGACGGCGCCGACGTCGGTGACCCGCCATCGGTGTTTCCGAAGCCCGACAGCGGTGTTTCCGACGTCGCTGCTCCCGAGTCGGCGGGGTTCCCGAGTCGACGGGCGGCACGCGGGCGCGCTCCGATCCGGAGCGTTCGCCACCGATCAGGCTACGCCTCGCGCGCGCCCGGCCAGCCAGGCCACCCGCCGGCCCGGCCCGGCCGCCGGCGATGCCACCCGGCGAACCGGCCCGGCCCCGGCGAACCTGGAGGTCAGGGCCTCCGGCCGCCGGGGGGACCGGAGGCCGGGTCGTCCGGGTCGTCCGGGTCGTCCGGCCCCGCGGAATCATCGGATCCAGCGGAATCCACCGGACGACCCTGGGCACTCGGGCCACCCTGGGCACCTGGGCCGCCCTGAGTACCTGGGCCACCCAGGCCGCCGGGCTCGCTGGCGAGGAACTCCAGCCAGGTCGGGTCGATGTCCGGCTCGTCGCTCCAGGCCGACGACCCCACGCCCGGTCCACCGGACACCGGACCACCCCCGCCCGGCATCGGACCGTCCGGCACCGGACCACCTGGCACCGGACCACTCGGCGCGGGTCCGCCCGATGCCTCCGGTGTGGTCCCCGCCGGTCCACCGGGTGCCGGGCGTTCCGGCGGCGGATACCCGGGCGGGCCGGACGACAGGTCCGGCGGCGGCGCCGCGAGCGGATAGCCGGCGATCCGGCCGGTCCGGCCGGGGACGGGTGGCTCGCCGGCACCCGTCGCACCTGGGAGCTCACCCTCCAGGCCGGGGGTCCAGCCGGGATCTCCCGGCCGAACGGGACCACCCGCGGGCGGGCGGCCGGCCGGCCCGGATGGACCATCCCCGGCCGCGGCCCCCGGATGGCCGGGACGGCTCCCCTGACCGGGCGGGGTCTGCTCTCCCGACGGAGTGGCCTGGCCGGGCATGCCCGGATACCCGGGCCCGCCGTACGGCCCGGGATACGCACCGGGCCGGACCCCGTACTGACCAGGCTGGACGCCCCACTGCCCCGGGTGGCCGGGTTGCCCCGGTTGGGCGCCGTATGGACCAGGCTGGCCGCTCCACGGTCCAGCCTGACCGCCGTACTGACCCGGCTGGACGCCCCACTGGCCCGGGTGGGCTCCGTACTGGCCCGGGTGGGGGACACCGGGTCCGTCCGTGGGCGTTCCCGGACGCTGCCGGGGGCCGGTCAGCCGGTTGAACCCGGCGACCGTGCGGGAGCCGCGCCGCGAGCGCCACCACCGCCGGACCGCCCACACCAGGCCCAGCGACGCGACCGTTCCGAGGAACGGCGCCACCTCATGATCCTCATAGAAGACCAGCAGGTAGAAGCTCATCAGGCCGATGAAGACGTAGCCGGTCACGAAGAACGTGAACGGCTTGATCCGCATGCGGCCGATCACGTCGCGCATCGCGATCGCGGGCAGCAACCACACCAGAAAACCGAAGAACGCGGCCGAGAGGGGCGCCAGAAAGAGGTACCCGATGAAGGTCAGCATGGCGGCGGAGGCGCGCGACGGCCGGCGGGCTCAGGAACTGGCCGGTCGGTCCGCCGACGCCGCTGCCGGCACGACTGGATCCATGATCGCCACGACGTGCTCCACCGACGGCGCCGCCGCGAAGAACGGGGAGAGCGCCGCCCGCCACCGGGTGAACCGCTCCGAGCCGCGGAAGGTCTCGGTGTGCGCTTCCAGGCTGTCCCAGTCGACCAGGAGCACGAAGCTGGACGGGGACTCGACCCCCCTGGTCATCCGGGCGGAGCGGCACCCGGGCGTGTTGACCAGCTCATGCCGGACCGCCCGGTACGCCACGGCGAACTCCTCCTCGCGCCCTGGCAACACGTCGAACCGCGCGACCTCGACGACCCCGGAGTCGCGCGGGGGAACACCGGAAACGCTCATGTCGCCCAGTCTGTCACCGCGGAGCCGGCTCTTCAGCCGCGTGGACGCGCGGGCCCGTTTTCCGCCACCGTCAGCCACCCGAACGGATGCCATCTCCGGAATTCGTCGCGTCTCAGCCACCGCGGACGCATCACCCGGCGAGGTCAGTTGGCCATGTCGACGAACCGGGAGTAGTGGCCCTGGAAGGCCACGGTGACGGTACCGGTGGGGCCGTTTCGGTGCTTGGCGATGATCAGGTCGGCCTCGCCGGCCCGTGCCGACTCCTTCTCCACCGTGTCCTCCCGGTAGAGCAGGATGACCGCGTCGGCGTCCTGCTCGAGGCTGCCGGACTCGCGCAGGTCGGAAACCTGTGGGCGTTTGTCGGCCCGCTGCTCGGAGGCCCGGTTGAGCTGCGAGATCGCCACGACGGGGACCTCCAGCTCCTTCGCGAGCAGCTTCAGCGACCGGGAGATCTCGCTGACCTCCTGCTGACGGCTCTCGACCTTCTTCGGCGAGGACATCAGCTGCAGGTAGTCGAGGATGACCAGCCGCAGGTCGTTGCGCTGCTTGAGCCGCCGCGCCTTCGCCCGGATCTCCATCATGGTCAGGTGCGGGCTGTCGTCGATGTACAGCGGCGCCTCGGCGACCTCGCCCATCCGCCGGGCCAGCCGGCCCCAGTCGTCGTCGGTCAGCCGGCCGGTGCGGATGTTCTGCAGCGACACCCGGGCCTCGGCGGAGAGCAGCCGCATGGTGATCTCCATGCGGCTCATCTCCAGTGAGAAGACGACCGAGGTCATCCCGTTCTTGATCGACGCGGCGCGGGCGAAATCCAGGCCCAGGGTCGACTTGCCGACCGCGGGCCGGGCCGCGACGATCCACAGCTGGCCGCCGTGCAGGCCGTTGGTGAGCTCGTCGAGGTCGGTGAACCCCGTCGGCACCCCGGTCAGGGCGCCGTCGTGGGCCTGGATCGCCTCGATCTCCTCCAGCGCCGGGTTCAGCAGCTCGCCGAGTGGGGTGTAGTCGTCGTTCGTGCGCCGCTCGGTCACCTCGTAGACGGCCGCCTGGGCCCGGTCGACGACGTCGGTGACGTCGGGCGCCGGGCCGAAGGCGAGCTGCACGATGCGCGTGCCGGCCTCGGCCAGCCGGCGCAGCACGGCCTTCTCCGCGACGATGCGCGCGTAGTAGCCGGCGTTCGCCGCGGTCGGGACGCTGGAGATCAGGGTGTGCATGTAGGACGGCCCGCCGACCCGCTCCAGCAGGTTCTGCCGGCCCAGCTCGGCGGCGACGCTGATGACGTCGGCCGGCTCCCCACGGCCGTAGAGGTCGCCGATCGTGGTGTAGATGGTGGCGTGCGCCGGCCGGTAGAAGTCACTCGTCCGGAGGACCTCGACGACGTCCGCGATCGCGTCCTTCGAGAGCAGCATGCCCCCCAGCACGCTCTGCTCCGCCGGGAGATCGTGGGGCGGGGTGCGATCGAACTCGACCGCGGATCCGGGCCCGCGCGTGATGTCGGCGACGCTCACGCCTCCCCCTCTCGGATGTCGGCCGGCCCGCCGGCGCACCGCGACCGGGCGGTCGGAGCGGCGCCGTGCGGCGCGAGCTCCCGGCCCGATCCCACCGAAGGCGAGCCCACCGCGGGGAAGCCTGCCAGGCCCGAACCTGTCGACATCATCGAACATATGTTCGATCGCGGAGAGGAGGGTGTCAACTCGCCCGCCCGCCCGCCCACCGACCCGAAGATCACGTCCACCTCACCCGTCTGGACTATCCCGTTCCCACGGATACCTGGCCAGTGTGGAGGGCTCGACGGTAGAGGCCCACATGGGGCAGCGCCAAAAAGTTATCCACATCCTCCTGTGGACAACCTGTTGGTAACGAGCGAGTTTCTGGGGAACGCCTCGGGACAGGCGGCAGCGACGTTGTGGATGACGGCGTCATAACCGCCCAGAACCGCAGCGCCAGTAGGACTACAGGGACGACACACCTGTGGACAAAAAGAAACTTTCGAGTTACCCCGAGATCGTGGTGTGACTAATCATTTCGAGCTATACCGCCCAGGGGAGGGATCTCCCGGCGACAGGCCCACGAGCATTCTGCCCGAATCGAAGCGTCACCGCCCGCTCACACGCGGACACAGAAGTGATCCGAATGTGGTCGCGCCACCCGGTCAGGTCACCGTGAACCGCCTCGGCGAGGTGAGTGGGGGAAGACGAGAGCAGGCCAGGGCGGCGCCGTGAGCGGCGCGCCCTGGCCTGCGCCGTGATCAGGCCGAGGTGACCTGGACGGTCAGCTTCGCGCTGACCTCGGGGTGCAGGTGCACCGCGACGGTGTGCGAACCGAGCGACTTGATCGGGGTGCTCAGCTCGACCCGGCGCCGGTCCAGCGCGGGGCCGCCGGCGTCGGTCACCGCGGACACCACGTCGGCGGCCGTGACCGAGCCGAACAGCCGGCCCTCCTTGCCCGCGCGGCTGACCAGCCGGACGGACAGGCCGGAGAGCTGGCCGGCGATCTCCTTGGCGTGGTCGAGGTCGCGGACCGCCCGGGCGTCCCGCGCCCGCTTGATCTGGGCGACCTGACGCTCGGCGCCACGGGTCGCGAGAATCGCGTACCGGCGCGGCACCAGGTAGTTCCGGCCGTAGCCGTCGGCCACATCGACGATGTCCCCCGGGCTGCCGAGCCCCGGGACCTCCTGGGTGAGGACGAGCTTCATCGTCATCCTCCTCAGCGGGCCGTCGAGGTGTACGGCAGCAGCGCCATCTCGCGGCTGTTCTTCACCGCGGTCGCGACGTCACGCTGGTGCTGGCTGCAGTTGCCGGTCACCCGACGGGCACGGATCTTCCCCCGGTCCGAGATGAACTTCCGGAGCAGGGAAGTGTCCTTGTAATCGATGTAGTGGACCTTGTCCTTGCAGAAGACGCAAACCTTCTTCTTGGGCTTGCGCACGGCCGCCTTGGCCATGGATGTGCTCCTACCTCGTTTTGCGCCCGAGTTCCGGTCGCGCGAAGATGACACGCGGCCGCTCAGAACGGCGGCTCGTCGGAGTAACCACCCGCGGGCTGCGACCACGGGTCGTCGACGGCGCCGCCGGCATAGCCGGAGCCACCGCCCTGCGGGGATCCGCCGTTGTAGCCGCCACCGGGCTGGCCACCGGGGCCACCGGGGCCGCTCGGGCCGCCCTGGCCGCCGTTGAATCCGCCGCTACCACCCTGGCCACCACCGAAGCCGCCACCGCGGGCAGCCTTGGTCACCTTCGTGGTCGCGTAACGGAGCGAGGGGCCGATCTCATCGACGTCCAGCTCGATCACCGTTCGCTTCTCGCCTTCACGGGTCTCGAAGGAGCGCTGCTTGAGGCGCCCCTGAATGATGACGCGCGCGCCCTTGGTGAGGGATTCGGCGACGTGCTCGGCAGCCTGCCGCCAGATCGAACAGCGAAGAAAGAGCGCCTCGCCGTCCTTCCACTCGTTCGTTCCACGGTCGAGCGTGCGCGGGGTGGACGCGACCGTGAAGCTCGCGACCGCGGCGCCGTTCGGCGTGAAACGCAGTTCGGGGTCGTTCGTCAGATTACCGACGACCGTGATCACCGTCTCACCGGCCATGATCACGCTCCTCCGGTCGGGTGGCCCGCGGCAGCGCGCTCAGCGCCGACCGGGCCGAGCACGTCACGCTGCCGCCCGGCGGTTCGGCCGCGGGGCCTTGGGCTCGGGCAGCCGGATCACCTTCGTCCGGATCACGGACTCGTTGAGGACGAGCTGGCGGTCCAGCTCGGCGACGACGGCCGGCTCCGTGTGCAGGTCGATGACGGCGTAGATGCCCTCGAAGCTCTTGGCGATCTCGTAGGAGAGCCGGCGACGGCCCCACACGTCGACCTTCTCGACCACTCCGCCGCCCTGTCGGACGACGTTGAGGTACTGGTCGAGCGAGGGTGCGACCGTGCGCTCCTCGAGCTCGGAATCGAGGATCACCATCAGTTCATAGTGGCGTGGCAAGGCTGAACCCACCTCCTGTGGACTCTAGCGGCCACGGATCATCCGTGGCAGGAGGGACCGGTGCCGGAGGTCCGCCCAACGGGCGAGCTGAAACGTCGGCACACGGTGTGTCTGGACGAGATTACTCGACCCGACGACGACCCACGGAGCGGCCGACCAGGCGGACCACCCGGATCCACACGACGCCGACCCCGGCCACGCCCACCAGGTCGACGACCACCAGCAGCCCGTGGGCGTGCCGGGACGGATCGGGCACGACGACGGCGAGGACCAGGAACACCAGCGCCAGCAGGCCCGCCACGGCGGCGGACACCGTCACGCCCGACGGCGGTCGCGACGAGGACCCTGATCCGCCCACCCGTACGTCGTCTGCCGCCACCGCCCCATCCTCGCGCATGTGCCGGCCGCCCGGACCGACATCCGGTCCCGACGGTCGTGTCGCCGCCGTCCCCGCCGCTCCCTGCGGGCGACGGGCGACGGGCGACGGGCTGGATCAGTCGACCCAGTTGCCCTGAGTGAAGGCCACGACGAAGACCACCATGATCGGCGCGCAGAGCCAGACGTAGGCGCCGCGGACCCACGGCCGGCGCGCGGCCATCCGCGCCAGCAGCAGGTAGAGCGGGAAGGCGACCAGGATCCCGCGGATCCCCGAGGCGTAGTAGTTCGAGAAGCTCATCAGGACGGTCATCAGCCCGACGAAGGTCGCCTCGCCCCAGCGTCTGCTCCACAGCAGCACGCCCGTCAGCAGCACGCCGATCACGACGGCGAGCAGCTCCCCGCGCCAGAACCAGACGAACGTCGACGCCCCGCTCCCGTCGAACGCGGACTCCCAGGTCCGCGACCACCCCCGCCACGGCCAGTCGACGCCGCGGTTCCAGCCGGCGTGCATCGCCTCGGTGTAGGTGTCCCACCGCCCGGTCCGGGCGCGCAGGTAGAGGACGTAGCCGACGATCGGCAGCGGGGGCAGGGCGAGCGCCAGCGCCGGCGGGGCGAACACCGGACGCCCGGCGGCACGGCGCACGAGCACGTACTGCACGACCAGGGCGGCGCAGAACGGGATCCCGGTCACCCGCGCCGAGGCGGCGCCGGCGCCCAGCAGGCCGGCGAGCAGCCACCGGTCGCGCCGCGCGGCGAGCCAGGAGGCCACCGCGAAGCCCAGGAAGACACCCTCGGAGTACGCGGCGAACAGGAAGACCGCGTACGGGAAGCAGACGAGCGCGACGACCGCGAACCGCGCGTCCTCCCGCCCGACCTCGTCGGCGGCCAGCCGCCACAGCGCGGCGGCGGCGAGCGTGCCGGCGAGGAACGAGACCACCAGCCCGGCGGCGATCCAGTCGGGGACGACCACGTGGACGAGACGGATGGCCAGCGGCAGCCCCGGGAAGTCGACCTCCGTCCGGTCGGCGTAGGCCGACGACAGGTAGCCGTAGCGGGCCACCTTGGTGAACAGGCCGACGTCCCAGCGGTCCCAGAGGGTGGTGAGGCCGGGCGCGTCGCCGGCCGGGCCGTTCGAGAGCGCGCGGGCCCCCGCCAGCGACGCGACCACCACAGCCACCCGGCTGGCGAACCACACCGGGAGGGAGGCCCGCACCGCGTCGGGCAGCCGGGCCCAGCCCGCCCGCACCGGCCCGGCGACGCCGGGAGCGGCGTGCCTCGCGGTCGGTCCGGCGGCCGGTCCGGTGGCCGGTCCGGAAATCGGCTCAGCGGCCGGCTTGATGGTCGGTCCGGTGGTCCGCTCGGTGGTCCGCGCCGTGGGTGGTCCGGTGCTCGGCTCGGCGGTCGGCTCGCCGCCCGGCTCGACGGGACGCCCGGCGTGCGACTCGGCCGGGGCGTCCGCCGTCACTCCTTCTCCTGCCCGTCACCGGGCCGCGGGGACGGTGGTTCCACCACTCCCACCAGGCCCGCCGGCTCCCCGCCGGGGACGGGCGTCTCACTGCCGGGGCCGAGCGGGTCGCCACCGGGAGCGAATGGCCCGGCGGGCACCGCCCGGGCCCAGGGCCGGGACGGCAGCAGCAGGCCGAGGCGGCCGCCGCGCACGTCGGGCGCGCCGTCGAGGATCCCGCCGGCCGGGTCGTCCACACCGCCGTCACGCACGACGTCCAGCTCGGGGCGGAGGATCTCGCGCACCACGAAGGCCGCGACGACGCAGAGCATCAGGTCACGGAGCACCACGGCGCTGACGAACCAGCCCCGGTCGATCCCGTCGGAGCCCGAGGTGTCGTTGTAGATGAAGTGCATGAACCGGGTGAACAGCACCCAGATCTCGCAGGCCTGCCAGACCAGGAACAGCCGCCAGCGCGGCCGGGCCAGCGCCAGCAGCGGCAGCAGCGGCAGCAGCCAGATCGTGTACTGCGGCGAGAAGACCTTGTTGGTCAGCAGGAAGGCGATCACCAGGAGGAGCACCACCTGGGGCACCCGGGGTCGCCGCGGCGCCAGCAGGGCCAGCGCCAGGATGCCCACCACGGCCAGGACGAGGCCGATCGCGGTCAGCACGTTCAGCGTCCCGACCGGGATGCCGTGGTCGCGCACGGCGCCCAGGACCAGCGGCGTGGCCACCAGCAGGATCAGCCAGCACCCGACGGCGGTGCCGATGACCTGCGCGCGCAGCCACGGCCAGCGCCGCACCGCCAGCGCGGCGGTGGCCCCGGCGACGGCCAGCCCGACGGCGAGGACGACCAGGTGCAGGGGCGCGAACCAGCCGGTGTCGTACTTGCCGGCCAGCCAGGTCGTCGCGAAGGCCAGCGAATCCCAGTCGGCGCCGCGCTCGGAGTTGAGCTCGAAGAAGCGTTGCAGGCCGTTGTGCGCGCCGGCCTGCTCCCCGTCCAGCAGCGCGACCCAATCGCCGCCGCCCCAGAAGGTGGACCAGATGCCGTCACTGACCTTCGTCGTGCCGTCGAAGTAGCCGGCGGTCAGCCAGACGGGCAGCATCACGGCGACCGCGGCGCCCACCGCGTAGACCACGGTGCGCGCCCATTCCCGCATCCTGCCCGTCCGCAGGCAGAGCACGGCGAGCCCCAGCAGGAACAACGCCGGGTAGAGCTTGGTGACCACCCCCAGCCCGAACAGGATGCCGGCCAGCCGTGGGGCCCGCCGCGACCAGGCGAGCAGCCCGCCGGCCGCGAAGGCCACGGCGAGGACGTCCCAGTTGGTCAGCAGGTGCAGCGCGAGCGTCGGTGCCAGGGCGAGCAGGGCCGCGTCCCAGATCCGGGAGGGCGCCATGGTCAGCGCCGTGCAGAAGACCGCCACGCAGGCGGCCACCAGGAACAGCAGTGCGGTGAGGTCGTAGAACAGCGCCGAGCGGGAGTCCATCGAGTAGTGGTCGAAGACCTGGGCGCCCGCCTTGTCGGTGCGGAACACCGCGGCCGGTGCCGAGCCGAGGCCGGCCAGCGAGGAGACCAGCTGCATGGCGCCACCGATCACCGGCGGGTACTCGGTCGGGTAGTCCAGATAGGGAATCTTGCCGTCGACCAGGCCCTCCTGGCTGTAGAGGGCCACCACGTCGGAGTAGCACATCCGGGTGTACTGGTACTCGTCCGTCCAGTTGCGGGTGTCGCGGCAGCCGGACTTCTGCGCGTAGCCGAGCACGCAGGTGAGTGTCACCAGGAGCATCAGCACGCGCAGCGGCGTCCACCAGCTCCGGCCCGCGCCGGGCAGCGCGTGCCGCCCCGGTGGGCCCCCGATGAGCTCACTCGCGCCCGCGACCACCGGGTCGGTGCGCGCCGGGCTGGTCCGGTGGGGCGACGCCGGTGTCGTGGCCATGCCGGCCATTCTGGTACACGCGGTGACGAGGCCCCCCGACGACACAGCGCCGCGGGTGCCAGGGGCACCCGCGGCGCTGTTCGCTCAGCCGTCGGCTCGCTCGGTTCCGGAGTCGGCTCGCTCAGTTCCGGAACGGATCGACCGTGATGCCGCCGCCCCCGCCGGGTTGCTGGGTCGCCCGGGGACGTCCCGGCGTCTGACCGGTCTGCCCGGTCTGCCCGGCGCCGTTCTGGCCACCGTTCTGGCCGTTGTTCTGGCCACCGTTCTGACCGTTGTTCTGGTGGTCACCGAAGATGTCCCAGTCGTCGGTCCCCGCGACCGGCGGCTGCGTGGGCAGGTCGGACGGGGTCGGCGCCGGCGCGGGGCTGCGCTGGGTGACGATCCCGCCGTAGGCGGGCGGGTCGAACGACTTCGGCGCGATGCCCTGCAGCGCCGCGTCCATGAACGCCTTCCAGATCTTCGCCGGGTAGGTGCCTCCGTACACACCCCGCTCGGCGCCGGGGATGCCCCGGAGCTGGTCGGCCACCTCGCCCTTGCCGCGGAACATGTTCACGCAGGAGGCGATCTCCGGTGTGTACCCGCAGAACCAGGCGGACCGGAAGTCGTCGGTGGTGCCCGTCTTCCCCGCCGCCGGCCGGTTGTTCGCCAGCCGGGCGCTCTTGCCGGTGCCGTGGTCGATCACGCTCTCCAGCGCGAAGGTCACGTCCTTCGCCACCGACGGCGGCACGACCGGCTCCTTGTCGACGACCGGCTTCGAGCCGACGCTCATCCCGTCCAGGATGACCCGGCCCGAGTTGTCCTCGACCTTGGCGACGATGTGCGGGGTGGCCCGGTAGCCGCCGCTGGCCAGCGTGCCGTAGACCTCGACCATGTCGAGCGCGGTCACGCCGTCCTTGCCGAGGCTGACGCCGGCGACGTTCTCGAGGTCGGCGTCGACCCCCATGTCGTGGGCGGTCTGAATGACGTTCGCGACGCCCACGTCGACACCCAGTGGCACGAACACGGTGTTGATCGACTCGGCGGTGGACTCCACGAGGTCGGGGTAGCCCAGGTCTCCGGGGTCGCTCTCGTCGTTGCTGACCGGGTAGTCCAGGACCTGCAGATGGGCGGGGGCCGGGTAGGTGGACTTAAGGCTGATGCCTTTTTTCAGGGCGGTCACCAGGGTGATGGGCTTGAACGTCGAACCGGGCGGAAGTTTTGCTCCGGAGACGTTGTCCACGTACTGTTCCTGGCCGTTCGTGCCCTTGCCGTAAAGGGAACCTCCGTACCAGGCGAGCACCTCACCGGTTCCCGGTTTTATCGCCACCAGCCCCGTGCGCAGGTCGGGTACGGCCGCATAGGCCTTCGAGATCTGGCTGGTCACCGCCGAGAAGGCCGCGGTCTGCCGGCCCAGGTCGAGGGTCGTGGTGATACGCAGTCCACCGCGGTTGATCTGGTCCTCGGTGATGCCGGCGGCGGTGAGTTCGCGTTTGACCTGGTCGCGGATGTACTTGACCTGATCGGAGGAACTACCGGAGCTGTCGGTCTTCTCCTGCACGGGCGGCGGCTTCTCGCTCGCCAGTGACGCCGGGGCCCAGCCCTTGGCGACCATCGTCGCGACGACGTCCTTCCAGCGGGACTCCGCCGGCCCCGGATTCTCCTTCGGGTCCAGGTAGTTCGGGGATCTGATGAGTCCCCCGATAACCGCGCCCTCCCCAGCCGTCAGCTGCGCCGCCGGTTTCCCGAAGTAGGTCTTCGCCGCCGCCTCGATGCCGTACGAACCACGCCCGAAGTAGATCGTGTTCAGGTAGAACTCGAGGATCTGGTCCTTCGAGTACTTGTGGTCGAGCTTGATGGCGAGCACGATCTCCCGCATCTTCCGGGTGAACGTGCGTTCCTGGGTGAGATAGGCGTTCTTCGCGTACTGCTGGGTGATGGTCGAACCGCCCTGGGCGATCTCGCCGCCGCTGAGGTTCACCCACAGCGCCCGCGCGATACCCCGTGGGGAGATACCCGGCTCGTTGTAGAAGTTCTCGTTCTCGGCGGCCAGCACCGCGTGCTGGACGTCCTTCGACACCTGCGAGAGCGGGACGTCCGTGCGGTTCACGGTGCCGATCCGGGTGAGTTCGGCGCCGGGCTTTCCGTCCGGGCCGGCCCACGAGATGATCGACGTCTGGTCGGTTTTCACCTCTTCGGGCAGTGGCACCCGGGTCGCCGCGTAGATCACCGCGATGCCCGCGACGAACAGCAGCGCCCCGGACGTCATCCCGATGAGCACCAGTCGGCGCAGCCACCGGGGCCGGTTCCGCCACCACCGCGGGCCACGCCTGCCCGCGTTCGGCCGGACGCGGCCCCGGGCGCCCGTCCGGCCACCGGTCGCGTGCGCGGCGGAGGTGTCCCCCGCGCCGGGCCGCCGGCCCCGCTCTCCCGGACGGGTCGGCCCGCCCGGCCGGCGACCGGGTCCGGTGCGGCCGGTGCCGGTACGGCCGCGGCCGTCCTCCAGCGCGTCCAGCCGGGTGCCGGCCGAGCGCGACGTGCCGCCGCCGGTGCGGTCGAGCAGGCCCGTGCGGTCCGCGTCACCGAACGAGTCGAGTCCGTCGCCGGGCGCGACCTTGTGGTAGACGGTCGCGTCGGCGGTGCGCTCGCGTACGTCGACGCGGCGCAGCGCGGCCTGGTCGACCGTGTCGTACAGGGCGTTCGTGCGGCCGGTGGGCTCCTCCGGCCCGGCCCCGCGCCCGCCGCCCGGGCGGTACGCCCGCAGCCGGGTGGTGGCGCCGGTCAGCCGGCCGTCCCGGCCGGTCGCCTCGGCGGCTCCGACTCCGGCCGCCGACCGGGCCGCGGCTCGATCAGCGGCCGCCCGACCCGCCACAGGACGGGACGCCCGCCCACCCGCCCGCCGCTGGGTCCGGGTGGCCGCCGGGTCGGCGTCCGGGGCCGCGGCCCGGCCACGGCCCTCCGGGCCGCCGGGCCGAGGCTCGCCGCGCCCGGGTTCGTGCTGGCCCGGGGCACCACGGCCGGGGCCGGCGGCACCCCGGCCGGAGTCGCCGCGAGCGAGCTCACCCCGGGCGTCGCCGCGTGGGAAGCCACCGCCGGCTGAATCACCGCGGGCGCCACCGCGGGTGGAGTCCCCACGGGTCGCCTCACCGCGGGCAGCGTCAATGCGCGCCGAGTCACCGCGGGCAGCGTCACCGCGGGTGGCGGGAAGGCGGTCGGATCCGGTGCGGCCCGGCTCCACGGGCCCGGCACCGGGACGGCCCGAGCCGCCACGATCAGAGACACCACGATCGGAGACACCGCGCTCGGAGCCGCCACGGCCTGGGGCCTCGCGCCCCGCGGCACCACGATCGGAGAGACCACGGTCCGGGACACCGCGGTCCGGGACACCGCGCTCGGGGGCGCCGCGGCCCGAACCGGCACGGTCGGAGACGCCGGTCGCCCGGCCGGCCCCGGTTCGCCCGGTGGCCGGGCCGCCCGCCGCGGACCGCCCCGTCTCGGCAGGCCCGGACCGGCCGGCGCCGCCCGGACCGGCGGTACCGCTCGTACCGCCGGAAGCACCAGAAGCACCAGAACCGCCGGAAGCACCTCGCGGGCCCGGCGGGCGCCCGGCGCCCCGGTCAGCCGCCCGGCGGCCGGACGTACCGGACGTACCGGAGCCGGTCGTGGCCGCGCGGCGGCGCGCGGCGGCGCCGCGGTCCGGGGTCCAACCACCGGCGTCCTGGTCGGGGGCGGTGCTCCCACCGGCCGCGCCACTGCCGGCGGGCGGCCCGCCGGGCGAACCCGCGCCGGCCGGCCGGCCGCCCGGGGCCGGCCTCCCGCCGCCCGGACCGGGCACGGCGGAACCGGGCGGAACCCGCCCGTCGCCGGCACGAGGTCCTATCGTCCGCGCGCCCTGGTCATAGGGAGTACTCACCAACTACCCCGTCCGTTGCCGTGAATCCCCCCGGTCACCGTGCCGATGCCATAGTCCGGCCAGTGCCCCCAGATTCCGGTACAGCGCGCCGAAGGCGGCCGCACCCACGTGGAAGCCCACATGGCAGACCAGAATCTCACGCCAGATCGGGGCCCCTGCGGCAGGGCACTGAAGTGGGGATGGCGCGCACTCTCGGCACACCGCGGCCCGGCCCTGTGCCAACAGGGCGCGGGCAGAAAGGCCGAGGAGGACTCGCCGCTCACACCGGGTATTCGGCCGGGTTACCCGTACCCCTCGCCGGACGCCGCCGGACCGCCCCGACCGGGCCTAGGTGTCGGCGGCGCGGCGGCGCGGCTGCTTCTTCGCCGGCGGCTCGCCGGTGCCGATCACATAGGACGTGATCAGATGGTTCCAGCCGCAGGGCGGGCACACCTCGACGACGTACACATTCAGCTCGCTGTACCGGGAGGCCAGCCCGGGAAGCTCCTTGGTGGCCCGGACCCGGCCGGAGCTCGGGCCGAGCTCGTCACCGTAGGTATAGGTGACGTTGATGAGCGGCTCAGCCCCGCGGCAGACCGGGCAGCGCTTCTTCGTGGGCTCTCCGTGGTACTTCGCCGCACGGAGCAGATAAGGGTGCGCGTCACACACGTCCGGCGCGGAGATCCGCCCCGCGAACAGGTCGCCCAGCGTCGCCCGGCGGGCGAGCGCGTAGTCGATGACCGACCGTGGACGCATGGCATCCACGGTACGCCGACGCCGCGGCCCGGGCAGACGGTACCGACAGAAGGTGACAGGCCGGCTGGGCCGTTCGTACTGGTGAAAGCCGGTCCGCCAGTGGGCGTTTCCCGGCCCCGGGCGCGTCCCGCGCCACCGCGCCGGCACGCCCGACACGCCCCCCGGCCGGCCGGCCGCGTGCTGTTGTCCGCGCCCGTCCGTCATCAGCCGGTCGCCGATCGGCCATCCCTAGTTGCGGTAGTAGTACCGGCGCGTCTATCCTCGATGTATCGCCTCGATATGTCGGGGCGACAGGACAAGGCGATACAGAACCAAGCGATACAGTCCGCCGACACACCCGGCCGTCGTGAGACGGCGGGCGCCGGCCCGGTGCGAGAGGAGAGCGCGCATGTTGGAGCTGGCGGTGCTCGCGCTCCTGTCGGAGAGCCCGATGCACGGCTACGAGCTGCGCAAGCGGCTCGCCGCCGTTCTCGGCTCGTTCCACCGCTTCAGCTACGGGTCGCTGTACCCGTGCCTGCGCCGCCTGCAGGCCTCGGGGTACGTGACGGCGGACGACGTCGGCGCGGCCACCCGGCTGGGTGGCCGCAGCCGGGTCGTCTACACCCTCACCGGCGAGGGCAAGGAAAAGCTCGCGGAGCTGCTGGGCGAAGGTGGGCCGTCCTCATGGGAGGACGAGATGTTCGGCGTCCGCTTCGCCTTCTTCGCCAAGACCGACGCGGCGGTGCGGCTGCGGATCCTCGAGGGGCGGCGCGGCCGGCTCGAGGAGCGTGGGGAGAAGGTGCGTTCGGCGCTGACCCGCACCACGAAGCGGCTCGACTCCTACACCCTCGAGCTGCAACGACACGGCCTCGAGTCGGTCGAGCGCGAGGTCCGGTGGCTCAGCGAGCTGATCGAGACCGAACGGGCACAGACGCCCGGCTCGGCCCGCGGGGCACAGGTGTTGTCCACATCATCCACAGAGTTGTCCACAGGTTCGTCCACAGCCGGGGCGGGGCGGGACGAGGCGGTGGGCGGCCCGGAGCACGATGACGAGGGCCCCGGCGGCGCCGGCCCATCCCCCGACAGCTAGCGGGCGGCCGGGCGGAACCGGCGGCGCGGCGGCGATCGGTCGCCCGGCGCCGGCGCCATCCGGTGTCTCAGCACCACGCGGCGTCAGTTCCACGCGGCGTCAGTTCCACGCGGCGTCGGCATCAGCCGGTGTCCCGGTCAGCACCGGCCTGTCCCGTCCGCCGGGAACGCCAGTATCCCCCATCAGCTAAGGAGCGCATCCGTCATGGGTTCGGTACGTGTCGCCATCGTGGGCGTGGGCAACTGCGCCGCATCTCTCGTCCAAGGGGTCGAGTACTACCGCGACGCCGATCCCTCGGCCCAGGTCCCAGGCCTGATGCACGTCACGGTCGGCGACTACCACGTCTCCGACCTGACCTTCGTCGCCGCGTTCGACGTGGACGCGAAGAAGGTGGGCCGTGACCTCTCCGAGGCCATCGTCGCCAGCGAGAACAACACCATCAAGATCGCGGACGTCCCGCCGCTGGGCGTGACCGTGGCCCGCGGGCACACCCTCGACGGTCTCGGCCGCTACTACCGCGAGACGATCGACGAGTCGGACGAGGCCCCGGTCGACGTCGTGGCCACGCTGCGCGAGACCCGCGCCGACGTGCTCGTCTGCTACCTGCCGGTCGGGTCCGAGGACGCCGCGAAGTTCTACGCCCAGTGCGCCATCGACGCGGGCGTCGGGTTCATCAACTGCCTGCCGGTCTTCATCGCCGGTGTCCCCGAGTGGGCCGAGAAGTTCCGCGCGGCGGGCGTGCCGATCGTCGGCGACGACATCAAGTCGCAGGTCGGCGCCACCATCACCCACCGGGTCATGGCGAAGCTGTTCGAGGACCGCGGCGTCGTCCTCGACCGCACGATGCAGCTCAACGTCGGCGGCAACATGGACTTCAAGAACATGCTCGAGCGGGACCGGCTGGAGTCGAAGAAGATCTCCAAGACCCAGGCCGTCACCTCCCAGGTCTCCCACGACCTGGGCAAGGACAACGTGCACATCGGCCCGTCCGACTACGTCGCCTGGCTCGACGACCGCAAGTGGGCCTACGTCCGGCTCGAGGGCCGCGCGTTCGGCGACGTCCCGCTGAACCTGGAGTACAAGCTCGAGGTCTGGGACTCCCCCAACAGCGCCGGCGTGGTCATCGACGCCGTCCGCTGCGCGAAGATCGCGCTGGACCGCGGCGTCGGCGGCCCGATCCTCTCCGCGTCGTCGTACTTCATGAAGTCGCCGCCGGAGCAGTACCGCGACAACGAGGCCCGCGACAAGGTCGAGGCGTTCATCCGCGGCGAGAACTGACCTCCGCGGTACCAGCGGTACCAGCAGCGCCAGAAGGCAGTACCAGAAGTACGACCACCAGAAGTACGAGCACCACCCGCTGTCCGTCAGGTGGGCCGGTCGTCCGGAGGGGGGACGACCGGCCCACCGGCGTGCGCGCCGGTGCGGGAACCGGCCCGCGCCCAGCCGGGAATCCAACGCTCAGCCGGGCGTCAACCGGGAACCTCGGTCAGCGCGTCGACGAGGACCTCGAAGATGTTGTTCGGGTCCAGCGCGGGATACGTCTCGGCGCCGGTCGCGGCCGAGATGCGCGACAGCGCGGCGAGATCCGTGTCGGCCCCGTAGCCGATCGTGATCACCTGGACGGGCCGTTGCGGCGAGTGCTCCCGGCGCAGGATCCGCACCAGCTCGTCGAGCTCGATGCTGCCCGGATCGGAGTTCTTTCCGTCGGTCACCAGCACCACCTGGTTCGGCCGGCCCGGCACGTAGTGCTGGTTCAGGTACCGGAACGCGGCGAGCGCGGTGTCGTAGAGGCCGGTGTCGCCGCGCGGCTCGATCCGGTCCAGCGCGTCCGCCACCGCCTGCGAACGGGTGCCGGCGCCCAGCCGCTCGCCCATCGGCCCGAGCGGCACGAGCTCCTCCCAGTCCTGGTCGCCGCGCAGCCGGGTGGAGAACTGCCACAGCCCGAGGTTGCTGTCGTCGGCGAACAGCGGGACGGCGGACCTCGCCGCGTCGAGCGCCACCGACAGCCGGCTGCGGCCCGCGCTGCCGGGCACCTCCTCGTTCATGGAGCCCGAGGTGTCCAGCACGGCGAGGGTGTTACCGCGCTGATGGACCCCGGCGAAGCTCCCCTGGAGCGCGGTCAGCACCGTCGCGTCCAGGGTCCGCTCGGGCGTCAGCCGTGGCCGGGGGGTGAGGCCCGTCCGGGCGGTGAACGAGTCGGCGATGCCGTTCGGGGGGCGCAGGCCGTTCCCGAGCAGGGCCTCCCGCCCCGGCCCGGAGGTCAGCGTCCGCAGGAAGTCCCGCGCCACCTCGGCCTTCACCGGGTCGGCCGACGCCCGGCTCAGCACGGTGTACCGGATCTCGGCGAGCTCGGTGCCGTCCCGCGGGTAGAAGGCGGCCAGCGCCGGCCCGGGGCCGTCCGGCAGCGCGGCACCGAGGCCCACCCGGTGGTTGTACTGGTAGACGAGGCTCTCCTGGAGCGGGAACGCGGCGAGCCTGGTCGCCGCGGGATCCTCCAGGTTCGCCGCGCGGACGGCGTTGAGCAGGTCGGTGTCGGAGGCGGCGACCAGCACCGACGAGCGCTCCAGATTCAGCAGGGCGCCCTTGGCCGCGAGGCCGTCGGTGAACATGTTCTCGGTGAGCCGGTCGACCGGGGTCTTCAGCGCGGCGGAGACGACCTCGGCCAGCGCGGTCATCCCGGCGGTCGAGGCCCGGGGGTCGGCCAGCCCGAGGGTGAAACCGCCCCAGGCCGGCCGGCCCCGTGATCCCCAGTAGTCCTCGTCGCCACCGAGGCCACGCAGGTCGGCCCAGGAGAGCTCGCGCCGCGGCCAGCCGAACGCCTCGGCCATCGGGCGGGGCATCGCGATGACGACCGGTGAGGTGGCGATCACGCTGCCGTTGTCGACCAGCAGCCGGTTCGCCGGCTCGGTGGTCCGCGCCAGCGTGAGCCAGTCCGCGGAGTCCGGCACCCAGACGTCCGGGATGGAACCGGCCGCCGGCTCGGTCCAGCCGCCTCTCATGTACGCGGCGACCTGGCCGCCGCCCTGCGTGTCCACCCGGACGGACACGCAGTACCCGGACACCGTCGGCCGCCCGCTGCCGTAGGCCGCGGCGGCCTCGCTCAGCGCCGGGGTCAGGCTGGGCGAGGCGGTCACCGCGAGGGTGACCGAGCGATCGCAGCGCACGGGGCCGGCACCCCCGCGCAGGACGAGCCATCCGCAGGTCGCGGCGCCGACCATGAGGGGTACGGCGGCCACCGCCGCGACCACTCGTAACGAGGGACCGGAACGGCGGTTCCGGTGACGGGCACCAGGCATCAGACCGGGACCTCCCGGGACAAACCGAGGTCTGGACCGCGACCGTAACCGAACGTGCCGAGGTCGGCGCCGGATGGGACAACCGAAGTCCCTGCATTGATTCGACGTCGGAATGCTGTCCCTGTGCCGTCGGGCCATAGCTATCGTCGGCTTCCGCTGTGCCGGCGGAGGGATCGGACGTGCCGCCCGGCGCCACGGGGCCGCCGGCGGCTCCGTAGGCTGGCCGTCGTGGCCTGGACCGGCAACCTGCGCGCACTGCTCGGCGGTCGCACGTTCCGGCAGCTCTACGCCTGCCGACTGACGTCACAGGCCGCCGACGGCGTGTTCCAGGCGAGCCTGGTCAGCTACGTGCTGTTCTCCCCGGAACGCGCGACGTCCGCCGGGGCGCTCGCCGCCTCCCTCGCCGTGGTCGTGCTGCCGTTCAGCGTCATCGGGCCGTTCGCCGGCATCGTGCTGGACCGGGTCTCCCGCCAGCGGGTACTCGTTGTCTCCTCTGTGGTCCGCACGCTGCTGATGATCGTGCTCGTCGGCCTGATCCTCGGCGGCCACACCGGCGCCGACTTCTACGCGACGGCGCTGGCCTCGGTGAGCGTGAACAGGTTCGTCCTGGCCGCGCTGTCCGCGGGCCTGCCGATGGTCGTCGACGTCGACCGGCTCGTGACGGCCAACGCGCTGTCGGTCACCTCCGGCACCATCGCCACCCTGGTCGGGGCCGGTGTCGGCAGCGGGCTGCGCGGGCTCACCGACGGCGACGACCGGGCCGTCGCGCTGGTGGCCGGCCTGGCGGCCCTCGCCTACGTCGTCGCCGCCGGCACCGCGGCCCGCCCCGCCCGCCTCACCTTCGGCCCGGTCGAGACGATGCCCTGGCAGGGCGCCTGGTCACAGGCCCACCGCGTCGTCGCCGACATGCTGGACGGCGTCCGCTACCTGTGGAACCACGGGCCCGCCCGGCGCGCGCTCGCCGCGCTGACGACGTCCCGCGCCGCCTACGGGCTGGTGCTCGTCATGACGGTGCTGCTGTACCGCAACCACTTCACCGGGGCCGGCGGGGGGCTGGCCGGGCTCGCGGCGGTGGTCGCGGCGAGCGGCGTGGGGACGATCCTCGCCGCCGTCGTCACCCCCCGGGTGACCCGGCGGATGCCGAAGGCCACCTGGATCGCGATCGTCCTCGGCGCCGGCGGAGTCGTCGAGGTGGTGCTGGGGCTGCCGTACCTCTCCCCGCTGTACATCGCCGCCGGGCTGCTCCTCGGCTTCTCCGCGCAGGCGAGCAAGATCTGCGTCGACACGATCGTGCAGGAGGAGACCCAGGACGCGTACCGCGGACGGGCCTTCTCCCTGTACGACCTGTTGTTCAACGTGGCCTTCGTGGCCGCGGCCGCGGTCGCCGCGGTGGTGGTCCCGGAGGACGGGCGGTCCTCGCCGACCATCATCGCCGCGGGCATCGGCTACAGCCTGGCGGGCCTTCTCTACTACCGGGCCGCCATGCGCCACCCGGAGGACCGGGTGATCCGCGGCATCGGCGACTCCCACACCGAGCCGCCCGTCTCCACCGAGCCCCCCGGCCCGGTCACGGGCCCAGAGCCGACCACCGGCCCGAGCCGATCCGCGGGCCCGGTCTCAGCCACCGGGTCCGGCCCGGCCCGCTGACGCCGAAGCGTGTTGCCTCAGCCGCGCCATCCGCCGGTGACACAACACGCTTCGGGACAAGCCCGGGGCGAGCCCCGGGCCGGCGTCAGGCGCCGGGGGCTGGGGGCCCGCCGGGGGTGGGGGGCTCGCCGGGGATGGGGATGTCGTTCTCCCGGGCCCAGCGGAGCAGCTCGGCCTCGGCGGCCTCGCGGCCGAGCAGACCACGCTCGAACCGGACGTCGAGCATGTACGCCCGGGCCTGCCCGACCAGCCGCGACGGCCGCAGGCCCAGCAGCGCCATGATGTCGTCGCCGGACAGCTCCGGCCGGATCGCCGCGATCTCCTCGCGGGCGGCGAGGTCGGTGATCCGCTCCTCCAGCGACCGGTAGGCGCGGGCCAGGTTCTCCGCCTTGCGCCGGTTGCGGGTCGTGCAGTCCGAGCGGACGAGCTTGTGCAGCCGGGAGAGCTGAGGCCCGGCGTCGTGGACGTAGCGGCGGACGGCGGCGTCCGTCCACTCGCCGGACCCGTACCCGTGGAAGCGCAGGTGCAGGTAGACCAGCGAGGAGATGGCGTCGACGACGTCCTTCGGGAACCTCAGGGCCACCAGGCGGCGGCGCGTCATGTCCCGCCCCACCACCTCGTGGTGGTGGAAGGACACCCCGCCACCGGCGATGTGCCGGCGGGTGCGCGGCTTGCCGATGTCGTGCAGCAGCGCGGCCCAGCGCAGGATCTCGTCGGGGCCGTCCTCCTCCAGCGCCATCGCCTGGCGCAGCACGGTCATCGTGTGCGTGTAGACGTCCTTGTGCTGGTGGTGCTCGTCGATCTCCATCCGCATGGCGCCCAGCTCGGGGAGCACCAGGTCGGCGACGCCGATCTCGACGAGCCGCTCCAGGCCGGCGACCGGGTCCCGGCTCGCGATCAGCTTGCGCAGCTCGTCGCGCACCCGCTCCGGGGAGACGATCGAGATGCGGCTGGCCCGGGAGCGCATGGCCGCGACCAGCTCGGGAACCGGGGTGAGGCCGAGGGCCGCCTCGAACCGGGCGGCCCGCATGATGCGCAGCGGGTCGTCGTCGAAGGACGCCTCCGGGGGGCCGGGGGTGCGCAGCACGCCGCGGGCCAGGTCGGCCATCCCGCCGAAGAGGTCGACGAAGTCGTGCCCGGGGACGGAGACCGCCATCGCGTTCACGGTGAAGTCGCGACGGACGAGATCCTCCCGCAGGCTGTCACCGTAAGTGACGGCCGGGTTGCGTGACGTCCGGTCGTACGACTCGCACCGGTAGGTCGTGACCTCGAAGCGCACCCCGCGGCGGGCCAGGCCGACGGTGCCGAACGCGATGCCGGCGTCCCAGGTCGCCTCGGCCCAGCCCCGGGTGATCTCCAGGACGCGCTCGGGGCGGGCGTCCGTGGTGAAGTCGAGGTCCGGCGGGCCTCCGATCGGGGCACCGGTCGCGCGCGGGCCGCCCGGGTCGCCCGGGTCCCTCGGGCCGCCCGGGTCCCTCGGATCGCTCGCGCGGCCGAGCAGGGCGTCGCGGACGGAGCCACCGACCAGATGGAGGGTGTGCCCGTGGTCGGCGAAGATCCGACCAAGCTCGTCGGCGGGCGCGGGCACCCGGAGCAGGTCACTCACCACCTGTTCCGCCGAGTCCCGGGGATTGTCAAGACTGATCACAGCCACCTGTTCAGATTACGGGCGAGCGGGCGGTTGCTGATGGCCGTGCCTGTTCGGCACGTGTCCGGCCCCCCTCGACACGGGACCATCGTCGTATGGTGCCCCGCACGACGGACGAAAGTGCCCACTCGGGCCCCTGCGGCGATTTTCCCGGACGAGCGGGACACACAACGGGGCTGTTTCGGCTGGTGCTCGTACGATCAGTCCATGCCCTCCCCGCCCAGGACGCCCGGCCGCAGGCCGTTGCGCAGGGTGGAGGAGACCTCGGCCGGGGGCCTCGTGCTCGACACCGCGTCGGCCGGCGCGAACGCGGCGCTGATCGCCCGCAGGGACAAGCGTGGCCGGTTGTTGTGGTCGCTGCCGAAGGGCCATGTCGAGCGCGACGAGACCACGGAGGAGGCCGCCGTCCGAGAGGTCGCCGAGGAGACCGGTGTGACCGGAGCGGTGCTGGGCCCGCTGGGCACGATCGACTTCTGGTTCGTCGCCGGCGAGGCGCGCGTGCACAAGACCGTCCACCACTTCCTCCTGCTCCGGACGTCGGGCGACCTGTCCGACGACGACGTCGAGGTCGCGGAGGTCGCGTGGGTCCCGCTGCCCGAGGTGGCCCGCCGGCTCGCGTACGCCGACGAACGACGGCTGCTCGACGGGGTGCCGACGATCCTCGCCGACGCCTCGTGACCGGCCGTACCCCGTTCCGCCGGCACCGGCTGGCGGCCGCGGCGCTGCTCGGGTCCGCCGCGCTGCTCTGGCCCGGGGCCGGCGTGAGCCTGGCGAGCACGAAGCTCAATCCGCATAATCCACAGGCTTCATCCACAGTTTCCACAGGGCTGTCCACAGAGTTGTCCACAGGATCAGCCTCATCTGTGGGAATCTCGCCGGACGGCGGGACGATCGCCCAGCCGATAACCCGGACGAACCCCGGCACAAGCGGCACATCGAGCACGCAACAGACCACACCGGGTACCGCTGGAGCCACGAACGGGACCACGGGCCTGCCCATCGAGGTCCGCCTCACCAGCCTCGTCACCCCGAGTGCCGCCGCCCCCCAGCTCCGGATGACCGGCACGGTCGACGTGGGCGGGACGGTGCTGCCGACCGACCTCGGCGTCGTCCTCGAGGTGGGCGGCCCGTTGCGGTCCCGCGGCGAGCTCGCCCAGCTGACCAGCGGCGGCCCGCCCCCGCAGATCCGTTACTCGACGCTCGCCAGCGGGCCGCTGACCATCAGCCCCACCGCGACGACCCCCGGCCAGTTCGCCGCGCAGGCGGACGTGCCCGCGCTGTTCCGCTCGTCGACCGTGAGCGTGCGGCCGGTCCAGATCAGGATCGTCGGCCGGGTCGGCGAGCGCGCGCGGAGCACCGTCGCGTCGCTGACGACGTTCATCGTCGTCTCGCCCCCGCAGGCGGCGGCACGCACAGCGGTCGTCACCGTCCTGCCCGTCTCCAGCAAGCCCCGGCTGCGCTCGGACGGCCTGCTCACCGACGACACCCTCACCGACGAGGTCCGCGACGGCGGCCGGCTCGACGCGCTGCTCGACCCGCTCGAGTCCACCGCCCCCGGGGCACCGCCGCCCCAGGTCGCCCTCGCGGTCGACCCCACGCTGGTACAGGCGTTGCGGCGCATGGAGGACCCGTACCGGTACGCCTCCCCGAGTGGGGCGAGAGACGCCCCGGCCGACCCCGACGCGGGCGCCTTCCTCGACCGGATCAAGGATTTCGCGCGGCGGGGCGGCACCGTCATCGCCCTGCCCTACGGGGACACCGACCTGCCGGCGCTCGTCCGCGCCGACCAGCTCGACACGCTGCAGTACTCGGTGAACACGGGCCAGGTCGTCATCGCCGGGCTGCTGGGCGGCGGGATCCAGAGGAGCGGCACGATCGCCTTCCCCGCCGACGGCATCGCCGACGCGCCCACCGTCGACGTGCTCGGTGCCAACGGCGCCGGCACGGTGATCGTCGACGACCGGCTGCTGCCCGCGGCCCAGGCCGTGCGGTACACCCCGTCCGCGGCGGTCACCGTGGCGACGTCCACCGGCCAGGTCCGCGTGCTCGCGGCGGACCACCGGCTGGCCGACGCGGTCGCCGGCTACGACGGCCAGCAGCTCCCGGAGCAGGCCCTCGCCCGGTTCCGCGCCGAGCTGGCGATGATCACCGCCGAGCAGCCGAACGAGCGGGCCGCGGTGCTGGCCCTCCCGCGCGACTTCACGCCGCCCGCCGGCTGGCTCAACTCGATCCTGCGCAGCCTCGACAGCGCCTACTCCAGGCCGGTCGGCATCAGGGAGCCGTCCCCGGACGCCACCCGGCAGCGTGCCGGCCTGACCTACAACGCCGACGCGCAGAGCCGGGAGCTGCCGGTCGACTACGTGAAGGGCGTCGGGCAGATCCGCGGCGAGGTGGCCGTCCTCAGCGCGGCCTTCTGCCCGCCGACCACCATGACCGGGCTGGGGCTGCTCAAGTGCCAGCAGGACCTGGTCGCCCCGATGAGCAACACACTGATCACAGCCCTGTCGGCGTGGTGGCGCACCGACCGGCTCGGCGGGTTCTCCCTGGCCCAGCAGGCGGACGGACAGGTCGGTGACTACCGGTCGAAGATCCGGGTCGTCGCGTCCCGGATCGTGAACCTCACCAGCAGCCGCGGGCGGGTCCCGGTGACGCTGGAGAACGGTTCTGACTGGAATGTGACCGTGGTCCTGAAACTCTCGTCCACCGACCGGGGGCGGCTCGTCTCGGCGACCGAGGTCACCCGGGTCCTCGAACCGTTCCAGAAGGACCAGTTCGAGATCGAGGTGGACGCCGAGAGCGCCGGCACCTTCCCGGTGGACATCCGGCTCGAGACCGTCGACGGGCAGGCCGTCGGCCCGGACGCCGCCGCCCGGGTGCTGGTGCGTTCGACGGTCTACGGGGCCATCGCCACGGCGATCACGATCGGCGCGATCGGCGTGCTGATGCTGGCCGTGCTGATCCGCCTGCTGCGCAGGCTCCGCGCGCGCTCCCGCGGCGGATCGGCGGCGACAGCGGCGACGGCGACGGCGACAGCGACGACGGCGGTGGACGCGGCGGCGCCCGGGACCGGCCCGGATCCGGGCTGGCCGGAGCGGCCCGTCGACGATCCCGTGCCGGCCGGCCCCGGGCACGATCCCTACTTCGACGGGCTGACCGCTCCCGCCGCCTACCGGGAGCGGGAGCCCACCGGCTCCCCGTACGGCCAGCCCACCGGTGGTCCCGGTGGCAGGGCGGCGGGGCCGTGGTCCGAGCGTCCCGCGGCCCCGGCCGGATCCGCGTCCCAGCCGCGGCGCCGGGACGGCCGGTGACCCCGGCCGACGAGTCGCGCTGGCCGCCCGACGACGGCCGCCACGACCCCCGGGACGGCCCGGGCACCCCCCGCCACCCGGACGACCGCTATCCGGACAGGCGTTATCCGGATGACCACTACCCCGACGAGCGCTACCCCGACGAGCGGTACGCCGGCGACGGTTACCCGAGCGGCGGCCGGGACGACGGCCGGGGTGGGGGCCGCGACGGGGGCGGAACCCACCGGGACGACGGGTACGCCGCCGGGCGGTACGACGGCGGTGGACGTCCCGACCAGCACTACGACGGCACCGGCGGGTACGCGGGCGACGGCTATCCGGCGGGCCCGAGCGGCCCGGGGGGTCGATACGGGGACGGCGGGGACAGTGGGTACGACGACCGCCCGTACCGGGGCAGTCCGTACCCGGACGACCGGTACGCGGACACCGGTGAGCCGCATCGGCCGGGTTCGCCGTTTCCTCATGCCGATGAGCAGCCGGCCCGCTACCGTCCGAACGTGAACCGGCCCGCTCAGGACCCGCCGACGCCGTGGGGCGATCGGGAAGCGCCGTCGGAGCGGCCCCCCGGACCGCCGCCGTACGAGCCTGACCGCGGCGGGTGGGACCCACGCGACGGCGATCCCCGGTACGACGAGGCGCCCTACGGCGAACCGCCGTACGACGAGGCGCCCTACGGCGAGGCCCAACGCGGCGAACCCCGGTACGGGGATCGCCGGTACGACGGGCGTGACCAGCCCCGGTACGACGACTCCCGCCCCGACGAGCCGCGATACGACGAGCTCCGGTACAGCGAGCCCCGATACGACGGCGGACCCCGGTACGGGCAACCTCGCCACGGCGAACCGCCGGACTGGTACGCGGACGGGTCGCACACCACGGCCCGGGTGCCCACCGGCTCCGCCTACCCGGACACCCCCCCGCCGGTGCCCGGCCGGCGCCGCCCCGATCCCGACGATCCCTACGACGCCGCGCCGCACCCGACCGCGCCGCACCCGACCGGGCCGCGTCGTGCCGGTCCGGGCGCGGGCAGGTCGCCCCAGTCCCGTCAGGAGGACGGCCCGGAGATCGGCGGGCGTCCACCCGAGGGACGGCCGCCGGCAGGTGAGCAGACCCGCAGACTGCCGAGCGCCCCCGCCGTGCCACCGCCGTCCGAGGGCGGCCCGGCGATGTGGTCGTCCCGCTCCCGCACGCCGGCCCCCGGCGCGGCTCCGCGGGCCGGCGCCGGTCCGGCGCGCCGGACCCGGCCACCGGTCGAACCGTTCGCGGATCCGCCGGTGGAGCCACCGGTCGAGCCGTTCGTGGACCCGCTGGTGGACCCGCTCGACGAGCTGCCCGCCGACGAGCGCACCAGCAGGCTGGCGCCGCCCGTGACACCGCCACCGGCGTCCAACCGGCGCCCCGCGCCCGAGGGCGCGCGGCCGGCCGGGCGCGGGCGGGCCCCGGGCCGACAGGCCACCGACCGGCCCGCCACCGGCAAGCAGGCCACGGGCCGGCAGGCCGGGAGCCGGCCGGCGCCGGGCAAGCAGGCCGGTGGCACCACGCGCGGCGCCGCCACGGCGAAACGCGGTGGGCTCGGCCGCGCCAGCGGGACGATGGCGATCGGCACCATCGCCTCGCGGGCCTCGGGCTTCCTGCGCACGGTCGCGATCGCCGCGGCGATCGGCACCGGGGCCGTCGGCCAGGCCTTCAACGTCGCCAACACGACCCCGAACATCCTCTACGACCTGCTGCTCGGCGGGATCCTGACCAGCGTCGTCGTACCGGTGCTGGTGCAGGCGTCCAAGGAGGACCCGGACGGGGGCGACAGCTTCGCCTCGTCCCTGATCACGCTGATGGTGCTCGGCCTGGGCGCGGCGGTCCTGGTGGGGATGTTCGCCGCACCCCAGATCATCAGCCTCTACCTGAACGCCGGGCCGGCACAGCGCGCACTGGGCGCGGACCTGCTGCGCTGGTTCATGCCGCAGATCCTCTTCTACGGCGTCGGCGCGACGCTCGGGGCGATCCTCAACACCCGCCAGTCCTTCGCCGCGCCCATGTTCGCGCCGGTGCTGAACAACCTGGTGGTGATCGCCACCTGCGTGGTGTTCATCTTCCTGCCCGGACCGCGCCCGCCGACCCTGGACGGCATCACCGACGCCCAGAAGATCGTTCTCGCGGGCGGCACGACGCTCGGCGTGGTCGTGATGACCATCGCGCTGCTGCCCTCGGTGCGCTCCGTGGGGTTCCGCTACCGACCTCGGCTCGACCTGCGCCACCCCGGGCTGATCACGGCGGCCCGGCTGGCCGGCTGGACGCTGCTCTACGTCCTGATCAGCCAGCTCGGCTATCTGATGATCACCCGGCTGTCGTCGTCGACCACCGCCTACTCGATCTACACCTACGCCTACCAGATCTTCCAGCTGCCGTACGCGATCATCGGCGTCTCGGTGATCACCGCGCTGCTCCCCCGGATGAGCGGCCACGCCGCCAGCGAGCAGGCCGACCTGGTGCGCGAGGACCTCTCGACGGCGGCCCGGATGACGGTCACCGCGATCGTCCCCTCGGCGCTGTTCCTGCTGGCGCTGGGACGCCCGATCGCCGTGACGGTCTTCAACCACGGCGCGGTCGGCTACGACGACGCGATCGCGATCGGGGACACGCTGAGCGCCTTCGCGATCGCGCTCGTGCCGTTCTCGCTGTTCCAGGTGCAGCTGCGGGCCTTCTACGCCTACCGGGACAGCCGCACGCCCGCCCTGGTCAACATCGGCGTGGTCGCCACGAACGTGCTGGCAGCGTTCGTGCTGTCGGAGGTGGTCGCCGAGAAGCACCGGGCGGCCGCGCTGGCGCTGGCCTTCTCGCTGGCCTATCTGATCGGCCTGGTCGCGACGACGGTCCTGCTGCGCCGCCGCCTGCGTGGCATCGACGGCAACCGCATCGCGCGGGTGACGACCCGGGTGAGCGTGACGGCCGGGGTGGGCGCGGTCCTCGCCAGCGTCATCGCGAGCGGCCTGCGTGACCTGCTCGGCAGGGGCTGGCTCGGTTCCGGGGTCGCGGTGGTGCTGGCGCTGGTCGTCGGCGGCCTGGTCTTCGTTGTGATCTCCGTGCGCACCGGCATGCACGAGATGACGGCACTGATGCGCATCGTCGGTGGCCGGCTCGGCCTCGGCCGACGGGCCAAGGCCGCCGGCGCTGGTTCCGGTGCCGGCGCGGCGCCGGCGTCCGCGACGCCGTCACCGCGATCGGCCGGCCGGGGAGACGGCGGCCGGGGCGGGCCCTCAGGCGGTCGTGGCGGCCCCCCCGGTGGGCGTGGCGGGCCCGCGGGCGGACGCGGCGACGGTGGGCGTGGCGGGCCCGCGGACGGTCGTGGCGGGCGCGGCGGACCTTCCGGCCGGCCCGGCGGGCCGTCAGGGCGGCGCGGCGGCTCCTCGGGCCGCCGCGGCTGACCGGCCGCGACACCTGCTGGCACTGGTCCCGCCCGTGCGGGCCGATGGTCTCGATTCCGTCGCCCGGATTCCCCACCGGCATGGCACCAAGGTCCCATCGGCGTGGCGGACGGCGCCCGGCGGCGGGAGCGGAACCCCAACCACGCCCATGCCACCGGCCACCCATCAACACGACTTTAAGTGACAGCAGCAAATCATTCGGCAAAGATTTGACACACCCGAACACAGATAAGCACAGAAAGTGATCCTCTAGTGGCGTCGAACGGGTGTAGGGGTGAAGATGGGTGTGTTACCACTGATTTCGCACGAGCGCACGCCGGGTCCATGGCGTGTCCATAGGCGGATGGTTCGCCCCGGTGTGCCAAGCTGGCTTGTCCGGAGACATCCGCGAGATGCCAGGGCCGGACTCGTACACTGAACACGCTGTGCGCGGGCCCCGCCCAACGTCGCCGGTGAACCAGGCGCAGCACCCAGCTCGTCGCGTTGGTCACACGATGCGTTCCGATGCGACGGAGGGTGTCCGGGATGTTCGTTCGCAGTAGCGGAACGCTGGGCGGATCCCCTGCCCGGGTGAGGTGGGGCAACCCGCCGTCGGGTCGGCCGGCGGGTGTGCGGACGACGGAGGCGCTGTGGTCGACGGAAGCAACCGACCGCAGGGCGCGGACGTCGATAACGACGTGACCACCGACTCGCCGGGCGAGCGCCCGGCCAGCACAGCCGTGCTGGCCGAATCCGTCCTCGACCGCCGCTACCGCCTCCTGGCGCCGCTGAACACCCGCGGTCCGGTGACCCTGTGGCGGGGTGACGACAACACCCTCGCCCGGCCGGTGGCCGTCCGGATCGTCGAGCACGTCGACCCCGGCACCGACCCCGACGCCGCGGCGGAGATCGATCCGGGTGTCCGGGAGGACGCCGCCCGCGCCCTGCTGAAGGCGGCGATCAACTCCGGGCGGCTGGTCCACCCGGGTGCCGCGTCGACCTACGACGCCACGACCACGACCACCGGCACGGCCCGTGTCTCCTATGTCGTCTCGGAGTGGGTGGAGGGGCGCACCCTGCGCCAGCTCGCCACCAACGGGCCACTGCGCCCCGAACAGGCCGGGGCCATCGTCCTGGCGGCGGCCCGGGTCCTAGCCGCCGCGCACGACCGCGGCATCCACCACGGCGGGCTCAACCCCGGCGACGTGATCGTCTCCGGCCACGGCACCGTGAAGGTCGTCGACCTGGAGATCGGCGGTGTCCTCGCCGGGCTGGACGGCGCGGCGACCGGCGCGGAGCCGACCATCGGCTCCGACCCGGAGAAGGACGACGCGCCTCCCTCGGCCGAGCTGGCGGACGTCCGGGCTCTCGGCGGGCTTCTCTACGCCGGGCTGACCGGCACCTGGCCGCTGCTCGGCGAGCACGCGCTGCCGGCCGCCCCGACGAGCGACGGCCGGCTGCGGACTCCACGGCAGATCAACTCGGCCGTCCCGCGCGACCTCGACGCGATCACTCTGGCGACCCTCGGCGACGAGCGGGCCGGTGCGCCGATCACGACCGCCGCGGAGCTGGTCGCCGAGCTCGAGGCGGTCAGCCCGGTCGACCAGGTCCTCGACACCGGCCTGATGAGCCTCGGTGACGACGGCCCCCCGAGCACCGAGGCGATGTCGGTCGACGGCTACAACCCGGCCACCGACGACTACCCCGCCCCCTCGGACTACCCGGGCCAGGGCTACGGCGGCGGGAACAACTCGGGCGGCAACGGCTACGGCGGCCGGGACGACTACGACCGCCGCGGCTACGACCAGACCTCCTACCTGGGCCGCGACGGCTACGACCAGACCTCCTACAACGACCGCGGCTACGGCGGCCGGGACAACTACGACGACCGCGACCGCGGCGGCTACCCGTCGCAGCGCGAGGCACCCGAGCAGCGCCGGTACGACGACGACCGCTACCCGCCCGCCGGCGGCCACCGCCAGGGCGGCGGGTCAGGCGGCTCGGCCGGCGGCACGGCCCGCCGGGTCCTGCCCTGGGTGGCGCTGCTGGTGGTCGTCGCCCTCGTCGCGGTGGTCGCCGTGATCGCCCTGCGCCCGAAGGACGACGGCGGCGGCACCCCGGACGGAGACACCGGCCCCTCCTCCATGGCCGTGGTGCCCTCCGGCACACCGATCCCCTTCGGCGAGGTCACCTCGTTCGACCCGCAGGCAGCCGACTCGCCGAAGGACGAGAACCCGGCCGACGTCCCGAAGGCCATCGACGGTGATGCGTCGACCCAGTGGACGACGACCGGCTACAACCCGGACCGGCAGTTCGGTGGGTTGAAGTCCGGTGTGGGGCTACGGTTCGCCTTCCCCAATGCCATAACTCCGAGCGAAGTCATCGTCACCGTCGGATCCCTGAATCCGGTCTCGTTCGAGCTGAGAGCCTCGGACACCCTTTCGGAGAACATCGACGACTACCAGGTCATCGGTTCGCCGCAGCTGAACAAGTCGAGCCAGGTGGCGATCACCATGCCCTCCGACCCGCAGCCGCACAAGTACTGGGTGCTATGGCTGACGTCGCTGCCCACGAATCCCGAGGACGGCAAGTTCAAGGGGTCGATCGCGGAGATCGTCTTCCGGGCCTGACCAGCCGGAATCAGGTGTGGCGACTCTGATGCGCACTGCGGCTGAGCGGCCGTCGCCGGCGTCTGGACGTCGGTGAACCCGCCCGCGGCGACGGGTGCCCGGTCCTCCGGCCGGGCACCCGCGGCCGACCTGGAGGCGCTGCGTCGGCACGTGGCGGGGGACCCGGCCGCGTTCGGCGAGCTGTTCCGCGCGCACGCCGACCGACTGTGGTCGGTGGCGTTCGCGCTGCTGCAGGACACCGAGGAGGCGGCGGACGCCGTCCAGGAGGCGATGCTCTCCGCGCACCGGCGGGCCGCCGACTTCCGGGGTGAGGCGGCGGTCGGCACCTGGCTGCACCGGATCGTCACCAACGCCGCCCTCGACCGGCTGCGCCGCCGCGCCGTGCGCCCGACGGTGCCGATGCCCTCGACCCCCGACGGCGTCCCCTACGAGCCGCCCGACACCCGGGACGCGATCGCCGAGCACGACACCCGGATGGACATCGGCGCCGCGCTCGGCATGCTTCCGGTCACACTGCGCACCCCGGTCGTCCTCGTGGACGTCGAGGGCCGGCCGGTCGCCGAGGTGGCCGAACTGCTGGACATACCGGTCGGGACGGTCAAGAGCCGCTGCGCGCGCGGCCGGGCGCGACTCGCCGTCCTGCTCGGGCACCTTGCCCCCGAAGGGGCTCGCCGGCCGGCCGCCGGGAACCAGGCGGCCTCGCCTTCCGTCTGTGATGAGGGACGGTACGACACATCGGCCGGCGGTTTCGAGGAACCGGCCGACCAGTCGATCGAACATTCGGTCGAACCGCTCGACCAGCCGGTCGGGCGGGCGGGGTCCGACCGCGAGGAGGCGGACGGTACCGACCCCACCGGCACGACCACTCGTGGCGCCGCCGCCGAACCCGTCGAGATACCGGGCGCGGCCGGCGTCCCGAGACCCGCCGACCGGACCGGCACCACGGCCGGGCGGCTGACTCGCCGGAGGAGGTGATCGGTGGTGGTGACGGACGAACACGGCGCCCACGCCCCTGATCCGGGCTGGCGCCCCGGCGACCCTGGCCCGCGTTCCCGGGCCGGCACGGCCGCCCAGCGCGCAGCCGCCCAGCGCACGGCTGCCCAGCGCACGGCCGACGGGCTCGCCACCGGCGAGCACGCCGCCGGCGGGCATCCCGACGTGGAGGCGCTCGACGCCTACCTGGACGCCCGGCCGGACCCGGCGGCCCAGGGCTTCCCCCTGGAGCCGGCGGTCGCCCGGGTCGAGCGCCACGTCCACTCGTGTGCCGCCTGCCAGGAGGCGCTCACGGCCCTGCGCCGGGTCCGCGCCGACCTCGCCCGCCTCGCGAGCATGACGATGCCGGCCGACGTCGCCGAGCGCATCCAGGCCGCGCTGGCCGCCAGGTCGGCCACGGACCTCCGGGAACGGGAAGGCGTCCGGCCGGGGCGCGGTTCCCGCGGGGGAACGGCCGGCGGCCCACCGCGGCCACGCCGCCGTCTCGGGCGGGTCGGCTCGCTGTCGGCCTCGGGCCTCGTCGCCCCTGGGGAGTTCGAACGGAAGACCACCGCGGGCGACCCGGGGCGAACAGCCGCGGGCGTCGGCGCCGGCGGCCTCGGCTCGGGCATCGCCGAGCGGAACATCGCCGGGTCGGGCACCACGGGATCAGACACCACGGGATCAGGCGCCACCGCACCAGGCAACGCGGGAGCAGGCAACGCGGAGTCCGGCACTGGCGAGCCAACCGCCACCGCACCTGGCGCCGCGGCGCCGGACACTTCGGCGCCAGAGGCTTCGACACCAGGCACCAGGGCACCAGGGCACCAGGCACCAGGCACCCCGACGTCAGGCACCGGGGCTCCGGGCACGACGGCGCCGCGCGGCGCCGGACAGGACACCGCCGACCACGGCACCATCCGGCACGGCAGCACCCGGCACGGCAGCACCCGGCACGGTGGCGGCGGAAGGCGGCGCAGGGGGCTCGTCGGTGCCGGTGGCCGGGCCGCCCGCGACTGGGTCTCGATCGCGGCGACCTGCGTCGCGCTGGTGGCGTTCGGCGCCGCCGTACTGACCCTGCGCGGGCTGACCGCGGGCGGCGGGGACGCGAGCTCCACCGCGGCCAGCGACGCGGCCACGGCGCTGTCAGGCGCCTCCCAGGCGAGCGGCCCGGAGATCGCGCGGGCGCCCGGGCCGGCCGCCGCCGCGACCGTTCCCAACGCCCCCGAAGCCCCCGAAGCCGCCGGTGCCGCCGGGACGTCCGAGGAGCCGTCCGCGGCCGTCGCGATGGTCGCCGACTCGGGCGAGGCGGTCCGGGCCGACGACATAGTCGTGCACGGCCGGAGCCTGCTCACCGGGCAGATCCCGACGACCAGGCTCACCTGGTCCGTCCTGCCCGCCCTTGCCGGTGGGACGCCCGTGCCGTCCACCGCGGGCACGGAGCGGGCCGCCGAGGGCGGCGCGCCCACCCCGCGACCGGGAACGGACCTGTCGGTGCCCTCCGCCACGACACCGGAGGAACTCGCCCGGGTGATTGACACTCCGCAGCTGCGGATGTGCTACGACAGCCTCACCGCCCAGACGGGCGGGTCGGTACTGGCCCTCGACCGGGTGCGTTTCGACGGTCAGCGGGCGCTGCTGGTGGTCCTCTCGGTCGCCGGCCAGCCCACCGCCGCGCGGGTCGTCGTGATCGACGCACGCTGCGGCGTGGTACGGATGCCGGGCGCGGTGTTGTACAGCGCGAACACCACCCGCGTGCTGTAGGCGGGGGTCGGCGACACGGCGACACACACGTAGGGACGGACACACCCCCTTGCCACGGTGACCCCGCGGTGGAATCAGCGGCGGTCGGCGACGGTTATGGGGGCAGACATCACGTCGGCGAGGCAACGTACGACAGGGTCGACGGGGCCCCGTCCGACAGTCGTGAAGGGAGTGGGTGTGACAGCCCAGGGCAAGGACCAGGCCGGTCAGGCCACCGGAGCGGAGCGTTCCGGCGAGCGCGTCCTGGACGTCGTCATCATCGGATCCGGGCCGGCCGGATACACCGCGGCGATCTACACCGCGCGGGCGAACCTGAAGCCGGTCGTCTTCGAGGGCGCGGTGTCCGCGGGCGGCGCACTGATGACCACGACCGAGGTGGAGAACTTCCCGGGCTTCCCCGAGGGCATCCAGGGGCCGGCGCTCATGGAGAACCTGCGCGCCCAGGCGGAGCGGTTCGGCGCCGAGCTCGTCGCGGACGACGTCACCGAGGTCGACCTGGCCGCGGACCCGAAGGTGATCAAGGTGGGCGACGAGACCTACCTCGCCCGCTCGGTCATCGTCGCGACCGGCTCGGCCTACAAGAAGCTCGGTGTCGAGAACGAGGACCGGCTGCTCGGCCGGGGCGTGTCGGCCTGCGCGACCTGTGACGGCTTCTTCTTCCGGGACCAGGACATCGCCGTCGTCGGCGGCGGTGACTCGGCGCTGGAGGAGGCCACCTTCCTCACCCGGTTCGCGAAGTCGGTGACGATCGTGCACCGGCGGGACAAGCTGCGCGCCAGCGCGATCATGCAGGAGCGGGCGTTCGCCAACCCGAAGATCCGGTTCCGGTGGAACGCGGTGGTCGAGGAGATCCTCGGCGAGGACAAGGTCGCCGGCGTCCGGCTGCGTGACACGGTCACCGGCGAGACGGACGAGCTCGCCGTCACCGGCCTGTTCGTGGCGATCGGCCACCTCCCCCGCACGGAGCTGATCCACGACCAGCTCGAGCTGGACGGCGAGGGCTACATCAAGGTGGCCCACCCGACCACCCACACCAACCTCCCCGGTGTGTTCGCCTGCGGCGACGTCGTCGACCACACCTACCGCCAGGCGATCACCGCGGCCGGCACCGGATGTTCGGCCGCCCTCGACGCCGAGCGTCACATCGCCGACCTGGAGGGCGCCGCGGACACCACCGCCGAGGCACCCCGGGAAGCGGCGCCGGAGCTCGCCGCGACGACCTGACGCGAACCACCCCCGCCGTGACGGGTACGCCCCGCCACGGCAAAGCCGCCAGCCACCAGTCCAGGACACAAGAGTTCAACCCTGAGGAGAGCGCCATGGCAGGCTCCACCACCAAGGTGACGGACGGCACGTTCGCCGCCGAGGTGCTCAAGAGCGACAAGCCCGTACTCGTCGACTTCTGGGCCGAGTGGTGCGGCCCGTGCAAGATGGTCGCGCCGGTGCTGGAGGAGATCGCCAAGGAGCACGGCGAGAAGCTCCGGATCGTCAAGCTCAACATCGACGAGAACCCGGAGATCGCGCGCCAGTACCAGATCATGTCGATCCCGACGATGGCCGTCTTCGTCAACGGCGAGGTCGACAAGAGCATCGTCGGCGCCAAGCCGAAGGCCGCGCTGCTGCGCGACCTGTCGGCCTACATCTGATCGGTCCGCACCCGGCCACGTCCAGGCCGGGCCAGCGCACCCCGCCGGCCATGGTCGATCTCGACGGCCCGCTCCGATCCCGGAGCGGGCCGTCTTCGTCTCCGGCCAACCGCGTCTGTCGCCAACCGCACCGCCGGCCAACCGCACCGCCGGCCGCCCTCTCCGCCGGTCAGCCCCGTCTGTGGAACTTTTGGTAGCCGGAAGCCCACGTCCGGTGGGATTTTCCGGACTGTCGACCGCTATCGGCCCTGAGCGGGCCGTAGACATGATCGAATGAGCGGCGCATAGCTGCTCATGCACCGCGCACGTCATCTTTGGTCACATCAGGTAGTCATCGGCCGTTTCTCCGGGATGGCCACCGCCAGCCGGGGTTCACACCGAACCGAGCTGCCCCACCGGTACATGAAACGGCTCAGACAACTCACTTCAGCGGCCACCCGCGCCGACTCCGGGTTCCGGCCCGGTCGGCGCGGGGCGCCGGGCGCGGGTACGGGGCACCGGGGCAGAAAGGTGGGCGAGGGGGATCGCCGTCCTCACAGCCCGGGACCGATGGCCTAATCTGATGACCGGGATTCGGCGGCGGAACCGCCTGACGCAGGTCGACGGCTCGATGAACGCGGACTCGAAAGGTACTCATTCGTGAAGCTGCTGCGTCTTGGTGACCGTGACCCCTCTGTGGTGGAGGCCCGGGCAGCTTTCATCCACCTGGGTTTCCTTCCCGTCGCCCCCCGCCAGACCGATGCGGCCGACAGCCCCGGGGCAGCTGTCCCCGGGGTGCCCCCCGCAGCCGACGGGCCGGACGGGAGCGGCGGGGCTACCGGGAACGGCGGCCAGGTGGACGACACCGACCAGTTCGACAGCGAGCTGGACAACGCCGTCCGGGCGTTTCAGCAGAGCCGCGGGCTGTCGGTCGACGGCATCATCGGCCCCGACACCTTCCGGGCCATCGAGGAGGCTCGCCGCCGGCTCGGCGACCGGCTCCTCCACTACAGCGTCACCCACCCGTTCGTCGGTGACGACGTCGCCGCCCTGCAGGAGCGGCTGTCGAACATGGGCTTCGACGTCGGCCGCGCGGACGGCATCTTCGGCGCCCGGACAGACTCCGCCGTCCGGGACTTCCAGCGCAACCGGGGACTCGACCCAGACGGCCTCTGCGGCCCGCGGACCCTGCGCGAGCTCAAGCGCCTCGAACGCACGGTCACCGGCGGCCGCCCGGACGTCCTGCGCGAGTCCATGCGCCTGCTGGCCCGGGGGCCGTCGCTGCTCGGGATGGTCGTCGCCATCGACCCCGGGCACGGCGGCGACGACCTCGGCGTGTCCAGTGGTGGGCTGTGCGAGCGCGACCTGATGGCCGACCTGGCCTCGCGGCTGGAGGCCCGGCTGCTCGCGTCCGGCCTGGAGGCCTACCCGGTGCACGGTCCGCACGAGTCGCCGCCGGAGGCGGAACGCGCGGCCCGGGCGAACGAGATCGGCGCCGACCTGCTGGTCTCGCTACACGTGGACGCGAGCGGCTCCGCGCAGGCGCAGGGTGTCTCGACGTACTACTACGGCCACGCGCGAGGCTCGTCGGCGGTCGGTGAGCGCTTCGCCGCCCTGGTGCAGCGCGAGATCGTCTCGCGGACCGACATGGTGGACTGCCGCGCCCATCCCAAGACCTGGGAGCTGCTGCGCCGGACCAGGATGCCCGCCGTCCAGATCGAGCTCGGCTACCTCAGCAACACCCACGATGCCGCCGCGCTGGCGTCGACCGAGTTCCGGGCCGCCGTCGCGGAGGGCCTGCTCGCCGCCACCCAGCGCCTGTTCCTGCCGCCCGAGCAGGACCCGCCGACGGGGCAGCTGCGCGTCCCCCGCATCGCGGCCCGAGCCTGACGCCCCACCCCATCCCACCCAGCACCCCACCCCGCCCCGCGCCGCGCCGCGCCGCGCCCCAGCCTTCGCGCCCCGCCGCGCCGCGCCGCGGGAGTCTCCCCTGCCACCCGAGCTTGTCGCGTTTCACAGTCGCCACCAGCTTTGCGGCGGACGTCCCGGGAACGTGCAACTCATTGGCGAGGTTTCACGTGGAACAGGTCACGGCGTGCCCGTGGCCACAGGCGGTGGCGACCGTCCTAGGCTGTTCAAGGTAAGCGGAAGAATCGGCCGGGGACGGTCGTCCGGACCGCTGGGAGGGCTGGCTCGATGAGTCGTCGGATCGCGAACATCACCCTCGACAACATCGACGACCTGCCGCCCCTCTGTCGCAGATGCGTCTTCTGGGAGCTCGATCCGGTAGCCCGTAGCCGGGCCGAGGAGGCCGGCGGCACGGACATCGAGAAGGAGGCCTGGGTCTCGTCCGCGCTTCTCGAATGGGGTAGCTGCGGAAAAGTCGTGTACATCGACAACGTCCCGGCCGGGTTCGTCATGTTCGCGCCGCCGGCGTACGTGCCGCGCTCCGTGGCGTTCCCGACCAGCCCCGTCAGCCCGGACGCGGTGCTGCTCATGACCGCGCAGATCGTCCAGGAGTTCACCGGTCAGGGTCTGGGCCGGGTCCTCATCCAGTCGGTGGCCAAGGAGATCACCCGGCGCGGCTACCGCGCCCTGGAGGCGTTCGGCGACCTGCGCGACTCCGGCACCCGCTGCGTCGTGCCCGCTGACTACCTGCTCGCGGTCGGGTTCAAGACGGTTCGCCCGCACCACCGCTGGCCCCGCCTGCGCCTCGAGGTGAAGAACGCCGTCAGCTGGCGGGAGGACGTCGAGGTGGCCCTGGAGCGTCTGCTCGGCTCGATGAATCCCGAAGGCGTCCTGCGCCAGGTGAACCCCGTCCCCGGCGCCGTCTGAGCGGGCCGCGCCCGCACCGCACCGACCCCGGACATGCGTCGGGGCGCACGTGGCTGGCACGTGCGCCCCGGGGCCCCGCGGTGAGATCAGGAGACGGTCAGGAGGCCCTCGAGTTCGGGGACATCACCTCGACGATCCGCTCCAGATCCTCGATCGTCGCGAACTCCACGGTGATGCGGCCCTTGCTGCGGCCCATGTCCACCTTGACCCGGGTCTCCAGTCGGTCCGACAGACGGTCGGCGATGCTGGTCAGCGCCGGCTCAGCCGCCCGCGGCCCGCGCGGAGCCCGCTTGCGGGGGCCCTCCTCGCCGAGGGCCACGATCTCCTCCACCGCCCGTACGGACAGACCCTCGGCGACGATGCGCGTCGCCAGCCTGTCCTGGGCATCGGGATTCTCCAGGGAGAGCAGCGCGCGGGCGTGCCCCGCGGACAGCACCCCGGCGGCCACCCGACGCTGCACCGCCGGCGGCAGCCCGAGCAGGCGGATGGTGTTCGTGACATGCGAGCGGGAACGGCCCAGGCGGCCGGCCAGCTCCTCGTGCGTCGCCCCGAAGTCGCGCAGCAGCTGCTCGTAGGCCGCGGCCTCCTCGAGCGGGTTGAGCTGCTGGCGGTGCAGGTTCTCCAACAGGGCGTCGCGCAGCATGGCGTCGTCCGCGGTGTCCCGGACGATGGCGGGCACCCGCTCCAGCCCGGCGAGCTTCGACGCGCGCAGCCGCCGCTCGCCCATGACCAGCTCGTAGCGGCCGGGCAGGAGCTCCCGGACGACGATCGGCTGGAGGAGCCCCACCTCGCGCAGGCTGGCGGCCAGCTCCGCGATGGCGTCCTCGTCGAAGTGGGTCCGTGGCTGGCGCGGGTTCGGGGTCACCGAGTCCACCGGGATCTCCCGGAAGACGGCGCCCGCGACCGGGGCGGGAGCCGGTGCCGGAGCGTGGTCCAGGCCGTTGCTCTGGTACCCGTCCTGCGGCTCGGCGGCCGCCGGAATGAGCGCGCCGAGACCACGGCCCAGACCACCGCGCCGCGCCGTCATCGACCGGCCCCGTTCAGGTTCGGACCGCCGGACCCGGAGGCCCCGCCGTGCGGGCCGTACCCGTTGGGCCGTCCGTACCCGTCCCGGGTGCCGGGTGTGCCCGGAACCAGCGGCCCGTCCGGAACGGCGAAGCCCTCCGGCGTGGCCGGCCCGCCCGTGGCGGCGTGACCGCCCGGCGAGGCGTAGCCGTCGGCGGGCGTGCCGTACCGGTCGTCGTCGGAGTAGCCGTCGCCGCCGGGATAACCGTCGTCACCGGGATAACCGTCGCCGCCGGAGTAGCTGTCGTCACCGGGGTAGCCACCGTCGGCGCGGTAGCCGGACGGCGCCGGGCCGGGCCGGTCAGGGCTGGTCTGGGCGGCGCCCGTGCCGCGGCCGACGGGCGGCGGGGGGCCGCTGGGGGAGTGGCCGTTCGCCGGAGCCCCACCGGTCGGGGCGGAACCGCTGGGAGCCCCGTTGCGGGCACTCCCGGCGCTGCCGCGGGGGGGCGGGTCGACTCCGCGCTCGGCGAGCTCGCGTGCCGCGGCCAGGTAGGACAGCGACCCGCGGGAGGCGGGATCGTAAGTCAGGACGGACTGGCCGTAGCTCGGCGCCTCGGCGAGCCGGACGTTGCGCGGGATCGTGGTGCTCAGCACCCTGTCCCCGAAATGCTCCTTCACCTCGTGCACGACCTGATCGGCGAGTCGGGTGCGCGAGTCGTACATGGTCAGCAGGATGGTCGACAGCCGGAGCTCCTGGTTGAGATGGGCCTGGACCAGCTCGACGTTACGCAGCAGCTGACCAAGGCCCTCCAGCGCGTAGTACTCACACTGGATCGGGATCAGGAGCTCCCGGGCCGCCACGAGCGCGTTGACCGTGAGCAGCCCCAGTGACGGCGGGCAGTCGATGAGGACGTAGTCGACCTCGTTGCGCATGCCGTCGATGGCCCGGCGCAGCCGGGTCTCCCGGGCGACCATCGAGACCAGCTCGATCTCGGCGCCCGCGAGGTCGATCGTCGCCGGCGCGCAGAACAGCCCGTTGGACTCACTGGACCGCACGACCACGTCGTCGAGGGGGCGGTCTCCGAGCAGCACCTCGTAGATCGAGGGAGTGCCGGACCGATGGTCCACGCCGAGGGCGGTGGAGGCGTTGCCCTGCGGATCGAGGTCCACGACCAGTACGCGGACTCCGTGCATGGCCAGTGCGGCGGCCAGGTTGACGGTGGTCGTCGTCTTGCCGACGCCACCCTTCTGATTGGCGACGGTGATGACACGCCGCCGGCTGGGTCGGGGAAAGGGTCGTCGTCGTTCCATCGTCAGTGCTTCCACCGCTGCTGCCGCCGCCGCTCCGATCGGGGTCGAGGAGTCGAGGGGGTCCAGGCCCGGGAGGCCGGGCGTGCCACCCGGACTCCCCCCGTGTACCCGGCCGCCTCGACCCGCCGACGCTGCTTCAGGTGCCCTCGCCGTCTCATATGGCTTCGCTGTTTCACGTGGAACGGGACCTCCCACGTGCCGGTCGATCACGAGTGCCCTCCCGTGGTCGCCGTGGCTGTGTCGTCCGTCTGGCCTGCCGGTCATCCGCGCCGCGCCGTCCCCTCCCGCCGTCCCCTTGGGTGGACTGAGGTGACCGCATCGCGCGCAGCACACGGGTGGGTTCGTCCACCAGGCCAGCCCCGCACGTCATGACGTTCACCTCGCGCCAACCCAGGGAATCGAGATCACTACGCGCGGCCTGCAATTCCTCAAGGATTCGCGAACCGCGCAGTGCAAGCATGACACCGCCCGGACGCGTGATCGGCAGCAGTACCGCGCCAAGACGTCCCAAAGGGGCTACTGCTCGGGCCACCGTAACGTCGAATGTGCGATGCGGCGGCAGCTCGGAAACGTCCGGAGCTCGTCCGCGCACGACCTCCACCTGGCCCGCCAGACCGAGCTCGGCCACGGCTTCCGCGAGGAAACGGCAGCGCCTTTCCATCGGCTCGAGCAGCGTCACCCGCAGGTCGGGCCGGGCGAGCGCGAGCGGGATTCCGGGAAGCCCGGCGCCGCTGCCGACGTCGACGACCTCGAGCGCGGGCTCACCGGAACCAGCGGAACCGGAAGCGGCGGAGTCGGAACCGGGCGGGGTGGAGCCGGGGGAGGACGAGGTGGAACCGGGAGAAAAAGGCCAGGTCGGGATCGCCTCGGCCAGAACGGCGCTGTTGAGGAGGTGCCGTTCCCAGAGCCGGCCGGTCTCCCGCGGCCCGATCAGCCCTCGCTCGACCCCGGCCGTCGAAAGCAGCTCGGCATATCGCACCGCGAGACCGAGACGATCACCGAAGACGGTGCGAGCGGCGTCGGGAACCACCTCGGCGGTTCCGGCCGGGCCTTCGGACGTCGTCCCCGGCTGAGCCGGGGCCGACGGCGACGGCGACGGCGACGGGGCCAGCTGATCCGAGGGGGAGGAGTCGGGACGGCGGTCACCGGCCGTCTGGTCGGGCGGTGTCATCGCTTCACCTCAACCACCAACGCGCCCGACATGCCCAGCCGGCACAGCTGACCGGTCTGAACTGTCGGCCAGGCCGAGAGGGCACGCCGGGCCCGCGGAACCGGGCCCGGATGTGGCTCGCCCCCGGCTGAGATCGGACGGCCCGGACAGCCGAAACTGGACGAGCGCGCGGCAGGCGGCCGCGGGCGCTCGGGGCGGGGCGGGAGGGTGCGACGCGAAGGCACCACCCCAGCATCCCCGGTAGACCCGTTCCGGCGCGTCAGGTGATACCTCAGATAGGCGCTGTGTCGGGAATTCGGCGCCTGGAGCCGGACAGCGCGGACAGATGTTTCCCGTGAATCATCGCCGGTCAGCGCCCAGGGCTCGGGGCGGTCGGCTGCTGATCGGACAGTGACCAGGCCAGCGTCGCTCCGGCGCTGACGTCACGAAAGCGGATCCAGGGCCCGGGGAGCGATTCGCCGTCCCGTCTCAGCCCGACCGGTAGGCGGCCGTCCACCCTGCCGACCTGTTCGCTCACCGAACGGAGCTGTCCACGCGGGAGGGTGATCTCGACCGATGAGACGGCCGGCGGAGTCACGATGAGCAGGTCTGTTCCCGGCTGGACGGGACCCAGCCCGAGCCAGGCGAGCACGTACCAGGCCGACAGACCCCCGGTGTCGTCGTTTCCGGGCAGGCCGTCGGGAGTGTCCCGGAACAGGGTCCGGCGCGTCCGGTCGAGAGCGTCGATCGTCAGATCAACGGCGCCGAACGACGCACCGAGCCAGGGGACGAGCAGGCTGGGCTGGTTTCCCATCTCCGCGTGCGTCCCGATCGGGCCGTCGTCGAGCCGGGTGAGGAAGTCGGCGAGCCGGTCGACCGCGGCGCGCCGCCCGCCCATCGCCTCGGCGAGACCGTCGGGATCCTGGGGAACCAGCCAGGAGTACTGGGCCGCGGTGCCTTCGGTGTAGCCGGGCAGGGTCGTCGGCTCCACCGGCAGGAAGGCGCCGTCCGGGCCGCGGGGGGCCGGCAGCTTGCTGACCGGATCCCAGACCGACCGCCAGCGCTTCGACCGTCCGGTGAAGACGGTCGCGATCTCGGGCCGGTTCGCGGCAAGCGCCAGTTGCGCTGTAGCGAAGTCCGCGAGGGCGTACTCGAGGGTGACGGACACGGCGTCCGGGAGACCGCCGGGGCTGACCGGGACGAAACCGAGCCGGTCGTACTCGGCCGCGAACGGGCGGCGGGCCGCGCTGGCCAGCGCGGTGGCCAGCGCCTGCGCCGGGTCGACGGGCAGCCCGAGCGCCACCGCCTGGGCGAGCAGGACCGTGCCGCCGTCACCCGGCATGATGTCGGGCCGACTGGTCGCGAGGGTCCATCCCGGCACCGACCCGGTCTGCGTGGCACCCGCCAGCAACGACCGCGCGGTGTCGGTGGCGACATCCGGAGCCAGCATCGCCAGTAACGGGAACGAGCTGCGGTAGGCATCCCAGCCGGCGACCCCGCTGCGAACGGTCCAGCCCGGGGCGGCGGCGGCGGAGCCGTCCCAGCCACGGTAGGTGCCGTCGGTGTCGCTGACGGCGCCGGGGCCCAGCATCGCGTGATAAAGCGCCGTATACAGGACGCGTAACTCCGACCGCGACGCGGAGACGCCACGCACGGCCGCCAGCCTCCGGTTCCATTCGGCGCGGGTGGCACTCGCGACCGCGTCGACACTGGTGGGGTACTCGGCCGCGAGGTTGGCCCGCGCCCCCTCGACGCTGGTGTACGACACAGCGGTACGGAGCACGACCGCTCCGTCTGCTGTCGGTGGCATTCTCAGCCAGGCTCCGACCGAGGCGGAACGCGACGTCGCGGTGGGCCCGCCTTCGTCGGCCGCGCCCGGGCTCGGCGACCAGTTCCCCGCCGACCAGGTGCCGACGGCCGCGGGCGGCCGATCCGGCCTCGCGACGAAATAGAGCGTGCTGACGGCCGGCTGCCGGCAGAAGACCCGACTCGTCACCGAGCCGGAGATCTCGCCGGTGGCGGAGTCCACCTGCAGGTCCGCCCGGAGGGCGCCGTCACCACGGCGGCCCAGGTCGACGAACAGGGATCCCGGCACGCCGGGCGGGAACGAGAAACGACCAACCGCCGCGCGGGTTCCCGCGGCGAGATCCACGCCTATCCGATCGCCCGCCTGCGAGGTGACCTGGACGCTGTAACGACCGGGCGCGGCCGACTCGTCGTCGTGGGAGAAGCCGGCCTCCCACGGCGAGGTCTCGTTCACCTCGCCGGTGGGTGGATGGAACGGATAAGGACCGGTGGACGGCATGATCGAGACGTCCTGTGCCGCGGAGCACGACGTGCCGTGTAAGTGGGTCAGGCTGAATCCGTCTATCACCGAGTCGGCGTACCGGTATCCTCCCGACCCCGCGGCCGCCCGTCCGTCGGTGTCCGGGCTCCACTGCACCATTCCGAACGGCGCCGCGGCGCCGGGAAAGGCACCCGCGACCCCGTCGCCGGCTATGACATCCCGGCGCTGTCGCGCGGTGCCGATGAAAGGGTCGACGAACCCGGCCAGGTCGTCGCCCGCGGCGACAATGGCCGCGGCCTGCGTCGCGGGGTCAGCTGCCCGGGTGGTTCCGCCGGATGAACCCGGCCGTGTTTCGAGCAGCAGACCCGCCAGCGCCGCCGAGGTGACCAGCAGTGCCAGTGCGACCGATGCGATCAGGCGGGCACGCCGACCTCCGACAGCCACGCACAGCCCCTTTTTCGACGGTCATCGACACCGTGAATCATCCACGGCTCGATACCGGGGGCTTGGAGCAGGCGGAGTAGACCGTGACCGAACCGGTCAGTCGGAATCGCCGACTCTCACCGGGGCACCAGCCTTCGTCGCGCAAAGCCGCCAGCCCCGGAGCCATCGCGGCCGCATCGATGTCGAAGACGAAGACGACAAGACGGCCGGGTCGGCGAGACCGTTCCAACTGCGCGGCGAGGGGCACCAGCCGGCCCGCGGAATCACGCCGGCCGGGATCGACGAAAACGGTGTCCGCGCGGGCCACCCGAGGCGGCTCGTTTCCGGAGGCGGTTCCGGAGAACGTTCCGGAGACGGTCCCCCGGCCGGACTGGGGGAGCGCTTCGGGGATCCGGGGGGCGTCCGCGCTGACCTCCATCGCGTAGATCCATCCCGGGCGGGCGAGCCGGCCGCCGACCACCACGAGGTCCCCGGGGCGGACCAGCCGGCGGGTGGTCACCGCCGCGTCCACCATGAGGTCGAGGCCGCGCATCCGATCCTGCCGTTCCCAGACGAGCCGGTCGCCGGACCCGGCACCCGCCAGGGCCACGCCCGCCGCGAGGACCACCGTGAGGACCACCGCCACCGCACCCCCCGCGTCGACCGCGCGGGCGCGCCGGTCGACCGGGCGAGCCCGCCAGGCCCGAGCCGCCCGGCGGGCGGCGTGGCGGGTGACCCGATCCCCGCCGACCACTACGACCAGGACGAACAGCGGCACGACGAACTGGTTGGTCCGCGTCGGCCCGAACGGCCAGAAGCGGGCGGCACTCGCGCCCAGCATGAGCAGTTCCGCGCCGGCGAGCGCGCCGAGCACGCGGCGGCCGTCCGGCCGGCGAGCGAGCGCGGCGGCGCCGGTCACGCCGAGCACGACGATCGCGGGGGCCAGCAGCCACGGCAGATACCCGGGAAGGTCGACGAATCCCGGCACCAGGCTGGGGTCGAACTGGTCGATCCCGGGCGGCGAACCGGTGCCGAACCGCCACAGCTGCTCGGCCACGAACCTCACGGCCTGCCAGGGGTCCCGCCCGGCGAGGAACTGAGCGTCCCAGTAGCCCCCGGCGCGCTGCGCGGACTGGTGACCGATGAAGAAAAGCGTGTGCGCGGCAACCAGCACCACGCTCGGCAGCGTCTCGGCGATCCGCCGCCGCCGGTCCGGGCCGGGCACGAGGTCCATCACCGCGAGCGGAATGACAAGAAAGATCGCCGGAACGGAAAACAGGGAGATCACGCCAGCCGCCGTGCGGCGGATGAGGCGGCCACGGTTCAGGCGGCCACGGCCGACCGGGCCGAGACGGCTCCGGGAGCCGGAGCCGGTCTCGGAACCGGGCTCCGGGCGGCCAAGCCACAGCAGGACGACGGCCACCGCCGCCAGGGTCTCGATCGTGTACGGCTTGAGCTGGGTGGCGAGGTCCAGGAAGGTCGCGTTCAGACAGAGCCAGCACACCGCGAACAGGGCGGCCACAGCTCCGGAGAACCGCCGGGTGAGAACGGCGGTCAGTGCGCCGAGCGCCGGCAGAGCGGCGAAGCCCGGCAGCCGCAACGCCCAGCTGTGCCAGCCGAACAGGTCTCCGGAGAGCCGGGTGACACCCAGCCATCCCAGAGCCGACGGCGTGTTCGCGACGGTCAGCTCGGACCACAGAGAGCCGATCGGCTCACTGACGAAGTGCCCGCGCCAGATCTCGTCGTACCAGAACGGTCGGTCGAGATAGGCGTGCAGCAGCACCACCAGGAGGGTGAGCGCGAGAGCGACGAGACCGGGCAACCACAGCCGCGGCCCGCCGCGGATGATGGCGGACGCCTCGGGGGTGGTCGCGGGCGTCGCGGGAATGATCACAGGTGTCGTGGTCGATTCCGGTGGCGGCCCGCCCACCCTCGGCAGCACCACTGGCGCCCTCGTTCCCCTCGCCGCGCATCCGACGTCCTCGACGGGGGCCGACCACGGCGTCACGGCCGCGCACGGCGTCAGAGTCGTGCGCGAGCGTCAGATCCGCGATCGGTTCCCTGCCCCGGACAAACTCCGGTGACGGTACACGGCCGTCAGTCAGGCAGAACGACGACCCGGCGGGTGGGCTCCTCACCCTCGGACTCGCTGCGCACGCCGTCGATCGTGGCGATCACGTCGTGCACGACCTTGCGCTCGAAGGGTGTCATCGCAACCAGCTTCTGGGGCTCGCCGGTGTCGGCGACCCGGTTCGCGGCGTTCGTCGCGACCTTCCCCAGCTCGATCCGGCGGCGGGCTCGATGACCGCCGACGTCGAGCATGAGCCGGCTGCGGACGCCCGTCTTCTGGAGCACGGCTAGCCGGGTCAGCTCCTGCAGCGCCTCGAGGGTCTCACCGCCGGACCCGATCAGCTTGTCCAGCCCGTCCCCGACCACGGCGACGACGGCACGCCCGCCCTCGACGTCGAGATCGAGGTCGCCGTCCATGTCGACGATGTCGAGCAGGCCCTCGATGTAGTCGGCCGCGATCTCACCCTCCTGCTCGAGGTCGGCGAGCCGGCGCTCGCCGGAGCCGTTCGAGCTCGTGGTGTCCTCGCCCGCGGTCGTGTCGGCCCCGGCCGTCGGGCCGTCCTCATTGGCCTCGGGTCCTTCCACGGCCAGGTCAGGTGCCGAACCGGTCATCAGCGTTACTCCAGGGGAAAGGGGGCGGCGGTGCCGAGCGTACGGGACGTCCGGGCGCCGCGGGGTCAGCGCGGCGGTTACGGGGGGCAACCGCCCGGGACGAACCGGGGCGTCCGGGGCGGACGGGGCGTTCAGCCCGGACGATGCCTGTGGGCGGGACCGGAATCCGCCGGCTCATCAGCGCCGCCCGCCCGGTCGCTTGCCCTTTCCCCGGCGCTTGGCCGGCCGCGACCCACCGGGGGCGCGGCGCATCCCCGCGGGGACCGGCGGCGGGGTGGACCGGGAGGCTCCCTCGGACTCCGCGACACCGTTCGAACGGGACGTGCCCGCTGCCGCCGTCGCCGAACCGGTGGCGGCTTCCCGGCCGGAGTCGGCGATCTCGCTCGTGGCGGACGCCTTCCCGGCGCCGCCGGCGGCGTCAACCGCCGTGGCCTTCGGCGTGCTCTGGGGCGTGCCCTTGGGGGTGGCCTTCGCTCCGGCCGCCTTGGCCGGAGTCTTCGGCTTGCTCGTGGACGTGCCGGACCGGGAGCGGGTTCCGGGCGGGGCGCTCGACACCCGCTCACCGGACCCGACGGCGACCGCCGAACCGGAGGAGGCCCGCCCGTTCTCGCCCGCCGCCTGGCCGCCGGCACCGGAGTCCGCGCCCTTCGTCAGGGACGTCGTGGCGGGACGGGGGCGGCTCTTCGACTTCGCGCCCGCGCGGGCACCGGGGGAGGGCCGGGAGACCGCGGCACCGTCAGACGGTGCCGTCCGGGCGCCGGGGACCTTGCCGTTCGCGGCGAGCGGCTTGATCGGAGGCATCTTCTTGATGACGAAGAACTGCTGCCCCATGCTCCACAGGTTCGTGGTCAGCCAGTACAGCAGGACGGCGATCGGGAACCGGAATCCGAAGATCGCCAGCATGAGCGGCGAACCGTACAGCAGGATCTTCTGGACCATCGCCTGCTGCGGATCGACCGGCCCGGTCCGCGCCATGATCTGGCGCTGGGTGAAGAACGTCGTCGCACCCATCAGGACGATCAGCACGACCGCGAGGATCTTGGCGTGTGTCCCGTTGGCCCCGAGGAAGTCCAGCAGGTCCTGGGAGGAGCCGAACGAGTTCGACAGCGAGATGCCCCACAGCTTCGCGCTGGCGATCTGCTCCACCTGGTCGGCGGACAGGCCGACCCGCGGACGCCACACCAGCGAGCCGCCGGGGCCCTCGTTCATCGGGGCGAGGTGGGTGAAGACGTGGAACAGCGAGATGAACAGCGGGATCTGCAGGAGGATCGGCAGACAGCCGAGCAGCGGATTGCCATGCTCCTTCTGGAGCTTCATGATCTCCGCTTGCATCTGCTGTTTGTCGTGCCCGTACTTCTCCTTGATCTCCTTGATCCGGGGCTGCATCATCTGCATGGTCCGCTGGGACTTCACCTGCTTGACGAACAGCGGGAAGATCAGGATCCGGACACAGATGACAAGCAGAACGACCGACAACGCCCACGCGAAGAAGCTGTCCGCGCCGAAGATCGGCCCGAATCCCCTGTGGAAGAAGACGATCGCGTTCGCCGCGAGATGATAAAGCGGATCCAACACCAGACTGTCTCCTCACACCCGCGTTCCGCGACGGGAACCGACGATCTCGGAACGCGTCCCCCGGTGGAGGGACGCAGAGCCATGCCCGTGCCTCGTGCCGGCATCGACGGCGCCCACCGGACCCGAGGCCGTCCGGCACCGACCGGTGCCGGGATCGACGGACCCTCCGGGCGCCTCACCGGGCACCGGGTCGTAGCCACCCGCGGAAAGCGGCTGGCAGCGCAACAGCCGACGGATGGCAAGCAGACCACCGATGACGCCGCCGTGGCGGGTCACCGCCGTCAGCGCGTAGGCACTACAGGACGGCTCGAAGCGGCAACAGCCCGCGTTCCGCCCCGACCAGCCGGCCCGGTAGACCCGGACCGCCATGGCGAGAGCCCAGGCCAGCGGGCCACGCAGCGCGCCGTTGGACGCCCTGGCCAGCATGGTGAACCTCGTGGACGTCGCGAGCGCGACGAGGACGAGATCGACGAACGCCAAGACGGCGGCCGCGCTGCCCACACCGGCGACCGCGCTCATCCCGACCGCGCCGATCGCTGCGGCCGCGGGGAGCGGACGGTACGAAAAGCGGAGTCGAGCGAACGACCGAGATCAGCCGACGTCGCACCCGCCGCCTCAGGTAACGCCCTGATCAGGACAGCGGTTCCCGGTGGCAGCGAGGACAGCCGGGAGCGCGTCTGCTCGCGCAGCCGCCTGCGGACGCGGTTACGCATCACCGCGTTACCCACCCGGCGGCCGACGACGAACCCGGCCCGAGGCGGTCCGTCCACATCGGTTTGCACACTGTGGACAACGATTAACCCTGCCCGAACGCGCCGGCCGGAACGCCCGGCAAGGGCGTGTTCCTGCCTGGTGCGAACTCGGGAGCCCCGGGGGAGCATGGCTGACGGCGGCGGGCGCGCTCACTCCACCGTCAGGCGGAGAGCTGGCTGCGGCCCTTACTGCGACGCGCGGACAGGATCGAGCGGCCGGCGCGGGTCCGCATCCGGAGCCGGAACCCGTGGGTGCGGGCCCGCCGGCGGTTGTTCGGCTGGAAGGTGCGCTTACTCACGTGAGGACTCCGGAGACACAGACGGGCGGGATGCCGGCTGGACGCCGGCCGTGGCTGGGACCTCGGTGACGGGACCGGAACCCGGGCGACCGATCGACAGGAGCCCTCAGCCTGAGGAGACCCGCCACCGGAGCCCACGTCCGTGAGGTCAGGCCCGTGAGATCAGGCCCAGCACGAAGCCGGGCCCACGAGCCGACCGCCGCCGTGGTTCGCCCTAGCCTACACACGATGCCACCAACGCCGGCTCCGTCCGGACCACAGGCCACGACGAGGTGACCGGACGGACACCGCGAGGGCACCCCGGTCCGGGTGTCCCGGTGTGACTGTTACGGTCGAGTCCGCTGCCCACAGCTCAGTCCGTGAACCGTCTGCCGCCCCTCCGAGCCCACGGGCTCCGTGGGTGGACTCGTGGGTGGACTCCGTGGGTGGACTCCACACCGGACCACACGGGCAGGAGCACCATCACCGACCGGTCTCCCCGGCGCACCTCGTAGGCCGGCCCCCCTGGCGCACCTCATAGAGTGGTCCGCTCAGTGGTCCGCGTGGCTGTCATCCACTTTGTGGGCCGGTCGCCGACGCCACGCCGGATGCGGTGTCATGTCCATGCACAGGTTGTGGACGACGATGTGGAGAACCGCTTCCGGAGGAGCGGCGCGCCGCCGGCCGCGCCCGGCGGGTCCGGTGCGCTCGGGCCGGGGGTCCACGTCCATCGGCCGCGGCGACACGGAACAATCCTCGGCTACACAACAGTCGCGCATCCTGTCACCATCACCCCCTTAACCACCAGGAACGTCTCGACCACCAGCGCACGAACCACCGAACCAGGACCTGAGCCACCGGCGGCACCGGCTGGTCGGCACCGCACCGGCGGCCGACCGGGCGGCACCGCCGGTCGGCGATGTCGCCGGCCCGACACAGCTGACGCGCATTGACGCAAAGAGACCACAGTGCCAGCCAGCGACTCCGGCTCCCGGCGGTCGTGTGGTCCCGCCCGAGAGCCACGAAGAGCCACAAGGAGCACCCCTGTGACCGACCTCAGCGCCGACTCCGTCGCCGGTCAGCCGTCCCGGGGAGCCGCGCCCACCTCGGAGCCGGACCTGTCGGCGGTGTGGGAACAGGCAGTGGCGGGCGTCGCGGACGGCACGCTCTCCGGCCAGCAGCGGGCATGGCTGAGGCTCACCCGTCCACTCGGGCTCGTCCAGGACACCGCGCTGCTCGCCGCGCCGAACGAGTTCACGAAAGACCTGCTCGACTCCCGGCTGCGCCCGTTCCTCTCCACCGCGCTGTCCACCGCCTACGGCCGGGAGATCCGGGTCGCGGTCACCGTCGAGCACACGCCGGACCCGGAGCCGATGACCGGTCCCCTCACCCTCCCGGGCATCGACGCCGGCGGCGGCCCACGCTCGCTGCTCTCGACCGGCCACGAGCCCCGCCTGGGAGAGGACCACCGAGGCGAGGACCGCCGGGAGGACCGCCGGAGCGAAGATCGCCTCGACGGGCGTCTCGAGGGACGGGTCGACGGAGCGCCCCCCGGGCGGATGGCCCCGGGGCTGGGCCGCGACCCCTCGCCCCGCCCGTCCGAACCGGCCCGGCTCAACCCCCGCTACCTGTTCGAGACCTTCGTCATCGGTGACAGCAACCGCTTCCCGCACGCGGCGGCCGTGGCGGTCGCGGAGGCTCCGGCGAAGGCCTACAACCCGCTGTTCATCTACGGTGACTCCGGGTTGGGCAAGACGCACCTACTCCACGCGATCGGTCACTACACGGTCAAGCTCTACCCCGAGAGCAAGATCAAGTATGTGAGCATGGAGGAGTTCACCAACGACTTCATCGCCTCGATCCGCGACGACCGGCAGCTCGCGTTCCAGCGCCGCTACCGCGACATCGACGTCCTGCTGGTGGACGACATCCAGTTCCTCGAGAACAAGGAGCGGACGCAGGAGGAGTTCTTCCACACCTTCAACGTCCTGCACGACACCGAGAAGCAGATCGTCATCAGCTCGGACCGCTCACCCAAGCAGCTCTCGGCCCTCGAGGACCGCCTGCGCAGCCGGTTCGAGTGGGGGCTGATCACCGACGTCACGCCGCCCGACCTCGAGACCCGGATCGCCATCCTCTCGAAGAAGGCCGCCACCGAGCGGCTGCCGGTCCCTCCGGACGTGCTCGAGTACATCGCCACCCACATCGAGCGCAACATCCGCGAGCTCGAAGGGGCGCTCATCCGGGTCGCGGCCTTCGCCAGCCTGAACAAGTCCCACGTCGACCGCACGCTCGCCGAGATCGTGCTGCGCGACCTCATCCCCGACGCGGCCAACCCGGAGATAACCGCCGCGGCCATCATGAACGCCACCGCGGCGTACTTCGGCATCTCCATGGAAGACCTGTGCGGGACGTCACGCAGCCGGGTCCTGGTGACAGCCCGTCAGATCGCGATGTACCTCTGCCGTGAGCTCACCGATCTGTCTCTACCGAAGATCGGTCAGCACTTCGGCGGCCGGGACCACACCACCGTGATGCACGCCGACCGGAAGATCCGCGGCCTGATGGCCGAGCGCAGGGCGATCTACAACCAGGTGACCGAGCTGACCAACCGCATCCGCGCCCAGGCCCGACACGCCTGACCCCCACGCCTTCGCCCCACCCCCCCAGCCGCCCTCATTTCCTTGTGTGGCGGGTGAGTGAGTCCCGGGACTCACTCACCCGCCACACAAGGATCCGGAGCCGGTGACCTGGTCCAGGTTGGGGCTTTTGGGGTTTGATGGATTTTCTGGTGGTTTTGTTGGGGTTCGGGTTGGGTTTTTGGGTGCGTCCGGGTGAAGGGGCCCGCGTATCGGTGCGGTGAGGGCTCGAATCGTCGCGGGCTCCGAGCCGCCGGCGCCTCACGCCCAGTCCCGGTCCGGTGTTCGCACAGGATCCGGCTGTCGCCAGGATTCCGACCCGCCCGGATCCTCCGAACCCGGGCCGCCGCGACTTCCTGTCAGCGCCCAACCGTTCCGCCGCGGCCACGCCGAATGCGGAAAGGAACATTCGACGCGCGCGAGGACCGGCGGAGGAAATTGCACAGTCCGCACCGGCCACCGCACTTCGTTCATTCGCGTCCAGGCCCGGGCACGACTCCGGGTTACGGGTCGGCGTTCGGATCCGGGCGATCGACTGGCGTGCTTCCCGACTCCGCCGGGTCGGGGTGGAAGCCGATTCAAGCCCGTGTTCAGGTTCGGGACCGACTCCGGACCGATGCCGGTTCGAGGCTGAGTCCGCTGGTTCGGGGCTGGGTCCGCCCGGTCCGAACAGGAGTCCCGGTCCACGCGAGTACCGGTCCAGGCGGGAGCACGGATCAGGGCGGGAGCGACGGTTCAGGTAGGTGGGCCGACCCGAGCGGGGATGCCGACCCGGACAGGAGCACCGGTCCGGGCGGTCCGGTCCCGGTCCTGAGTTCGAGTTCGAGTTCGAGTTCGAGTTCGAGTTCGAGTTCGAGTTCGCCTCGAGCGTGGGTTCGCGTCCGGGCGTGCGTTTCGGATCGGTGCCGCGAGTCGGGGCGGGGCCGGCGGAGAACGAGCGTGCCGATCAAACGATTGAGAGCCCACTGCGTGGCATTCACCCACAGCTTGTGGAAAAGGCTGTGGATAACGGGTGATTCCCGACCTGCGAGGAATCAGTGTTGATCGCCCAGCGCGCTCGGGCGATCGCTCGGATCATCGGACGGGCTTCGAGCGCACTCCGAGCGGGCCTCGAAAGGGCGTCGAAGCTGGGGACAGTGGCCTCGTAACCTGTGGGTAGCCGGTGGATGAACGTGTGTACAGCCTGTGTGCATCTGAGGGTCATCTGTGGAATCGATCAAGCCCTGGGGATAAACGCCTTGATCATCCACACCGTCACCCCCAGGATGCGCACAGGGACTCACCCACTCTGACCTGGGAAAATGGCCGTTTTCCACAGTTTCCACAGCCCCTACTACTACTACTAACGAGATCTTCATTAGAGAGATCAAAAACTCGAAGCAGTAGGAGCTGGGGACAACCTCGAAATTTCGATCATGGTGTGGTCCGACAGCCCGGAGTGAGCGCGGAGCAACCCGGTCGCTGCCCTCGGTCAGCCGCCTCCCCATCGAGGCGTCTCGTGAAACCTCGACCTCCGCCGAGGAGTCGCCCTGACGCCGCGCGGCCCCCAGCCCACCCGGCACCCGGCTCGGGGCTCGACGATCGCCGTGGGACCGTGCGGCTCCACGGCTCCAGCGCGGGCGCGGTGGTCCCGGGCACGACGCCGTCGCGGGCCGTCGCGGCGGGCGGCCCTGCGCTCTGCCCACCGCGGATCTCCGATCGGCCGGTGCGGGGTGCGTGCCCGGCAGCCGGGCCCGGTGTGCCACCCTCGGAACACAGACCACCCGCTGCCCGCTCCCGGCGCTCTGGGATGCTGGATCGGGTCAGGCTGGTGCTCGACTGCCCGCTCCCCGCCGACCAGGCGGGCGGCGCGCGGGTCGGGAGCTCGGCTCGGCGTAGCTATGCCGGTGATGTCAAGTTCCGCGAACGGCCGTGGGAACGGCCGCCGCGGGACGACGGGAGGACATGTCCATGAGGTTCCGCGTGGAACGGGACGAATTCACCGACGCGGTGGCCTGGACGGCCCGCACCCTGCCGAGCCGGGCGACCACGCAGCTCCAGGTACTGGCCGGCCTGCTGCTCGACGCCACCGGTCCGGCGCTCAAGGTCGCGGCGTTCGACTACGAGGTCGCCGCCCAGGGCGAGCTCGACGCCACCGTCACCGAAGAGGGCCGTGGCCTGGTCAACGGCAAGATGCTCGCGGACATCACCCGCTCCCTGCCGGCGGCCCCCGTCGACGTCCACGTTGACGGCACCCGCCTCGTCGTCGCCTGTGGCAACGCCCGTTTCGCTCTGCCGATGCTGCCCGTCGACGACTACCCGACCCTGCCGCCGATGCCGGAGATCACCGGGCACATCGAGGGCGCCGCGTTCGGTAGCGCCGTCGCGCAGGTCGCCGTGGCCGCGGGCCGGGATGACACGCTCCCGGTTCTCACCGGCGTGCGGCTCGAGATCGAGGGTGACACGCTCACCCTCGCCGCTACCGACCGTTACCGCCTCGCCGTGCGCACGCTCAAGTGGCGTCCCTCGGCCCCGGAGGCCTCCGGCGTCGCGCTCGTCCCGGCCCGCACCCTGCTCGACACGGCCAAGAGCCTGTCCGGCTCGGGCGTCGAGGTCGCCATCGCGCTCGGTACCGGTCCCTCCGGGGAGACGCTCGCCGGTTTCGCCGGCAACACCCGCCAGACCACCACGCGTCTGCTCGAGGGGACCTTCCCGCCCTACCGCAAGCTGCTCCCCGACAGCTCACCGCTGATCGCCCAGCTTGAGATAGCTCCGCTCACCGAGGCGGTCAAGCGTGTCGCGCTGGTCGCGGCCCGTACCGCACCGGTGCAGCTCACGTTCACCCCGGACCACCTCGTCCTCGAGGCCGGTGCGGGCGGCGAGGCCCAGGCGTCCGAGACCCTGCCCGTCAGCTACGACGGGCCCGAACTGACCGTCGCCTTCAACCCCGCCTACCTGCTCGACGCCCTCGGCGCGCTCGAGTCCGACATCGTCCGGATCGGGTTCGCCAGCGCCGAGGACGCCGCGCTCGCCGCGAGCAAGCCCGCGATCCTCACGGGCAAGGGCGGCGACGACCAGACCGAGATCCCCGACTACCGCTACCTGCTGATGCCGATCCGACTCAACGGGTGACGTGCATCTCACCCACCTGTCGCTGACCGACTTCCGTTCGTACGCCCGGCTGGACCTCGTACTCGAGCCCGGTGTCACGACGTTCGTGGGTTCGAACGGTCAGGGCAAGACGAACCTGATCGAAGCAGTCGGATTCGTCGCCACGTTGGGTAGTCATCGGGTCGCGAACGACGCTCCCCTGGTCCGAGAGGGGTGCGGGCAGGCCGTCGTGCGGGCGCGGATCGTACGAGGTGACCGGGCCGCGCTGGTCGAGATGGAGATCGTGCCCGGCAAGGCGAACCGGGTCCGGCTGAACCGTGCCCCGGTGGCCCGGCCCCGCGACGTCGCGGGGCTGCTCGCCACGGTCCTGTTCGCCCCGGAGGATCTCGCGCTGGTGAAGGGCGACCCGGCCGAGCGGCGGCGGTTCCTCGACGACCTGCTCGTCGCGCGATCGCCGCGGATGGCGGCGGTGCAGTCCGACTACGACCGGGTGCTCAAACAGCGTTCGGCGCTCCTGCGGTCGGCGGGGGCCGCCCGCCGCGCCGGTGGCCGGGGTGACCTGCGCACGCTCGAGGTGTGGGACAGGCATCTCGCCGACCACGGCGCGGAGCTGCTCGCGGCCCGCCTGGCGCTGGTCGAGGAGCTGCGGCCGCGGGTCGAGAGCGCCTATGTCGCGGTCGCGGGCGAGGACGCGCCCACCGGCGTCGAGTACCGCTCGACCGTGACGCTCGACTCGTCACCCGATCGGGCCTTGCCCGCAGGCCGAGCTGGCCTGGGCGAGCCGGACGGGCACGTCGACCAGAACGGGCACGTCGAGCGGGACGGACCCGACGCCGGCCCGGACCGGCCGGGCGGTGGGACGGCGACCCGGGCGGCGCTCGCGGAGGCGATCCTCGCCGGTCTCGCGGCGGTGCGCACCCAGGAGGTCGATCGCGGTGTGACGCTGGTCGGCCCGCATCGGGACGATCTGCTGCTTTCGGTGAACGGGCGGCCGGCCCGTGGCTACGCCAGCCACGGCGAGTCCTGGTCGCTGGCGCTCGCGCTGCGGCTGGCTTCGTTCGAACTGCTGCGCGCGGACGACCGGGAGCCGGTACTTCTGCTCGACGACGTGTTCGCGGAGCTGGACACCCGTCGGCGGGCGCGGCTGGCCGCCCTGGTCGCTGACGCGGAGCAGGTACTCGTGACGGCGGCGGTCGACGCGGACGTGCCGGCGGAGCTCGCCGGTGTGCGCTTCGAGGTGGTCTCCGGGGAGGTGTGCCGTGCCGGCTGACGGATCGGCCGACGAACCAACCGACCGCGCGGGAAAGCTCCCTCCGCCCGCGGCGCCTCCAACGTCCGGGTCCGCAACGTCCGGGTCCGCGGCGCCAGAGCCCGCGGCGCCAGAGCCCGCGGCGCGCGGGGCCGATCTCGCCCGGCAGATGCTCGCGCGGGCGAAGCAGGACGCGCGGGCCCGGGGGACGGGCCGCCCGGGCGGCGCAGCGGGTAGCGGCGGTGGCGGCCGCGCCACCGCGGCCGGGCGCCGTGGGCGGGACGACTCCGGCGATCCGCCGGCCCGCCAGCGGCTGCCGGGCATCGCCGCGCCGGGCCGGGAGTGGCGGACACCGATGAACTTCGGTTCGGCCGTCGCGCGCCTCGTCGCCGAGCGCGGCTGGCAGACGCGGGCGACCGACGCGTCGGTGCTGGCGCGGTGGGATGTCCTGGTGGGGCCGGGCATCGCGGCGCACTGTTCCCCGGTCTCGCTGCGGGACGGGGAGCTCGAGCTGGTCGCGGAGTCGACGGCCTGGGCGACGCAGCTGCGCATGCTCTCCCGGCAGATTCTCGGGATTCTCCGCAAGGAGCTCGGGCCGCACGTGGTTCGGCGCATCACGGTACGGGGGCCGGCCGCGCCCTCATGGAACCACGGCGGCATGTCCGCGCAGGGTGGCCGTGGCCCGCGGGACACCTACGGATGACGGACCAGCTCCCGGCAGCTCCCGGAGATCCTCGAAAGACCGCCTCGGGCCGGTCGGCGGAGCGCTGGCGGGCCCGCAAGCGGGTCGGCGGGGCGGCTGGGAGGCGGCCTCGGTCGCCTGCCGGTCGCAGAGGCGCGCAAGACTGCGGGCGGTGCGGAGCCGGTAGGGGAGGTCACCGGGTCGAAGTTCGGGGCCCAGCGCACGGCTGAGACGGCACCTTGCGTCCGTTACGACGGGTTGCCAGGTAGACTGAGTAGTACTTCCGTCCAGAACGAGGGGACCTGCCGCGTGGCCTACGACGCTAGTTCGATCAAGGTTCTCGAGGGTCTCGAAGCGGTACGCAAGCGCCCTGGCATGTACATCGGCTCCACCGGGGAACGGGGCCTGCACCACCTGGTCTACGAGGTCGTGGACAACGCGGTGGACGAGGCCCTCGCTGGCTACTGTGACACGATCTCCGTGACCCTGTTGGCCGACGGCGGCGTACGCGTCACGGACAACGGCCGTGGGATCCCGGTCGGCGAACACCCCGTCAAGAAGATCCCGACCGTCGAGCTGGTGCTCACCACGCTGCACGCCGGCGGCAAGTTCGACGGCGAGTCGTACGCGGTCTCCGGTGGTCTGCACGGCGTCGGCGTGAGCGTCGTGAACGCACTGTCGACCCGGCTCGACGTCGAGATCCAGACCGACGGGCACAGCTGGTTCCAGCCCTACGAGAACTCCCGTCCCGCGCGGCCGCTGGCGCAGACCGGCACGTCGAAGAAGACCGGTACGACCATCACGTTCTGGGCCGACCCCACGATTTTCGAGACCACCACGTACAAGTACGAGACGCTCTTCCGCCGCCTGCAGGAGATGGCGTTCCTGAACAAGGGCCTGTCGATCACCCTGCGGGACGAGCGCGGTAAGGCCTCTGCCCCGGCCCCGGCCGCAGAGGAAGCGGCCGAGGCGGCCAAGCCGGTCGAGGCAGTCGAGCCGACCGAGATCACCTTCAGGTACGACAACGGCCTGGTCGACTTCGTCGGTCACCTCAACGCGACCAAGGACGCCGTCCACCGCAGCGTCATCTCGCTGGAGTCCAAGGGCACCGGCATCGAGGCCGAGCTCGCGATGCAGTGGAACTCCGGCTACAACGAGTCGGTCTACACCTTCGCGAACACGATCAACACGCACGAGGGCGGGACCCACGAAGAGGGCTTCCGGGCCGCCCTCACCAGCGCGGTCAACGCCTACGCGAAGGACCAGAACCTCCTCAAGCCGGTCAAGGCCGGTTCGAAGAACCCCGACGAGCGGCTCTCCGGCGACGACATCCGGGAGGGCCTCACCGCGATCATCTCGGTGAAGCTCGCGCAGCCGCAGTTCGAGGGCCAGACCAAGACGAAGCTCGGCAACACCGAGGCCAAGAAGTTCGTCCAGGAGATGTGCTACTCGGCGCTCAAGGACTGGTTCGAGGTCAACCGCACCGAGGCCCGCTCGATCGTCAGCAAGGCGCTCGACGCGCAGCGCGCCCGCATCGCCGCCCGCCAGGCCCGCGACCTCACCCGGCGCAAGGGCCTGCTCGGCGGGACGGGCCTGCCCGGCAAGCTCGCCGACTGCCAGTTCACCGACCCCGAGCGGTGCGAGCTGTACATCGTCGAGGGTGACTCGGCCGGCGGCTCGGCCAAGGGTGGTCGGGACTCGAAGTTCCAGGCGATCCTGCCGCTGCGCGGGAAGATCCTGAACGTGGAGAAGGCCCGCATCGACCGGGTCCTGAAGAACACCGAGGTCCAGGCGCTCATCCAGGCGCTGGGCTGCGGTATCCACGACGACTTCGACATCGCCAAGCTGCGCTATCACAAGATCGTGCTGATGGCGGACGCCGACGTCGACGGCCAGCACATCCGCACCCTGCTGCTCACCCTGCTGTTCCGGTTCATGCGCCCGCTCGTCGAGGCCGGGCACGTCTTCCTCGCGCAGCCCCCGCTCTACAAGATCAAGTGGGGCCGTGAGGACTGGGAGTACGCCTACTCCGACCGGGAGCGCGACGGCCTGCTCGAACAGGGCGTCGAGGCCGGCCGCAAACTGCCCAAGGACGCGATCCAGCGATTCAAGGGTCTCGGCGAGATGAACGCCACCGAGCTCTGGGACACCACCATGGACCCGGACAAGCGGATCCTGCTCCAGGTGACGCTCGACGACGCCGCCGTCGCCGACGAACTGTTCTCGGTCCTGATGGGCGAGGACGTCGACGCGCGGCGCAACTTCATCCAGCGCAACGCGAAGGATGTGCGTTTCCTGGACATCTGAGCCAGCCTCCGCTGGGGCGGGTCCGGGCTGACCGGGCCGATCGACCCGTCCCGGCAGCCTGGCACCTTCGACTCCGATCCCGGCGGACCTGCGAGTGAGCGGCCCGCGGAAGGCGTGGCCCGGACCGGGCCATCCCCGCGACCCGGCGCCCGGCCCGCCCCAGCCGACTCATCGCCCCCACTGCCTGGAAGGACCCCGTGGTCGACGTCCTACCCCCGCCCCCCGGCGACCGCATCGAACCCATCGGCATCGAAGTCGAGATGCAGCGGTCGTATCTCGACTACGCCATGTCCGTCATCGTCGGCCGTGCCCTGCCGGAGGTGCGTGACGGGTTGAAGCCCGTCCACCGCAGGGTTCTGTACGCGATGTACGACGGCGGTTACCGGCCGGACCGGGGGTACTTCAAGTGCTCCCGCGTCGTCGGTGACGTCATGGGTAACTATCACCCGCACGGCGACTCGGCGATCTACGACACGCTCGTCCGGCTCGCCCAGCCGTGGTCGCTGCGTTACCCACTGGTCGACGGTAACGGCAACTTCGGCTCGCCGGGCAACGACCCGCCCGCCGCCATGCGGTACACCGAGGCCCGGATGGCGCCGCTGGCCATGGAGATGCTGCGCGACATCGACCAGGAGACGGTCGACTTCGCGCCGAACTACGACGGCCGCTCGCAGGAGCCGCTCGTCCTGCCCAGCCGTTTCCCCAACCTGCTGGTGAACGGCGCGGGCGGCATCGCCGTCGGCATGGCGACCAACATCCCGCCGCACAACCTGGTCGAGGTCGCCAAGGGCGTGCAGTGGTCCCTGGACCACCCCGAGGCGACCGCCGAGGAGCTCCTCGAGGCGCTCCTGGGCATCATCAAGGGCCCGGACTTCCCGACCCACGGCCTGATCGTCGGGCGCAACGGCATCGAGGACGCCTACCGCACCGGTCGCGGCAGCATCCGGATGCGCGCCGTGGTCAACGTCGAGGAGAACAAGGGCCGCACCCAGCTCGTCGTCACCGAGCTGCCGTACCAGGTCAACCCGGACAACCTCGCCGAGAAGATCGCCGAGCTCGTCCGTGACAACAAGGTCACCGGCATCTCGGACGTCCGCGACGAGACGTCCGCGCGTATCGGGCAGCGTCTCGTGATCGACCTCAAGCGCGACGCCGTCGCGAAGGTCGTGCTGAACAACCTGTACAAGCACACCCAGCTGCAGGACACCTTCGGCGTCAACATGCTGGCGATCGTCGACGGCGTGCCGCGTACCCTGCGGCTCGACCAGATGATCTCCTACTACGTCGAGCACCAGGTCGACGTGATCGTCCGGCGCACCCGCTACCAGCTGCGCAAGGCGCGCGAGCGGCTGCACGTCCTGGACGGTCTGCTGATCGCGCTCGACCACCTGGACGAGGTCATCGCCCTCATCCGCAGCGCGGAGTCGGCGGAGGTCGCCCGCGGCCAGCTCATGGCGCGCTTCTCGCTCTCCGAGATCCAGGCCACCGCGATCCTCGACATGCAGCTGCGCCGCCTGGCGTTCCTCGAGCGCCAGCGCATCATCGACGAGGCCGCCGAGCTGCGCGCCAAGATCGACGAGCTGGAGGCGATCCTCGCCTCGCCGGTGCGGCAGCGCGAGATCATCGGCCAGGAGCTGGCCGAGGTGGTCGAGAAGTTCGGCGACGAGCGGCGGACGCGGCTCGTCCCGTTCGAGGGCGACATGTCCGTCGAGGACCTCATCGCCCGTGAGGACGTCGTCGTCACGGTGACCCGCGGCGGCTACGCCAAGCGGACCAAGACCGACCTCTACCGCTCGCAGAAGCGCGGCGGCAAGGGCGTGCAGGGCGCGGCGCTGCGCGAGGACGACATAGTCGAGCACTTCTTCGTCACGACGACGCATCACTGGCTGTTGTTCTTCACCAACAAGGGCCGGGTCTACCGGGCGAAGGCGCACGAGCTGCCCGAGCAGGCGCGCAGCGCCAAGGGGCAGCACGTCGCGAACATCCTCGCCTTCAGCCAGGACGAGCGGATCGCCGAGGTGATGGCGATCCAGGACTACCAGGCCTCCCCCTACCTGGTGCTCGCCACCAAGCGTGGCCTGTGCAAGAAGACGGCGCTGACCGACTTCGACTCGAACCGCGCCGGCGGCCTGGTCGCCATCAACCTGCGTGACGACGACGAGCTCATCTCCGCCCGTCTCGTCGCTCCGGGTGACGATCTGCTGCTGGTCAGCCGGAACGCCCAGTCCATCCGGTTCCACGCCGACGACGAGCAGCTGCGGCCGATGGGGCGGGCGACGTCCGGCGTGATCGGCATGCGCTTCGACGAGGCGGACGAGCTGCTCTCCATGTCCGTCGTCGTGCCGGACAGCCCCGCGGATCTGCTGGTCGCGACCAGCGGCGGTTACGCGAAGCGGACGCCGCTCGCGGAGTACCCCGTCCAGGGCCGAGGCGGCAAGGGGGTCCTCACGGCGAAGATCGTGTCGACCCGGGGCGGTCTGGTCGGGGCGCTCGTCGTGGAACCGAACGACCAGCTCTACGCCATCACATCCAATGGCGGTGTGTTGCGCACCGTAGCGAAGGATGTCCGCCAGGCACAACGGCAGACGATGGGCGTACGGCTCATCGACCTGGAGGCCGGTGTGCAGGTGGTCGGTGTGGCGCGCAATGCTGATGCCAACGACAGCGACGGCGACGGCGAGACCGCCGGGCCGGACGGCGCGGCGGGCTGAAGCCGGTGACCTGACCGTCCCGGGCGGCCACGTCGCGCGTCGTCGGTGGCACGCCAGGACCACAGGCGTGCGACCCCACGTGCGACCAGGAGTGGACGGGGAGAATCCGTGAGCGACAGTCAGAATGACCGGCCCGCCCGGTCGGCCGTCCACCGCGCCTCCCCGGCCCGTCCGGAGCAGCGCACCGCGGCCGTGGCCGGCCGGTCGGACGACCCGGACCGGACCCGCCGGTCGGGCCCGGCGAAGGCCGGCCCCGTGGGCGCGGCACCGGGCGTGGGTGCCGGCACCGGGACGGGGATCGGAGCCGGGAGCGGTAAGGGAGCTCCCGGGGCAGCCGGCACGGCCGGGGCGGCCGGCTCCGGCACGAGCGCGGCGGTGGGCGGTGCGGGCGGCCCCCGCTCGACACCGGGGAAGGACGACGGCGAGTCCAAACGCGGGTTCCTCCCCGGAACCGGCCGTCCCGCGGACGGCCGGCCGGGGGAGAGCCGTCCCGCGGCCGGGCGAGGGGCTGGAACGGGCTCTCGCGGCCCGTCCCGGCCCTCCTCCGGAGCGGCGTCGCCCGGAGCGGGTGCTCCGGGGCCGGCGTCGCCCGGAAAGGGCGCTCCCGGAGCGGCGTCGCCCGGTGGTTCCGGGGCGGCGCCGCCCGCGCGTGGCGCGGGTGTGGGCGGTGCCGGCGGTGCGGGTGCCGGCGGTGCGGCGAGCCCCTTCTTCCAGCGTCCCGGCCGGGACGAGAACGCCCCACCCGACCGGGACAACGCACCCGGCCAGGCCGGTCAGGCCAGCCAGACGACGCGCCTCGGTGCCGGCGGTGCGGGCGAGCCCAAGCCACTGAGCGCGTCGGGGGCCGTTCCGGGCTCGTCCCCGGCAGGCGCCGGTGGCGGGGCGGACCGCGCTGCCCCCGCGCCACGCGGTGGCGACTCCGAACCCGACGAGGCAGCCCGGCCGTCGGCCGGTCGGCAGCCCGCCCGCGACGCGGACGCGGCGAGGCCGGCGGGTGACGGCCGGAAGCCGGCGGAGGCGGCCGGTGCGGGCGGTGTGGGCGCCGCCAAGGAGGCCGCCCCGTCAGCCGGCCCGGGGACATCCCGAACAGGCGCCCGCCCGGACACCGCCCGCCCGGAAACATCCAGAGCCGAGACGACGAGAAAGCACGATGCGCAGACCACCGTCAGAAGCCCGGCGGCACGCCCCGGCACCCCGGCCGACCCACCCCGGGACAGCGACACGATCTCGCTGGTGCGACCGAACCTGCCCAAACGGGGCTCGAAGCGCCCGGCGGACCGGGTCGGCGCGGACGTGAAGACCTCCCCGGATCGCGGCACGGTCACCGACCGCATGCCCGCCGAGCGCCGCCCCACCCCTGAACCGGTGCGGGCAGCCACTCCGTCGGCCCGGCAGGCGCCGCCGCCGGCGGACCGTACCGCCCCCTACGACCGCCCTGGGACGCCGCCAGGGCCGCTGCCGACGTCCGGTGGCCTGGGCCCGAACGGTCTGTCCACCGAGCCGTTCGACCGGGTCGACGAGGCCGACCGCGCCCGGCCCGCGGGTGCTCCCGGGCCGCAGGGTGGTCCCCCGCGGGGCCAGCAGCCAGGCGGCCGCGAGCCGGTGCGGGACACCGCCGGCCAGGGGCCGCGCCGGGGCCCGGCCGGTGGCCGACGCGCCCGCCTGCGGCTCTCCAGAGTGGAACCGCTCTCGGTGACGCGGCTCTCGTTCGCGTTCTCGCTGTGCGTCTTCCTGATCATGGTCGTCGCCGTGGCGGTGCTGTGGTTCGTGCTGAACTCGATCGGGGTCTTCGACAGTGTCACCGACGCCGCCGACACGCTGACCGACGGCACGAACACCGACGTCTCAGGCTGGCTGTCCTTCGGGAGGGCGATGCAGATCAGCCTGCTTGTCGGGGCGATCAACGTCGTCCTGATGACGGCGCTGGCGACCCTGGGCGCGCTGCTCTACAACCTCTGCGCGGACATGATCGGCGGGCTCGAGGTCACCTTGAGCGACCAGTAGCCGATCCGTCGGAATTCGGGGGGCGGCGGCCGTCATGGAGCCGTCGCCATCCTGTACTCTCATCAGCAGCCAAGGACCTATAGCTCAGTCGGTTAGAGCGCTTCCCTGATAAGGAAGAGGCCGGTGGTTCAAGTCCACCTAGGTCCACGAGCTGGCCCGTCGTGTTCGCCGACCTTTGGTCGGCTTTCCGGCGGGCCGCGATGTTTTCGGAGGGGCCGAGCCCCCCGAACCCCCCACGTGCGCGATCGCGTTTCGGGTTGGTGGTGTTCGGGCGAGGCAGGGGGTTCGAGTTCCCTCACCCACGGGCACCGGGCCTGGGGTCTGGGGTCTGGTTTGGGCGGGATTGATCGCGCCCCGGCCCTGCCACGGGTACTGCTGGATGCCGCGGATCGCTGGGCTCGCCGGGTCTGAGTGTGTGCTTCCGGGCCGTTGTGCTTGCCAGGCGCTGTGCGCTGTGCACAGGGCTGTGGATAAACCTGTGGATGATGCTGTGGATATCCCTGTTCATTCCGTGCGTTCCGGGACGTATCCAGGCAGGATGTGAGCGAGCGGCGTGTCGGACAGCCGACCCGGGTCGGGCCGTGCTGGCGGAATCTCAGGAGGTAAACCCTGGCCGGGCCAGTGGTCTGACCCCATCCGGTAGCCGCGTGGGTGCGCCGAGAGAGGGCCGGGAGCCCTTACATCCGATGCGTCCGGTTTGCCTGATCTGGTAAGACGGGCGAGCGGCAGCGGCGAAGGGGCGGGGCGCCGGGCGGGTCCATCCCGCCGGTCGCGTACCCCGGATCCGCCTCTCGGATCCCCTGACATTGGGACGAGGAGACAACGTGGACGTGGCGTTGCGGCAGGCGGCCGAGGCCGCCAAGGGCTTCATGCCACCCGAGGAAGGACAGGCGCTGCACGCGGCCGCGGCCGAACTGCCCGGCGGCGGCCTGATCTGCGAGATCGGCACCTACTGCGGGAAATCCACTCTCTATCTCGCCGCCGCCGCCCGGCTCGTCGGCGCCGCGGTCGTCACCGTCGATCATCATCGGGGATCGGAGGAGAACCAGTCGGGCTGGGAGTACCACGACACCACGCTCGTCGACCCGCGTACCGGCCGGCTGGACACGTTGCCCACGCTGCGCACGACTTTGGAGGCCGCCGGGGTCGAGGACGTCGTCACCGCGGTGGTCGGGCGGTCCGAGATCGTCGGGCGATGGTGGTCCACCCCCATCGACCTGCTGTTCCTCGACGGCGGGCACACCGAGAAGCAGGCGCAGGCCGACTACGAGGCCTGGGCCCGCCACGTGCGTCCCGGCGGCCGGCTGGTGATCCACGACGTGTTCCCCGACCCCGCCGACGGTGGCCAGGCGCCGTACCACGTCCTGCTGCGCGCCGTTCGGGACGGCTTCAGCGAGATGTCACGCACGGGATCGCTGCGGGTCCTCCGCCGGCTCTTCTGAGTCACACCCGCACGCGCGCCACGGACCGGTGAGCGCCTCGCCGCCCCGACCGGGGGCGGCGAGGTCGCCGGCCCGCTGCTCGCCGCGCGGCGCCCGTTCGCCGGCCGTGCCTCGCCCGGTGCGGGGCGTCGACGGGTCGCGTGGCTCGGGCAGGTCGTCGCGGTGCACGACGTGCAGGCCCTCGGGCAGATCGTCCCCGCGGAAGGTGCGTTCGGTGGGGCCGCCGGCCAGGGTGTCGACGGCGAGCACGACCGCGGCCGCCGTCCAGGTCGACTGCTCCTCCGGCCAGTGGCACTTGTCGGCGAACTGCCAGCCGGTCCAGTAGGCCCCGTCGGGGGTCCGCAGGTGCTGCATCTCCCGGACGAGGTCGGTCGCCGCCCCGGTCTCGCCCACCAGGTGCAGCGCGATGGCGAGTTCGCAGGTCTCGGCGCCGGTGACCCATGGTTCGTCGGCCACGCAGCGGATGCCGAGGCCGGGCACGACGAAGTCGTCCCAGCGGGAGCGCAGCCTGGCCCGCCCCTCCGCGCCGCGCAGCGCGCCGCCGATCACCGGGTAGTACCAGTCCATCGACCAGCGGTCCCGCGGCAGGAAGTACTCGGGATGGCGGCGCAGCGCGTGCCACAGCGCGCCGGCGGCGACCTCCCACTCCGGCCGCGTCTCGCCGACCAGCGCGGCGAGACCGAGGCCGCACCGCAGGCTGTGCAGGGTCGACGAGCAGCCGGTGACGAGCGCCTCCGGGTAGTCCTCACCGGCCGCGGTGCGGGCCCACCAGATCTGGCCGCCGGGGGCCTGCAGGTCCACGACGAAGTCCAGCGCGGCGCGGGCGACCGGCCACATCCGGGCCACGAAGGCGCGGTCGCCGGTGACGAGCCAGCGATGCCACAGCGCCGTCGCCACGTAGGCGCACTGGTTGCTGTCGGCGAAGTCCTCCTTGACGGCTCCGCCGACGTGGCTGGTGGCCCACGAGCCGTCCGGGCGCTGGTGGTGGCGCAGCCAGTCCCAGGCGGCGTCCGCGGCGTCGACCCGGCCGGCGATCAGCAGGGCCATCGCGCATTCCAGGTGGTCCCACGGGTCGGTGTGGCCGCCCGCGAACCACGGGATCGCTCCGTCCGGCTCCTGGACCGCGGCTATCGCGTCCGCGGTGGCGCGCAGTGCCTCACGGGCGAGGAGCGGAACACCCGGCGCCGGCTCACCTGGTCGCACGCTCGACCTCCGGTGTCCTGCCGGCCAGCGCCGCCGCGTCCGCCGCGTCCGCCGCCCTGGCGGCCAGCGTCGCCGCGTCGGTCGCGTCCGCCGTCCTGGGGCGCGGCTTGCGCAGGTAGAGCACGATGCTCTTGCCGAGCACCGGGTCCAGCAGGCGCTCGGCCGTCCGGGTGAGCGCCGGGCGTCGCATCATGTCCCAGACCAGGAGACGGTGGTACAGCTTCGTGGCGGGGTGGTCGTCGTCGTGCACGCCGACCAGGCAGCGCAGCCACCAGTAGGGGGCGTGCAGGGAGTGCGCGCGGTGCTGGCCGACCAGTTCGAGGCCACTGACGCGCAGCTTCTCGATCAGCTGGTCGCGCCGGTAGATGCGGATGTGGCCGCCCTCGACGTTGTGGTAGTCGTCCGACAACGCCCAGCAGACCCGTTCCGGGAGCCGGGCGGGCACGGTGACCGCCGCGAACCCGCCGGGGCGCAGCACCCGGGCCAGCTCGGCCATCGCACCGGTGTCCTCGGGCAGGTGCTCCAGGATCTCGGCCGCGATGACCCGGTCGAAGGTGCTGTCCGCGAACGGCAGCGCCAGCGCGTCGCCGCGCACGGGTGCCGCCCGGGCGCCGCCGGGAACCTGGCCCTCGGCGGACATGGCGGCGAGCATCGCGCCGACGCCGGTGACCTCGTCGGCCGAGTAGTCGAGGGCTATCACGTGCGCGCCGCGGCGGAACGCCTCGAAGGAGTGCCGCCCCGCGCCGCAGCCCAGGTCGAGCACCCTCGCCTCGCGCGGGACGGGGAACCGGGCGAAGTCGACGGTCAGCATGCCGGCTCGACCGGTGCCACCGCGCCGGTCGAGGCGGCGACGGGCGGTGGCCCACTGCCCGGGACGGCCGCCCGTACGGCCGCGATCCGCCGTTCGTACCAGGCCGCGGTGCCGGCGGCGGCGGCCTGCCAGGAGAACCGCTCCTCCACCCGGCGCCGGCCGGCGGCGCCCATCCGCGCCCGCAGTTCCGGGTCGTCGAGCAGCGTGGCGATCGCGCCGGCGAGCGCGCCGGCGTCGCCGGGGGGCACCAGCAGCGCGGCCTCGCCGTTCGGCCCGGCCACCTCGGGCAGCGCGCCCGCGGTGGTCGCGACCAGCGGCAGCCCGCACGCCATCTCCTCGACCAGCGGCAGGCTGAAGCCCTCGTAGAGGGACGGGACGACGGCGACCTCGGCGGAGCGCAGCAGGTCCACCATCTCGGCCTGTGGGACGTTGGACCGGAACGTCACCGCCTCGGTGAGCCCGAGCTCGCCGACCTGGCGCTGCGCGGCCCCGCCCTCGCGCACCTTCCCGATGCACACCAGGTGCACCGGGCGTTCGGCCCGCAGCTTCGCCAGCGCCTCCAGCAGCACCATCAGCCCCTTGAGCGGGACGTCCGCGCTGGTCACCACGATGATCCGCCCCGGCACCGGCGTGGCGGCGCCGCCGTCGGCGCTGCCCCCGGTGCCGGGCGCGGCGTCGGACGGCGGCGCCGGCCGCGGGGTGAACACGTCGGCCTCCACGCCGAGCGGGACGGTGTGCAGGGTCTCGATGGGGACGTTCATGTCGGCGACGATCTCGTGCCGGGAGCTCTCGGAGGGAACCACCACGCCGTCCAGACCACGGGCCACCCGGGCCTGCATGGGCAGGAACGAGTACCAGCGGCGTACGCCCAGCGCGGCCCGGCGACCGGTCGTGGCGGCCAGGTGCAGGCGCCGGTCGACGGTGATCGGATGGTGGATCGTCGACACGACCGGGATGCCGTAGGGCCGCAACGCCCGGCGCAGCGGCAGCAGGCCGTAGCCCAGCCCCTGGTTGTCGTGCACGATGTCGAAGTCGGGCCGGCCCTGGCCACGCCGCGGCCGTAGCGCCTCGAAGGCCCGCAGCGAGAACGCCAGCGGCTCCGAGAACTGCCCGGTGCGCATCATGCCGAACTCGACGACGTCCGCCAGCGAGTGGAACTCACGGAACCCCGGCCAGCGGAAGGGGTCCCCGTCGCGGTAGAGATCGAGGCTGGGAAGCCTGGTGAGCCCCACCCCCGGGTCGAGGTTCGGGTACGGCGGCCCGCTCACCACCTGAACCTGATGACCCAAAGTCACCAGTTCACGCGAGAGCTGCCGTACGTACACCCCCTGGCCACCACAAGTAGGCAAACTTCGGTACGACAGCAACGCTATCCGCAACGGTGCGCCCTCCATCGCTCGCGGCCTCCTACGGGTCCCGCGAGCCCGAGGACAGCGCCGTTGCTTGGCACACTAGGACATCGAACCGCGATCTTCACGGAATCGGGACACTTGCCCCTGCTCCGCGACAAAGCCGGTGACGGCTCGTAATCGGTGCCGAAGGCCCCGAACCGTCTGTCCGATCGCTTGTCCGCGCGTTGGCTGACCCGTCCCCGGGCTGTGCGCGGTGGGCTGTCCTGCGGCGGGGCTCCCGCTGGCCTGGCGGGCGGCGGGCGCCGCCGCTCAGCCGCCGCGGCTCAGCTCTGGCCGCTCAGCTCTCGCCGCTCAGCTCTCGCCGTCGACCAGCGTCACCTCCGAAGCGACGTTGCCCCGGGTGGCCCGCGAGTACGGGCACTTGGCGTGCGCCAGGTCGAGCAGCTCACGGCCGGTCGCCGGGTCGACACCCGGGATCTGTGCCTCGATGCGGGTGGCCAGGTCGAGGCCCTCGTCGGTGCGGCTGATGCTGACCGACACGGTGACCGCCGAGTCGGTGACGTCGATCTTGCGTTCCCGGGCGACGGCCTTCAGCGCCCCGTGGAAGCAGGCGGCGTAGCCGGTGGCGAAGAGCTGCTCGGGGTTCGTACCGGGCCCGTCGTCGCCACCCAGCCCCTTCGGCATGGACAGCTGCAGGTCGATCCGGCTGTCGTTGGACACCACGCGGCCATCGCGGCCGCCCCAGGCGGTGGACGTGGCGGTGTAGAGCGGTGCGGCCATCGTTTCCTCTGTTCGTGGGCTGGTCTGTTCGGGTGGTCCGGTTCCGCGGTCTGGTTCCGCGGTCCGTTCGAGCGGTCCGTTCGTGGGTACCCCGAGATCGCGCGGGATGCCTCCGGGCACAGGCGCACCCGCCGGTCACAACCAGTGCCACAGCCCGGATATTCGCCGGCATGCTGTGACCCACACCGCCGGGTAGCTCCGCGCTCCGTGAGATCGGTGCCCACGCGGGCGGCCCTTACTCTTGACGGATGCCCCCCGACGAACCGGCCGCGGAGTGCGCGCGGCCCCGCCGGGGCCGTCCTCGCGACGCGACGATCGACGAACGTGTGCTGCGGGCCGCCGTCGACGAACTGGCTGGTCGTGGCGTCGGCGGGTTCAGCGTCAACAGCGTCGCCGCCCGTGCGGGCGTGGCGAAGCGGGGCATCTACGCCCGCTGGGCGACCAGGGACGATCTCGTCCTCGCCGCGCTGGGCACGCTGGCCGCCGGTCTCGTGCCGCCGCGCACCGGATCACTGCGCGAGGATCTCCTGCGACTGGCACCTCTGGTGGACGCCGTCTTCACCGAGCCGCGGATGTCGATCCTCGCCCGGTGCCTGGCCGAGCTGTCCCGCCATCCCGGGCTGTACGAGGCGTTCCGGCGGGAGTCGGTCGACCGCTGCGCGGCGGCCGTGCAGGACGCCTTCCACGACGCCCGGCGGCGCGGGGAGACCCGTCCCGACCTCGACACCGACCTGGCCGCCGCCGCGTTCCTCGGCGCCCTGCTGACTCGCCAGGCGTTCGGGCGCCAGGCGTTCGGCCGGCCGCGTGCCGACCCCGGCGACGAGCCGGGGGAGCGGCCGCCCGGCGCGGTCACGGCCTACCACCGCCGGCTCGTCGAGTTCTCCCTCGCCGCGGCGCGGGGTGCCGGCCGGGTCGTCGGTACCGCTTAGCGTCCGGTCAGCGGGGGGAGCCGGTCAGCGGGTGAAGCCGGCGGGCGCGCGCCGGACGTGCTCCACGACGGCGTCGACGAGCCCGTACTCCCGCGCCGCCGCCGCGGTGAACCAGCGGTCGCGGTCCGAGTCGGCGGCGATCTCCGCCACCGGGTGACCGCTGTGCTCGGCGATCAGCTCCTGCATCCGGCGGCGGGTGTGCAGCGCCTGCTCGGCCTGGATGGCGATGTCGGACGCGGTGCCGCCGACGCCGCCATGCGGCTGGTGCATCATGATCCGCGCGTTCGGCAGCGCGAAGCGCTTGCCGGCGGTGCCCGCGGTGAGCAGGAACTGGCCCGTCGAGGCCGCCAGCCCGAGCGCGTAGGTCGTGACGTCGTTCTCGATGAACTGCATCGTGTCGTAGATCGCCATACCGGCGTCGACCGAGCCGCCGGGCGAGTTGATGTACAGCGAGATGTCCTGGCGCCGGCTGGCCCGGGCGAGCAGCAGGAGCTGCGCGCACACCCGGTTCGCGAGCGCGTCGTCGACGGCGGCGCCGACGAAGACGATCCGGTCGTCCAGCAGCCGCTGGTAGACCTGCTCGTCCAGGGTCCAGCCCGGCGCCGTCGTGGACGAGGGACCGGCGATGCCCTGGGGCTGGTCGATCTTCATGGGTGCGGATGGGCAGAGAGGGCCCTTCCGATGACACACTGCTTCCATGGACAGTCTCTCCTCACTGTTCGTTCTGTACAGAACGTACATCGAGAAGCTATGACGCGCCAGATCCCGGTCACCCAGGCGCGCGCGGAACTGTCGGATCTCGTCAGCCGGGTCGCCTTCAGCGGGGAGCGCGTCAGCCTCACCCGGCACGGGAAGTCGGTCGCGGCGCTGGTCTCAGCCGCGGACCTGTCCCGCCTCGAAGCCCTCGACGAGGCCGGCGCGGACACCCGAACCGCGGACACCGGGACCACCGACGACGGCGTTGGAGATCACCCCGAGCGGGTGGATCTGTCGCCCGCGCGCCTGGACCCCGTCACCCCCGCCGAGACCCCGGCCCACCGACGCTTCGGGATCGCCGCCGAGCACCGCCATCCGCCCATGGGATGACGCTCAGGGCGGGGCGGTGACGTTCAGGGCCGGGCGCAGATGTCTCCGGGTGGCTTCGTCCCGGCGAACCGGGCGTTGATCCAGCCGGTCAGATCGGCCAGGGAGACGTCGAGGATCGTGCCGTGGTCGGCCAGCCAGTACCGGTGGTACTCGACCGGGCCGCCCGCGGCGCACAGCCCGCTGACGACGCCGTCGGTGGTGGACCGCCGGACCACGGTGTCCAGGTCGCCCTGGAGCACCAGTTCGGGCGGCCCGGGCAGCCGCGCCTGCCGCCACTGGCGCGCGAACCCGCCCGCGAACGGCTCCGTGGTGAGCGGGTCCGCGGTGAACACGCTCGCCGTGGACTCCCCCTGGCTGGCCTTCAGCAGGCCCACCGCGCACTGGTTGCGCGCCACGGCGGTCAGCCGCCGCCCGGTCGCGGTCAGGATGGCGTTCAGGTCGACGGTGGGATCCGCGGCGGCCAGGCCGAGCGCGGCGAGGAGCACGTAGGCGACGCCGTCCGGCGCGGTGCGGTCGAGCAGGCGCAGCGACGTGGGCAGGTCCGCCAGCGGCGCCGTCGCCGCGGCCCCGTGCACCCGTAGGTCGGGCGCGTACGACGCGGCCAGCCCACCGGCGGCGAGCGCCGCCTGGCCACCCTGGGAGTAGCCCCAGAGCACGACGTCCCGCCCCGCTCGGGCCGCCTGGAGCGAGTGCGCGGCGCGGGCGGCGTCGAGCAGCGCCCGTCCTTCCTGCTCGGCGACGTAGATCGGGTGCTCACCGGGCCCACCCAGGCCGATGTAGTCGGTGACGGCCAGCACGTAGCCGGCCTGGACGAGGGGCAGCACCCCGCCCACCGTCGACAGGGGCGGCTCGGCCCGGGACGGCGCGCACGAGTCGTTGATCCCGGTGGTCCCGTGGCCGAAGGAGATCAGCCGGCGGCCGCCGGCCGGCGCGGCGGAGGAACCGGCTGGGGCGACGACGAGGCCTGTCACCAGGCGGTCCTCGTTGCGGGGGCCACGGGAGTGATAGATCATCCGCCAGGCGCGGACGCCGTGCGGGGCGGACACCTCGGCAGATGAGACGAGCTCACCCGGGGCTCCGGGCGGCAGGTCGGTGAGATCGGTGGAGCCCCGCCGGCCGCCGGTCATGACGTCCTCCAGGCCGTAGCCGGCGAGCTGGTAGCCGAAACCGGGTGCCTGGGGGGTTGTGGCCGGCGCCGGCGGTGGGGTCGGCTCCGGCGCGCAGGTGGTGAGCAGCCCCGTCAGAATGACGAGCGAGAGGGCAAGTCCGCGCGGAGACAGTCGGGATCTTGCCACGTAATGAGGTTATGGGGCGTTTCGGTGGAGGAGAGGTCGTCTGTGGGTCCGCTGTGTTTCTTGTGAGCTGAGGGCCCATATAACGAGTTCCGCCCCGGTGTGGGGGCGTGCCGTCGGTGGGCCGGCCTCCCCGAGGCGGGATCGGCGCCGCCCGGGTGGCGTGAGACCCTGGACGGGCGGGCGCCGGCCCCGTCGCCTGAGTTTCCTGGAGGCCCTCGACAGTGACCACGTTCGCGTCGAACACTCTGGCCCTGGGGCCGGACTTCATCAGTGCCGACAGCCTGGCGAAGGCCGGCCTGGTGGTCGTCCTCCTGATCGTTTTCGCGGAGTCCGGGTTGCTGGTGGGGTTCTTCCTGCCGGGTGACTCGTTGCTGTTCACGCTGGGTCTGCTGATCTCGCAGGATGAGGTGTCGACGCCGCTGTGGTTGGCGTGTGCCCTGGTCGGTGTGGCGGCGGTGGCGGGTGACCAGGTGGGTTACCTGTTCGGGCGGAAGGCGGGTCCGGCGCTGTTCCGGCGTCCGGACTCACGGCTGTTCAAGCGGGAGTATGTGGAGCAGGCGCACGAGTTCTTCGAGAAGCATGGTGGTCGTTCGATCGTGCTGGCGCGTTTCGTGCCGATCGTGCGGACGTTCACGCCGGTGATCGCCGGGGTGAGTCGGATGAACTACCGGACGTTCGTGGTCTACAACGTGATCGGTGGCCTGTTGTGGGGGTGCGGGGTCACGGTGCTCGGTGCGCTTCTGGGGAAGATCGATTTCATCCGGGAGAACGTCGAGGCGATTCTGATCCTGGTGGTGCTGGTCTCGGTGGTGCCGATCATGGTCGAGTTCCTGCGCGCCCGCCGGAAGAAGGCGAAGGCCGGGGTCACCGCCGGGTCTCCCGACGTTGGTGACGCGGCGGGCGGCTACCAGAGCGCGGGCGGTCACCAGAGCGCGGGCGGCTACCAGGCTGCGGGCGGTCACCAGGCCGCGGGCGGCTACCAGAGTGGCTATCAGCCCGTTGACGGCTACCAGCCGGTCGACGAGCACCAGACCGCGGCCGGGTACCGGAACGCCGACGGGTGGCAGCCGGAGAACCACTACGCCGACGGGCGTTACGACCAGTCCCGCGCGAGCGCGGCGGGTCCGAGTGGGCCCGGCGGATACGGGTACGACACCGAAAAGTTCCCGGAGGCTCGGCCCCGGGAGGGCGAGGGCCCGATCCGGGAGGACCGTGGCCCGGCCGGGCGCCGTGGCGGCGGCCGGCACTCCGCTCCTCGGCAACGCTGAGCCCTCGGGCCCCGCTGATGGCTCCCGGCAGCGCTGACCGGGAGCATCAGCCGGGCCGGGAGCGACCGGGAACGCTGAGGCGGGAGCGCGCGGCGCAGGCCCGTGGGCGGGAGTCCGCGGGTGTGGGACGGGCGTCCGCCGGGTGGCCTGTGCCGCCGGCAGCGAGAGAAGGGCGCGGCCACCGCGAGGCGGTCTGGCCGTGGCACCGGGGATGTTCTGGGTTCCGGCGGGCGGCCCACTGATACGGGGGGATTCAGTGGGAGACACCCGCCGGAACCTGTCCACCGTATCCGCTCGGTGGGCCCGATGTCGCCCCGGCGACACAACATAAGCCGAAAAGCTCCCGGATTGTCCCAATACACACATTGCGACCGGTCTTGCGGCGGGATGTTCGGGTCCTGGTCAGGGCCTGCCCGGGGTCCTTCGGGGCCCCGGGGGCTCACAGCGCGTCGGTCCCCCGCTCGCCGGTCCGGATCCGGGCCAGGCCCTCCACCGGGAGCACCCAGATCTTGCCGGCCCCGCTGGACGTCGACGCCGCCGCTCGCCGGATCACGTTCACCACGTCGGGCGCGTCGGTGTCCGCCACCACCAGCTCCAGCCGGATGTTGCTGGTTGACTCGTCATGGAAGGCGTTCCCGCGGTAGGTCTGGGTGCGCCACAGTTCCAGCCCGAATCCGGTGACCTGGCTGACGGTCATCCCATGAACACCGTAGGTTGTCAGGGCTGCTCGCACGTCGTCGACGCGGTGGGGCCGCACGATCGCGGTGACCAGCTTCATGACCCGTCTCCACCCGTACCGGCGCGCTGATGTTTCATCGCGAGGAAACGCAGAGCCGACGGATTGCCGGCCCTGTCTCCACAGTGTCATCCAACGTGCACGAGAGGATCGACCGATGTCCCTGCTGGACCGCAACACCGCACCGGATCCGCTCGACCTGCTGCCCCCGCTGCCGTCGTTCTCGCTGAGCAGCGACGACCTGACCGACGGAAGCCCGCTCGGCCTGGACCAGGTGTTCAGCGGCGCCGGCGGCGCGGACCTGTCGCCGCACCTGTCCTGGACGGGTTTCCCCGCGCGGACCGAGAGCTTCGCCGTCACCTGCTTCGACCCGGACGCCCCGACCGGGAGCGGCTTCTGGCACTGGGTCCTCGTCGACGTGCCGGCCAGCGTGACGGAGCTGGCCAAGGGCGCCGGCAGCGGCGACCTCTCCGGGCTGCCGGCCGGGGCGTACCACGTCCGCAACGACTGGGGCACGGCGAACTACGGCGGCGCGGCGCCTCCTGAGGGGGACCGGCCGCACCGGTACGTCTTCGTCGTCCACGCCGTGGACGTCCCGAAGCTGGAGATCGACGCGACGGTGGCGCCCGCGGTCGTCGGGTTCAACCTGACCTTCCACAGCCTGGCGCGGGCCGTACTGCGGGCGACCTACCAGCGCTGACCGGCGGTCGGGCCGGCACCGTGCCGTGCCCCGGTCCCGGAGGTGTGATCCGATCGTGACCAGATCACGATCGTCGGGGGCGGGGAGCATCCCGCCGAGATACGGTGGCCTGCGAAGGCAGTCGACGAAGGGGAGTCGGTATGCGCAAGTTCACTGTCGTCGCCCTGGTGGCGAGCGCCGGCGCACTCCTCACCGCCGCCCGCCGCCGCAGGAACAAGGACGAGATCGACCTGTGGCGCGAGGCGACGTCCGCGGCGGGGAACCGCTGACCGAAGCCAACCGGCCCGGCCGGCGAGTGGGCGTGCCCGGTCGCCGGCCGCGCCCGACCGGTGCCGCGGGTACCGCCGCTGTGGAGGGCGTGCGCTAGGACTGGTAGACCGGCTGGAAGATCCTGTTCCACTCGGCCTCCTCCTCCGTCGTCAACATCCGGAAGCGGTGCACGCGGTCGAGTTCCGCCCGGGTCGGGAACAGCAGCGTGGACTCGGCCAACTCGGCGGAGACATGGTCACGGGCGGCGGGCACCGGCGTCAGGTAGTTGATGTGCTCGGCCAGCATCCCGGCGACGTCGGGCCTGTACACGAAGTCCATGTAGCTGAGGGCGTCCACCGGGTGCTTGGCGGTCTTCGGGATGCACATGCTGTCGGTCCAGATCAGGCCGCCTTCCTCCGGCACCACGAACTTCAGTCTCGTGCCGGCCGCGAGCCGCTGGTGGACGTCCCCCGACCATGCCATCGAGATCCACAGCTCGCCGCGGGCGAGCGAGTCGATGTAGCGCTGGTCGTAGTACCTGCGGACGATTCCGGCGTCGCGCTGCTCGATCAGTCTGTCGGCCGCGCGCCGCCAGTCCCGCGGAGTGGAGTCGGCGGGGGCGACACCGATGCCGAGTAACGCCAGGTTCGGCAGCTCCTGGTTCTCACCGAACATTCCGACCCTGCCGGCGAAGGCGGGGTCCATGAGGTCGGCGAAACCGGTGATCTCCCGGCCGGTCCGCTCCGGGTCGTAGGCGATCCCGGTGATACCGGACTGCCAGGCGACGGTGAACTGGTTTCCCGGATCGTAGGCGGGATCCTTGACGCTCGGGTCGGCGTTGGCGGCGAAGGCGGGCAGCCTTGCGTGGTCGAGCGGGGCGAGGTAGCCGAGCTGGATGACCCGGCTGAGGGTGATGCCGTTGGTCAGGACCATCAGGTCGTACCCGATGGGCCGGTCGCCGGCGAGACCGGGCCGGATCTGGGCGAAGAAGGACTCGTTGTCCCGGATCACCTCGTGATAGGTGACCTTGATGTCTGTCTCCCGGGTGAACAGGTCGAGCGAGGGATGCTCCGTGTCGGTGGCGCCGACATCCATGTAGAGCGGCCAGTTCGCGAAGTCGAGCGTTCCCGCCTTGTCCCGGCCCGACCAGTAGCCGGCGACGTCGCCGGCCCGCGCCGAATCACCGGCCTCCCCCCCGACCCCGCAGGCGGCCAGAAACGCGGCACCGCCGGCCGCCCCGGTGAGGCGCAGGAGGTCCCGCCGGTCGAAGCGACGTCTGGTCAGGCCGCGCAGCAGTGCCGGATCGGGAACCGTCCCCTGCGACACGTCCGGTGCCGTGGGATTCCCCGGCCGACCGTTGCTGGTCACGATGCGAGTCCCTCCGTGTGGTTCTGGCCCGCCCGCGCGGGACCGATCGGTACAGGGCCGATCGGTACAGGGCCGTTCCGCCGTGCGTCAACACCGCCCCGGATGAAGTGGCGCCGGTGACGCGCCGAGGAGGACCCTGGACGCATGAACGCCCACGTCGGGCCTCGTTCGGGCTCACCGTCACTTTCGCCGGTCTCGCAGTCGCAGTCGTCGCGGTCGTCATCGTCGCCGGGATCGGGACCGGAGTACACACCGTCCGCCGTGCCGCTCGACATCCTGCTGGGCTGCGCGCGCTCGCACGCCAGGCTGCTCGAAGCCGTCGCCCGCGTGGACGACCTGACCGCCCGCCGGCCGTCCCTGCTGCCCGGCTGGACCGTCGGCCACCTCGTCACCCACCTGGCGCGCAACGCCGACAGCCACACCTCGATGTTCGAGGCGGCGGCCGAAGGACGGACCGTCGCGCAGTACCCGGGCGGGCTGACCCAGCGCGACGGCGGCATCGAGGCGGGTGCCCACCAGCCGGCCGACCTGCTGCTCGCCGACCTCGGCGCCGCGGTGGCCCGGCTCGAACGAGCCTGGGACGGCACCCATGTCGACGTCTGGCGCGGCGGCCTGGGGCTGACCGCGGCGCGCGGCGCGACGAGCCTGTCCGACCTGGTGTTCCTGCGGTGGCGGGAGGCCGAGATCCACCTCGTCGACCTCGCGCTGACCGATCGCGGCGGCCCGGAGTGGGACGACCTCAGCCCCGCCTACGTCGCGGCCGAGTGGGCGTGGAGCACCCGGCTGCTGCCCGAACGGCTGCCCGCCGAGGTCACTGTCCTGCTCACCCCGGGGGACCGGCCGTCGCGCGCCGTGGGGCGGGGTTCGCGGGTCGTCCGGGTGGACGTCCCGACGCTGCCGGCGCTGCGCTGGCTGACCGGTCGGGACGTCGGCGACCCGGCCTGGCCGCAGCTGGGCCCCTGGACCTGATCCCACCGGCGCCCGTGCCAGGCCGGCCTGCCGGTGTGCCGGCCCGCCCGGGGCGGGGAAATCACCGCCATCCAGAATGTCCGGGTGTGATCTCGATGGCGCTGTTCAACAACAAGGGCGGCGTGGGCAAGACGACGCTCGCTTACCACCTGGCCCACATGTTCCAGCGGATGGGACACCGGGTGCTCGCCGTGGACCTCGACCCCCAGGCGAACCTGACCGCCCAGTTCCTGGACGAGGACGAGCTCGCCAGCATCTGGAAAGAGGACGACGACCTCGGATCCTCCGCGCCCCGGCCGGCCGTGCTCGACCCGCGCCGCAGCCGGATCGGAGCCGGCAACGGCACCCTGGCCACCGCCATCGAACCGATCATGGAAGGTGTCGGGGACGTCCGGCTGAGCGAGCCGGTCACCGTCGAGGACGGCCTGTGGCTCCTGCCCGGGGACGTCAATCTCGCCAGTTTCGAGGACCGGCTCTCCGCGGCGTGGCCCAACAGTTTCCTGGGCCGGGACGTCGCCGCGCTGCGCACCACCACCGCGCTGCACCGCGCCATCGACCACGGTGCCCGGGAGACCGGCGCGGACATCGTGATCATCGACGTGGGGCCGAACCTCGGTGCCATCAACCGCGCGGCGCTGCTCTCCGCCGACACGATCCTGATGCCCCTGGCGGCCGACCTCTTCTCGCTGCGCGGCCTGCGCAACATCGGACCCACCCTGCGGGACTGGCGGATGACCTGGCAGGGCACGATCCTGCCGCGGATCCCCGAGCGGATCCCGGCGCCGCGCGGCCTGATGATGCCGATCGGCTACATCCTGGTCGAACCGCCGGCCCGCGCGGACCGGCCGTCGAAAGGCCATGGGCGGTGGCTGGACCGCATCCCGGGCGTGTTCGCAACCTCCGTGCTCGGCTCGGCCGTCCCGGCCGCCGGTGACCGCTCCTTCGAGATCGCGACCATGAAGAACTACGCCGCGTTGATGCCCCTCGCCCAGGACGCCCGCAAGCCGATGTTCGAGCTGCGCTCCGGGGACGGCGCTGTCGGGGGAACGCAGAGCGCCGTACGGCGCTGCTTCTCGGACTTCCGGGAGCTGGCGACAAAGGTTCGGGACAGACTCGTCTTCATCGACCCGACGCTGCGCCGAGGCTGAGCCGCCCGCCGCCCGCCGCCCGCCCACCGCCACCGGCGCTCACTGGCTCGGCAGAGGCTCGCGGGCGCGGCGGACTCCAGAGATCCGTCATGGTGACGGTTCGCGAAATTTTCTTGTCGTAAAACGTCGACGATGACCGCCCGGACCGTCGCGATTATCAGGTGACGGATGCCGGCCGGGGTGATGGTTACTTATCTTTGCTTGTCGTCAAAATCTACCGATGACCATCGGCGCGTGCCGCATCCTTCTGTATCGATTTCCCCGGCTGGAGAAGGTTGTTTTCTTTTGCTGATCGTCAAACGATCACGGAAACCGTCGGCGATGGCCGATCGATTCGTCGTCGGACTCCGCGGATGGTCATGGCCATTCATTTTGCTGATTGTCAAATGATACCGATGACCATGGCTGGTGTCCGAAGGCGTCGCGAACCAATTCCGTGGCCGGTTTCTGTCCAATTATTTTGCTCATCGCCAAACGTTGACGGACTCCAGATGAGGTGTCTGGAGGATCGGACAGTGCAAGCCCCGCAGGGGTTCTGGTGGTGGAACTCAAAAATTTTGCTTGCCGTCAATCGGAATCGATGACCTCCGGCGCTATGTGCTGGAGGATTCGGACGCTGCCCGTGTGGGGAGTGAGTGTACGACGTTTGCTTAGCGACAAAATACGTCGGACTCCAGTGAGGACGCCGGTGACCGGCTCGCCCTTTTGCGCTGTCCCTGGCGTCGCCGTTGGCTTCCCGCTGGCTTCCGTCGGCTCCGCACCCCGCTGGCGGCGCCGGGTTGTCGGCTCCTGTACCCGCCGGGAATGCCGGATCCGGACCCACCGGGAACGCCGGGTCCGTTTCGGTCGGGAAGCAGGATCTGTGTCGGTTGTGCTTTCTGAGCCCGCCGTCCGATCAGCTGACCGCACACCCTCCCCGGAACAAAGCGACCGGGTGCTTATGCATGGCGGGTCCCGCCGTCCAATGATGTGTGGCGCTTGAATGAGTCCTGGCTGTCCCTGGACCGCCACGGTTCCGCGGAACCGCGCGGAGGGACCTGGCTGGCGCGAATATTTATTGCACCGAACCTTTTTCCGCCAGGTCGGTTCCGCGTGAGACCGATCTGCGGGTGCGGTTCTCACAACTCCGGCGCACGCCGCCCGCCCGGCGGCGTTGCCGTCCCGAACGACCGGCCGCCATCATCTCCAACCGAAATCGATCATGGTGTTCTGCGGTGCACCCGCCCCGGGCGCGACACACCGCGGGTCGATCAGTCTCCGCGAGTTGGACCTGGTCGGCGGCGGCTCATCGCGGCAGTGAAGCCGGGCGGCCACGCTCGGCGTCGCTTCGAACCGCGGGCCGGCGGGTCAGCCCGGCCCAGTCCCGGGCTGACCCGGGTTGTCCACGGCGTTCATCCGAGAAAACCCTGACATCACCCATCTGAGGGCAGCGTGCGGCGACCGGAGATCCGGTGCCCCAGCCTCGATGCCCCCGGGCAGGCCGCGGAGTCCGCCGCCGGTCAGATGTCCCGCGGCAGCCGGCTCGTCTCACGGCGGCCGGCTCGCCCCGCTGCCGGGGAATGGCCGCAGTGCGCGCAGAAGGGCCGTGGCCGGGAATGCGTCAACGGATTCCGCGGGCGGTGCACGTCGCCCAGGGATTCCATGGTCAGCGGCAGGGAACCTTCCACAGCCATCCACAGGGCGTGCTTCTCAGCGCTGCCCAGCCGCGCTGACGATGCCCGCTGGCGGGCACCGTCGATGGCGGAACAGGCCTAACCGGACACAGCCCCAACCGGTCGAACAACGCTCCCACTGGGGCGAGCTAACGAGATCGTCATATGTGTTCACAACGCTTGTTGTGGAGAGCATGGCGCATTGCCACCCGTTTGTCACGAGCTACGGCCGATTCGTGGCACTCTGGTTCAACACACACCCTGGGTGGGCAGCGTCGCGGCGCGAAACCTCGACTACACACAACAAAGACCCATGTAAACGGCCCCTGAGCGTGAACTGGATGTGACTACTGGAGAACGACGCCACCCACGCGTCGGCGGGGTTGGGCGCGACGGCGGCCGGCGACCCGCTGACGGACGACCGGCGGGCGCCACCGCGACAGCGTGAGCCGGCAGGTCTCTGGACGGCCAGGCATCAGCGGCCAGGAGCCAGCCGGACCATCCCCGCGCTGGCAGTCATGCCGTACTCTTGACAGGCATCGGTCACTCAGGGCGGTGACGCCTGGGCGGTCGACCTCACGGGGGCGTAGCTCAACTGGCAGAGCACTGCCTTTGCAAGGCAGGGGTTAGGGGTTCAAGTCCCCTCGTCTCCACCACGCAGAGTCACATACATGATGACCTGCGAAGACGTTCAATTTATTGATCGTTTTTCTTGTGCGGCTGGCTGCGTGTCGCGTGGCGGCGAGGCGTTTGTGCAGGTCAGGGGCTTGCGGGTGGTTCGAGCCCCTTGCGCTCCTCGACTGCCTTGCTACTCACTGTAGTAAGTGCGGCTTGGGGGTCGCAGTGTCGTGAAGCTGCGATGCCGTCGAGGCCGGTGGTGAAGGTGGTGCTGTCGCGGTCGGATGCGCGGGCATGGTGCGCATGGGCGAGGTGACCAGCGGCGTAGGCGTTCGGGGTATTGGAGGGTCACGGAGTTGTCCCAGCTGGGCCGTCACCGGGGTGAGGGCGCTGCCGGGAATGTGATGCGCAGGTCCAGTCCGCCGTCCTGCCTGGGGAGAGCGGTGATCTGCGCGTGATGGCTGTCGGAGATGGCCTTGACGATCGTGAGGCCGAGGCCGAACCCGCGGCGGCCTGTGCCACGTGTTCGGTCGGGTCGGCCGCGCCGGAAGGGTTCGAAGAGTCCGTTCACGTCCTGAGGGCGCAGTAGCGGACCGCTGTTCGTGATGGCCAGGTACGTCGGGCCGGTGCCGGTGCCGATTCTGATCCAGCCGCCCGGCACGTTGTGGTTGGCCGCGTTCTCGACCAGGTTGCGGACGAGTTGGTGGAGCAGGATGGGATCGCCGAGCACCGGAGCGGTAGCCAGGTCGGCGGTGATCCGGGCGCTGGTCGGGGTGTCCGTTCTGGTCTGGGCGAGAACGTCGGCCGCGACGTCGGCGAGATCGACGAGGACCGGTTCGGTGAGTTCGTTACCTCCGTCGGCGAGGGTCAGGAGCCGGTCGACGAGGTCGGTGTTCCTGGTGTTGATGGCCAGCAGGCGGTCGGCGAAGTGGACGGTGTCGGGGTGAGCGGCTGGTTTGGTCGCTTCGAGCTCGATTACGGCTCGTTCCAGCGCGAGTGGGGTGCGTAGTTCGTGGGAGGCGCTCGCGACGAAGCGGCGTTGGCCATCGAAGGCGTGGTCGAGGGTTTCGAGCATGGCGTCGAAGGCATCGGCCAGCCGTCTGATGTCGTCGCTGTGTCTGGTCAGCGCGATCCGCCGGCTGAGGTCGCGGTGCGGGCCGGTGGACCGCGCGATCTGCTCGGCGGTGGCGGTGATGGCATGGAGTGGTCGCAGGCCGCGGCCGGCGATGATCCAGCCGGTGCCCGAGGTGGCGAGGCCGATGGCGAGGACGATGCCGCTGCCTCGAACGAGGAGTGTGTCGAGGGCGGCGTTCCGGATCTTTTCCTCGTTGCCTCTGATCTGTTCGGTGAGGTCGTCGAGGCTGATCCGGCTCCCGTTGGGTGTGGTGATCGTCGTTTCGCCTGCCTGGCCGGCCCGCTGTTGCAGAGCGGCGATGCGGGACTCGGCGTCTCCGGTGAGCTCGGCGTCGAGGCGGGCTTGGACGACCAGGTAGAGCAGCGTGAGGATTACCGCTGCGGCGAGGATGGACAGTGCGCCGTAGAGGACGGTGAGACGGGCGCGCAGGCTCAGGCGGCTCATCGGATGCGGTATCCGGCCGCCGGCAGCGTTTCGATCAGTTGCGGTGTGCCGAGCTTGCGGCGCAGTTTCATCACCGTCATGCGGACGGTGTTGGTGAAGGGGTCGATGTTCTCGTCCCAGACCTTCTCCAGTAGCTGCTCGGCGGACAGGACGCCGCCGGCGGCGCGGAGCAGTTCGACCAGGACCGCGTATTCCTTGTTCGTCAGGGTGATGGAGTGGCCGTCTCGGGTGACGGTCCGGCTGGCCTGGTCTACGCGTAGGCCGGCGCGTTCGAGGATTGGAGCGGCGGCCGGCGCGGTGCGGCGGGCGAGAGCGTGCACGCGGGCGGACAGCTCGGCCAGGGCGAAGGGCTTCACGAGGTAGTCGTCGGCGCCGATCGCGAGTCCTTCGACCCGGGCGCGGATCGCCGAGGCGGCGGTGAGCATCAGCACCCGGGTCGATCGTTGGGCCGCGACGATCGCGCGGCAGACGTCATCGCCGTGCACGACGGGCAGGTCCCGATCCAGGACGACGACGTCGTAGTCGTGAGCGGCGTATTTCTTCAGTGCCTCGCCGCCGTCGTAGGCGACGTCGACCGCGAACGACTCGCGTGTCAACGCCTCGCAGAGCGCACCGGCGAGCTCTGGTTCGTCCTCCACGACCATCACCCGAACCATCCGCTTTCCGCCCTTCGCCTCGCCTGCGCCCCGGTGCGGTGCCCGTCCAGCGTGGCGCCGTCGGCATAACCGTCGGATAACCAGCGCCGCCGACGTTACGGCCTGGTTATCCGCGATGCCGTCCACTGGGCGCCGTACTCGGTATCGCTCGACCACGACGGAGGACACGGATGATCAGAACCACGCGGCCGTTGGCGACGGCGGCCGCCGGCCTGAGCCTGGTGGTCATGGCGTTGGCCGGTTGCGGCTCCGGCGGTGGCACGGCGCCGGGCGGGACGGCGTCCGGCGGCGGTGTCACTGGGACGCCGACGGTACAGACGTACGCGCAGTGCATGCGCGACCACGACATCGACATGGCTGACCCGGACCCGTCCACGGAAGTTCCGCAGTTCGGGGAGGGTGTTGATCCGGACGATCCAGCCGTGAAGCAGGCGCTGGCCGTCTGCCAGGATCTGCTTCCCGCGGGCAGCAGGGGAGAACCGGGCGACGCGGATCTCGATGTCTATGTGGCCTTCGCGCAGTGCATGCGCGACAACGGTCTGCCGGGCTTCCCCGACCCCCAGCCCGGCTCGGCCGGCGGCTTGTTCGCCGGCGCGGACGTTGACCGTGGCGATCCGGCGTTCCAACAGGCGGCCCAGCAGTGCCAGGGCATCCTCGACAAGGCCGGCGCGTGACCATGACCGGGACCGGGACCGACGAAACCAGAACCGGTGAGACCAGAACCGGTGAGACTTCCGTGACCGCCCCGCAGACGGCAGCCGAGTACAAGGCCGGCGGCCGGTATGTGCCGAGCAGGGCCTGGGCGCGGGCGATGACTGCCTCGTGGACGAGCCCGCTACAGCGCCGACCACGCCGGCACCTGCTCGTCCTCGCGGGGGCGGGAGCCGTCGCGCTGATCGTCGCCGCCGCCCTGGGATTCGGCGGCAGCCCGCCGCCGTCGCCGACCGGGCCGGTTCCCACGGCGACCGCGACGGTCCAACGCGGCACCCTCACCCAGACCCAGCAGGTCGGCGGTCTGATCTCCTACGGCGAGCCGGTCGGGCTCGTCGCCCAGCAGCAGTCCGGAGTTGTCACCTGGATCGCAGCGCCGGGCCCAACTGTGAAGATCGGCCAACCCGTGTACGCGGTCGACGGCAGGCCGGTCATCCTTCTGCACGGCACCGCGACGCCGTACCGGACACTCGCCACAGGCACAGTGGGTCCCGATGTGAAAGAGCTGGAGGCCAGCCTCCAGGAGCTGGGCTACACCGGTTTCGCCGTTGATGACACCTTCGACGCCGCCACCGCCTCGGCCGTGCAGGCGTGGCAGGCCAAGAGCGGGCTACCCGTCACAGGCACAGTCTCCCCCGACCAGATCTTCGTCCACGACGGCGACATCCGGGTCGCCCTCCAGGCCATCCCGGTCGGCAGCCATCTGGGTCTGCAACCCAACCAGCAGGTCATCACCTACAGCGGCACCACGCAGGTGGCATCGATCCCGCTGGACGTGTCGCTGCAACATCTCGTCCACGCAGACGACCCTGCGACCATCGCGCTTCCGACCGGTCAACATCTCGACGGCACGGTCAGCAGCGTCGGCACGGTCGCGCAGACCATTGAGGAGCAGAACAAGACCTTCGTCACCGTGATCGTGTCGTTCGACGATCCCTCTGCGCTCGCCGGTGGCTTCGATTCGTCGCCGGTGACGTTGACGATCGTCACGGGGCAGCGGGCGAATGCACTGACCGTGCCGGTGACCGCGCTCGTGGCGAAGCCGGACGGCGGGTACGCGGTCCAGACGGTCCAGGACGGGCAGTCGACGTTCGTACCGGTGACGACCGGGATGTTCGCCAACGGCAAGGTCGAGATCAGCGGTGCGGGCATCGCCGAGGGCGTCACCGTGCGGGTCGCCCAGTGAGCGCCGCGGTTCCCATCGTCGTCCTCGACCGGGTGTCCAGGCGCTTCGGCCCGGTCAGCGCGCTGGCCGACGTCAGCCTGCGGATCAACTATGGCGAGCTCGTCGGGATCGTAGGGCCGTCCGGGTCGGGCAAGTCGACGATGCTCCACCTGCTGGGCACCCTCGATGGGCCGACGACGGGAATCGTTACCGTCGACGGCCAGCCGGTCCACGCGCTGAGTGACGACCAGCGCTCGGTGCTGCGCGCGCAGCGCATCGGATTCATCTTCCAGCAGTTCCACCTCGCCCCTGGCGTGCCGGCGCTGGACAACGTGGCCGATGGGCTGCTGTACGGCGGCATACGTCGTTCGGAACGGCTCGAACGCGCACGCGCAGCCCTTGACCGGGTCGGTCTCAATCACCGAGTCCACCACCGGCCGCACGAGCTCTCCGGCGGCGAACGCCAACGCGTCGCGATCGCCCGCGCTGTGGTCGGCGAGCCCACGCTGCTGCTGGCCGACGAACCCACCGGCAACCTCGACTCCTCGTCCGGGACCGAGGTGATGGTCCTGCTACGACAGCTCCACTCCGCCGGAACCACCATCGTGATCATCACGCATGACCGCGACATCGCCGCCGCCTTGCCACGACGCATCGAGATGCGGGACGGCCACAAGGTCGGCGACAGCGGAGACGTCCGGACACCTCAGGGAGCCCGCGCATGACCACCGCCCGATCAACGACCGGTGCCTCACCAACGACCGACGTGTCTACTCAGGACGGCATCTCGCCGACGAGCGAGTCCGGACCTGCGACTCACCCCGGACCGGTGCCGGATGCCGACCCGGTGCTTCGCCCGGTCCGGCTCGCGGCGCGGGAGCTGGTCCGAGTCGGCACCGCAGGTCTGCGCTCGCGACCGACGCGTGTCGCGCTGTCCGCCCTGGGGATCGCGATCGGCATCGCGGCCATGATCTCGGTGATCGGCATCTCCTCCTCCAGCCGGGAGGACTTCCACCGCCAGATCGCCGCACTCGGCACCAACCTGCTCACCATCAGCCCCGGCCAGAACCTCTTCGGTGATCAGGCACACCTGCCGACCGAGGCCGTCACAATGATCGGCGTGATCGGCGACGTCGAGTCGGTCAGCGCCACGGGCCTGGTGCCAGACGCCAAGGTCTACCGCAACGACCACATCCCGGCTGCGGAATCCGGCAGTATCGCCGTGCTGGCAACCAGGCTGGACCTGCCCGACACCGTCGGCGCCGACATCGTCGCCGGTACCTACCTCAACGAGGCGACCCAGCACTATCCCGCTGTGGTACTCGGATCGACGGCGGCAGCCCACCTGGGCGTCGACTCGACCGGACCGGATCAGCAGATCCACCTAGACGGCCAGTGGTTCACCGTGGTCGGCATCCTCGCCCCGGTCGGCCTCGCGCCCGAGCTCGACCGCGCCGCCCTCGTGGGCTGGCCCGTCGCCGCCGACCTGCTCGGCTTCGACACCCACCCGACCACCCTGTACACCCGCACAGACCCCAACCATGTCGAAGCCGTGCAGACGCTGCTCGCCCGCACGGCCAACCCCACGGCGCCCAACGAGGTCGACGTTTCACGTCCCTCCGACGCCCTCGCCGCACAGCACGCGGCCGACTCCACCCTCGGCGGGCTCCTGCTCGGCCTCGGTTCCGTCGCGCTGCTCGTCGGCGGCATCGGCGTCGCGAACACTATGGTCATATCCGTCCTCGAACGACGAGGCGAGGTAGGACTTCGCCGCGCGCTCGGGGCCACACGCGGGGACATCCGCAACCAGTTCCTCGCCGAGGCGCTTCTCCTGTCCACACTCGGCGGGATAGCGGGACTCATCCTCGGCACCGGCGTCACCACGTGCTACGCCACCACTCAGGCCTGGCCTACCGTCGTCCCCTCCTGGGCGATGCTTCTCGCTTTCGGCGCCACTATCGTCATCGGCGCGGTCGCCGGGCTCTACCCCGCCACCCGCGCCTCCCGCCTCCAGCCCACCGCAGCCCTCACCGCGCCCTGAGCCGCCAGGGCACCGGGGGCCGCTGGCGGGCGGTGTCACGTCACAGGATTCGGAGCCGTCTGCTCGTGCGCCGGACGGCTCACCCACCGCCTCCGTCGCCGTGCTGACCGACCTGCGGCCCAGCGGGTCGAACAACTCGGCGGCGTCAGCAACGGGGGCGAGTGAACAATGTCGGTCCGTACCCATTCGACCCGAGCGGCCCGAAAAGGAACGTCAAGCCGACCAGGGCCCTCGATCGGGCCTGTAAGAACGTAGCCTGGAGCAGCTAGGACTCTAGGACTCTAGGACTCTAGGGCTATGGTCGGCCCCGTGATGTTTGGATAGCGGTTCGCATTGTGGACGGTTTTGTCCACGAGCTGGTTCGGCTGCTTGCTGATCTGTGGTCAGCTGCGCTGTTGGCCGCGATGTCGCAGGGGGGCGCCCCCCGGGCCCCCGGGTGTCAGGCCGCGCCTGACCTGGCCGGCGGCGATCGACCTCGACCGCGACCGCGGCGGCTCCCGGGACCGATATCCGCCTATTTCGTTGGGCCGTCCAGTATGCCGTCGGCCCTATCCGCTGTTTCTTGCCGAGTGCCCGGATTCCCTGGCCTGACAGGAGAAATCGGCCCGGCTGGTCTTTTCAAGATGTGGTCCGGTGCGGGCCGTCGTACCTTCGGAGTTGAAGTTCGCCAGCTTCGCGAATTCCGCGCCCGGCCGAAAATGGGGGACATGACCATGACGCAGACCAGTAGAGACCACGCGGTCGTTGACTGGACGGATCTGGGTAAGGATCTATGGTCTTACCTGACGAGTAGAGGCGCGGCGATCAACTACCAGTTCGTCGACATGCTCGTCGAGGTACCGCGGGACACCGGGCCCGACGCTCCGCGCGCGACCTGGCGGCTGCATGGCACGCTGCGGATCGTCACCTCGGATAACGACTCGGGCGGCAACGCAGGAAACGGCGCCGCGCACTCGTGACAGCCCGCTTCGAGGGTGATGTCGCCTTCAGCGCCGAAGACGGTTCCGGGTCGGTCGGCGGGCGCCTGGAGGCGTCCGGTGACCGTATCCGGATCACCACTCTTCAGCCGGGCCGGCTGTGGTCGATGGCGGGGGACCTCCTGGCCGCCCTTCCGCCCGGCGCGCTGCCGGCCACCGTCCCCACCGGGCGTACCGCCCTGCGCGGGCTCGCCGACCTCCTCGCCGCCGAAGGCATGACGGTCGAGCTCGACGGCTCGGCCGGCCCGCTCGTCACCATCGGGGCCGACGCCGATTCTCGTATCGGCGGCCTGGCTCTGGGGAGCCGCCGGGTGGAGCCCGGCATCTCCGGGGTCCTGCCCGGTCTTACGGATGCGGTGAGGCGGGCCGCCGCGGCGGGATTCGCGGCGTCCGCCGCCGTCGTGGCCGGGTTCGCGGTGCGCGGATGGATCCGTCGCCGGCACGGCTGACAACCACCGTCGGTATGGCCGGTGGCCATCGGTATGGCTGGTGGCCACCGGTATGGCTGGTGGCCACCGGTTCGGCCGCGGCCGGCACGGCCCGGCTGATGGTGCGTCGAGATCACAAATTGTCGAGATCACAAATTGACGTTGGACATGTCCGGGTAGCGCTCGCCCTGTACGGCCTCCCCGGCCCTGGTGAGGATCTCCACCTCGCCCGGTGTCAGCGTGAGGGCGGCGGCGGCGATGTTCTGTTCCAGGTAGTGGCGTCGTTTCGTTCCGGGGATTGGGACGATGTCGTCTCCCCGGTGGTGCACCCAGGCGAGCGCCACCTGTGCCGGTGTCGCGTTCCGCGCCGTCGCGATCTCCTCGATCCGGTCGACGACCGAGAGGTTGGCGGCCAGGTTCTCGGAGTTCATCCGAGGCATGCCGGCACGGAAGTCACCGGCCTCGAAATCGTCCAGGGTGCGGAAGGTTCCGGTCAGGAATCCCCGTCCCAGCGGGCTGTAGGCGACGAAGCCGATGCCGAGTTCACGCAGTGTCGGGAGGATCTCCTCCTCAGGGTGACGTGACCAGATCGAGTACTCGGTCTGCAGCGCTGAGATCGGATGCACGGCGTGCGCCCGGCGGATCGTGGCCGGTGATGCTTCGGAGAGGCCGAGGTAGCGCACCTTTCCGGCGGCGACCAGTTCGGCCATGGCGCCGACGGTGTCCTCGATCGGCACAGTCGGGTCGACCCGGTGCTGGTAGTAGAGGTCGATGTGGTCGACCCCGAGCCGGGAAAGGGAAGCGTCGCAGGCCGAACGGACGTACTCCGGCCGGCCGTCGATGTTCCTCGCCTGGGGGTTGTCCGGGTCGCGGACGATCCCGAACTTGGTCGCGAGGGTCACCTCGTCGCGCCGGCCGGAGATGGCCCGTCCGACCAGTTTTTCGTTGGTGTGCGGTCCGTACATGTCGGCGGTGTCGAGGAAGGTGACTCCCAGGTCGAGGGCCCGCGCGATGGTGGCGAGCGATTCCGTGTCGTCGGTCGCGCCGTAGAAGTCGGACATGCCCATGCAGCCCAGGCCCTGCGCGCTGACCTGGAGTCCCTGGGAACCGAGTGGTACCCGGCGCGGTGTGTCGTGGGACATCGGTCGCCTCGTCCTTTCCCGATAGATATCGATCTTGGTGTCGATGGCCGTGAGATGGCGGCGAACCTCGTCGAGCCGCTCGGCGACGTGCTGTCTGTGGGCGCTGAGCAGCTTGAGTCGTTCGGTCTCGTTGCCGTTGCCGGCCCGTACCAGCGCCGCGTACCGCGCGATCTGGCGGATCGGCATGCCGGTACGGCGCAGCGCGGTGAGCGTCGCGATCCAGCGCAGGTCCCCGTCGTCGTAGCGGCGATGGCTCGACGGAGCCCGCGTCACCCGTTCGAGCATGAGGCCCACCCGCTCGTAGTACCGCAGAGTGTGCGCGCTCACGCCGCTCACCGTCGCCGCCTCGGCGATGGTGAGGCCGCTGTCCGCCGACCGGGCGACGCCGGCAGAGGGCCGTCCCACCCCGGATTCCCGGCGGCCCGACGCAGGCCCGTCCGGCGCCCGAGGCCCGTCCTCCGCCTGAGGACCGTCCTCGCTGAGCTCGTCGACCGCGGTCATGTCTCGAAGCTAGGACTTGGAGTGTGCTCGAAGTCAAACCCGCCCCGTCATGATCGGTCCCGTCTGCGACGTCGGGTCGGTCAGTTCGCCGCGGTCAACCCGAACGGGCCCCGGGGGCCTCTGGGGGGTTGAGGAGGGCTGATGGACGACGATGAACACGATGAGTTCCGGGCGTACTTCGCCGCCCGGCTGCCGGCCCTGCTGCGCGTCGCGTACCTGCTGACCGGCGACGCGGCCGAGGCGGAGGACCTGGCGCAGACGGCACTGGCCCGTACCTTCGTCGCCTGGCGGAAGGTCCGGGTGTGCGACTCCCCGGACGCCTACGTGCGGCGAATCCTCGTCAACGCTCATCGGCGACGGTTCCGCGGCCGCCGGGTGGTCGAGACGCTGATGCCCATGGTGCCCGACAGGCTGGTCGGCGGGTCCGCCGGTGAGCTGGCGGCGGTGGAGGACCGGGCGGGGCTCGCGACGGCGCTGGCCGCCCTGCCGACGCGGCAGCGGGCCGTCGTGGTGCTGCGTTACTGCGAGGACCTGTCCGAGGCCCGCGTCGCGGAGATCCTCGGCTGCTCGGTCGGGACTGTGAAGACCCACGCGTCACGGGGCCTGGCCCGGTTGCGGGCCGACCCGTCGCTGAAGACGGCGATGGGACCGCGATCCGACGACGTGCGGCAGCCGCCGGGATCAGGCGGCGGTGGCGCCGTGTCGCCCCGGCTCGGCTCATCGGAACTGGACGTGACGAGAGGAGGTGCGGCGTGACCTCCGACGAGGAGATGGCCGAACGCCTTCGCGGCGCGGCGCGGGCGGTGGACGTCCGGCCGTCGGGTGATCTGTGGGCCGGCGTACGGGCCCGGGTTCCGGGGGAGCGCCGGCGCCGGGTCACGCGGCGGGCCGCCCCGGCGGTGGCCTTCGCCGTGGCCGCGGTGGGGATCGCGGCCGGTCTGACCCTGGGGGGTGGCACGGGGAAGGCCTCCCTCGCGCCCGCCGACCTTCCGCCGGGCCCGCGGATCACCCGGCTCCAGCCGGTCACCTTCACCCCGGACGAAGCGGCACATCTCGTGATCGAGTGCCTGCAGTCCGGTCCTGGGCCGGCGGACCCGGCGCGTTTCCAGCCGGGCGAGCTGACGGTGTGGGCGGCGGCGCGGGACGTCACCGGAGCGACCGTGATCCTGTCGAACCCCTCGACGTTCGTCGACTGCGACGTGCCGGCGGACGCGGCAGGTCGACTGGACGTCGACGGGGCGTATGTCTACAACTCGGGGGGCGGGCACGACACGATGCCCCGGACGGATCTCGAGCTGGAGCACGCCGGCGGAAGTCACGGGATCGGTGGCGGCTTCGGTGGCCGTCTGGGACCCGGCTTCAGTAGCGGCCCCGGTGACAGTCGCACGGTCCATGACCGTGGCGGACGGGTGTCGGCCCGGGTTGCCCGGGTCACCGCGACGACTCCCTCCGGCGACATCGTCGAGGTTCCCATCCAGGACGGGAAGGTCGTGGTCAGGACCGTCCAGACCGATCCGCCCGAGCCCGGTCCACAGCCCGGTGAGCCCGGGTTCGAGGACTTCAACCAGAACAACCGAAGGCTTTTCAACTACTACGACTGGTATGAGGCCACCCGACCGGTCGTCCGGGCCTACGACCGGGACGGGCGTCTCCTGGCGACGAGCCGGGCGGGCTGAGGAGCGGGCGGGCGGGTTTCAGTCCGTGCCGACGGCGAGGACGACCTTGCCGCGGCCGTGTCCCGTCTCCAGCTCCCGGTGTGCCTCGGCGGCGTCCGCGAGCGGGACGACCCGGCGGACGTGGACGCGCAGGGCTCCGCGCGCCTGGAGGTCGGCCAGCTCGGCCAGCCGGGCGGCTGACCGGAGGTGGGGAGTGACCCGGATCCCGAGCTCGCCCGCCCGGCCGTGCTCGACGAGGGTGAGGATCCGGCCCCGGTCGGCGACCAGGGCCAGTGACGCGGTCAGCGCGTCGCCGCCGACTCCGTCCAGGGCGGCGTCCACACCCTGGGGCGCGAGCGCCTGGACGCGTTCGACCAGGCCGTCGCCGTAGGCGACCGGGATCGCGCCCAGGGCGCGCAGATAGTCGTGGTTGGCCGCGCCGGCGGTGCCGATGACGGTCGCGCCGGCGCGTACGGCCAGTTGGACGGCGACCGTCCCGACCGCGCCGGCGGCGGCGTGGACCAGCACGGTGTCGTCCTTGCCGACCCCCAGTTCCCCCAGCGCGATGTGGGCGGTCTGTGCCCCGCCGCTGAACCCACCCGCGACCTCCCAGGGCATGCCGGCCGGCTTGGCGGTCACCTGATCGGCCGGTACCACCACGTACTCGGCATACGAACCCAGCCGCCCGAAGCCGAGCACCTCGGTCCCCACCGCGATGCCGTGGGCCCCGCCGCCGTCCCCGCCGTCCCCGTCGGGCTCGGCGCCGACCTGATCGACGAGGCCGGCGAACTCGTTGCCGGGGATCGTCGGGAGTCGGAGTGTCATCCCGGGCGGTGTGCGGCCCGCGCGGACGGCACAGTCGATCGGCTGGACTCCGGCGAACCGGACCCTGACCCGCACCTGGCCGGGCCCGGCCACCGGGGTGGCCAGGTCCGTCAGTTCGAGAACCTCCGGGCCACCGTGCCGCGCGAACGCCGCTGCCTTCATCGGGCATCCCTTCATCACCATCGACCGTCACCATCACCGGTGGCCGAGTCTGGGACTTCGACCGCGGTTGAGATCAAGGGGCCACGGTGAGATCTCGGACACGCTGGGGGTAGCCGATCGGCAGGCCGCTTCGATGGCGTCTGACCTGCTCATCAGTCATGGTTGATCAGGGAGGGGGTACGGATGCGGCGAGATGTCGCCCCGCCGGGAGACATGCCGGAGCGATCCGATGACGCACAGGCGCACCCCGGTCACCCGGGATAAGCCGCGCGTATCCCTGGCCGATTTCGTGGGCTTGTTGGCCGTATACGCAGAGACGGCCAGAGCTGGGAAGCGTAGAAACAGATAGAGACGCTGATGATGTGGTCTGGCGCACGCTGCGGACCCGCCAGTCGAGGAGGATCATGAACATCGACGACATGGTCTTGGTGAGCATCGACGACCACGTGGTCGAGCCGCCTGACATGTTCAAGAACCACGTCCCGGCGAACCTGGTCGACCAGGCCCCGCATGTCGTGCGCAACGACCAGGGCGTGGACCAGTGGATCTACCAGGGCCGGGTGACGGGTGTCAGCGGCCTGAACGCGGTCGTGTCGTGGCCGGCCGAGGAGTGGGGCAAGGACCCCGCCGGCTTCGCCGAGATGCGCCCGGGGGTGTACGACATCCACGACCGGGTCCGGGACATGGACCGTAACGGCATCATCGCCTCGATGTGCTTCCCGACGTTCGCCGGGTTCAGCGCCGGGCATCTCAACCACTACAAGACCGACACCACCGTCACGATGATCCAGGCGTACAACAACTGGCACATCGACGAGTGGGCCGGCACGTACCCGGGCCGGTTCATCCCGCTGGCGCTGCTTCCGACCTGGAAGCCGGAGCTGATGGTGAACGAGATCCGACGGGTGGCGGCGAAGGGCTGTCGGGCGGTCACCATGCCCGAGCTGCCGCACCTGGAGGGCCTGCCCAGCTACCACGACATCGATTACTGGGGCCCGGTGTTCCAGGAGCTGTCGGACACCGGGCTGGTGATGTGCCTGCACATCGGCACCGGGTTCGGCGCGCTCAAGCTCGCCCCGGACGCGCCGATCGACAACCTGATCATCCTGGCCTGCCAGATCTCCTCGCTNNNCGNGCAGGACCTGCTGTGGGGNCCGGCGATGCGGACCTACCCGGACCTGAAGTTCGCCTNCTCCGAGGGCGGCATCGGCTGGATCCCGTTCTACCTGGACCGCTGCGACCGGCACTACACCAACCAGCGCTGGCTGCGCCGTGACTTCGGCGGCAAGCTGCCCAGCGAGGTGTTCCGCGACCACTCG